>NZ_BAAJLP010000036.1:0-55747 GCF_057547795.1 Alteromonas sp. 4NH20-0104 | reverse complement strand
CAGCGTACTTAACACTGGGCAATTTACTGCGTTTTCTACTCAGAGTTTAATTAGCGTTTGGTTAATGTATATCCCATAATTTTATGGGTTTAATCCGTTGTAGGCGTTTGCTTTAGCGCTCGTTATGTTAGCTCGCCCTCAAGTCTTGCTCGTTAAACCGTTGACATTTAATCTTATAAATTAAATACTCTTGCTATGAATATGACAGTTACGCATCAGGTTGATTTAGCCTCAGCCCCTTCACACATTATTCTGCTCGCTATTATTAATGATTGGCGGGTTTGATTGTGCGTAATTAAAGTTATCGAAACCCGCCGCAAAGGCGGGTTTTTTGTTCATCAGTCTTTGCGGCACCACCTAACGTTACAGAGACTATAACCATGAAACAATCAATCACTGAATTACTGAGCCATTTACATCAAGCTGTAAATAACGGTGATCTGCAAGCTATTTCAAATTGTTACAGTGACGATGCCAAAATCGTTGCTACCCCATTAGGCCAGCAACAACACGATAGCATTACCGCACTGCAGGCGTTTCAGAAAAAGTATATGCCATCGCATTTGGTTACCACTGGAGATGAAATTGTTATCGAGGCTGGTGATATTGCCTTGGTAATTAGCAAGTTATATCTCGTACCTAAGGCTACGCCACTGGCAACACCCTGCGAGGGAAAGCGAGCTTTGTACGTAATGCAGCGTCAGCCACATGGTGAATGGCGCTGTATTATCGATAACTTTTTTGGTACCGATTTACTCGATTTTGCTTAATGATTTTAATGGTTCAGGGCCGAGTCTCATTGGCCCTTCACTTTATAAAATCGCATTGCAGTTGATTTATCGCTTTAAAGCCTAAGCTTGTTTTTTATTTTGAATAGCGCACTATAGATTGATCATCTAAACCGATACGCTTCAACAATATCAGATATCTTGGATCTTCTTTTATGGGTGCTAAGCGGGGATCTTGTCGGGTAAATACAAGGCAATTTGAGCGTGCTTCGATGGCGTCCTGCAAATTAGCAAAAGCCTGGTCTATGTCATTCAGTAAAATATAATTAATTGCCTTTTCGTAAGGACAAACATAACTGTCAAATTGATCAGCCTGTTTTAGTAAATCTAAAATCTTTTCCTGTTGTCCTGCATAACCATATGCCTGAGCTAGTGCTAAATATGAGTATGGCGATTCAGGGTCGAGCAGGATCCCCTGCTTTGCCAGCCTGATCGCTTCTGAATGTTCCTTTCTTAGTGACGCAGACATACTCGCGCCGCTGAAGATCATCCCTACTTTCGGATGCAGTGTTGTTTTCTCCTGACTCCAGTGCTTCGCGGCTTCCAGTTCACCTACCATGGCCAGCAGCCAGTGTCCCCAATCTGCGATTTCAACGTTCAATGGATCCAATTTATCAGCAAGGGTGATTGAGTTAAGAACATTTTTTCTATCACCAATACCGCTATAATAAATTGCCAAACCCAATTCCGTTTGCGCCAACCTTGGATTGAGTGCCTTGGCGGCAGAGAGTGTTCGTATCGCATCTTCCCAACGCCATGCAAAAGCATAGGCTAAACCAAGAGAGGATAACGCTTCGGCGGAATCACCCTGATGACTAAGCGCGGCGTTCACAGCTGTGGCGACTTCAGGTAATACCTCCACAGGCCTTTCAAAATACGCCATGACATTCCGATACGCATCGGCTTTTGCTAAATAGGCTAACGCAAAGTCAGGATCCAGTTCTATAGCTTGATCAAATAGAGATATTGCATGAAGCAAAGCATCATGGTTTAGCTTGCTCGCTTCATACTGGCCATTTACGTAGAGCTCATATGCGGCTAAATTAGCGGTAGGGAAGCTTGCCAGTGCATGTTGTTCAGCCTGCCCTAATATGAGCTTCAAAGAGTTGGTGACGGAGCGAGCAATATCTTCCTGGACGGAAAAAAAATTGGTATTGTCGATAGTAGTTTCATAAGCTTTATTCCAAATAATTTTATGCTTTTCAATCTCCGATAACTCTGTAGTGATACGTATTTTGCTATCCCCTGACACATTCACAACCGCCGACAATACTAAATTTACTTGAGGCAGGTTATCTTCAAGACTGTCATTATTTGTTTGTTGATTAAATGAGAAAGCCGACGTGGCCGGGACTACTTTTAAGGAGGAAATCCGGCTTAGTTTGCGAATTACCTCGCGGGTCATCTGGTCGGCAAAAGGTTGCCAATTCCCCTCTTCCATACTGGAAATTTCAAAGGGCATTACCAGTATATGCGGCGCCGGTTGTTTAGTGAGTTTTAGTGATGCGATCCCGATCAGTCCAATTAGAAATAAGGTGACAATTGCATAAACTAGGTAACCAGGCGCCCGTAACAAGATTGGAGTGCGTTTTGCTGCGTTGGATATTGATTGTTGATCAATAGGTTTCGAATCTTTCGTTACCGCTGAATGTTCTACTACTTCGCCAACAAATTGATAGCCTCTTCCTCTTACGGTTTTAATTACTTTTTGCAGATCACCGTCATCGCCCAGTACCTTTCGCGCTGATTTTATGTGATTACTCAGGGTTGTGTCTGAAACCGCCCTGCCTTTCCAAATTTGGGAAAACAGCTCATCCCTGGTTATAACTACATCGCGATGGGTTATCAGATAAATAATCAAATCAAATACTTTCGGCTCAACAGAAATAGCCCTGCCGTCGGCCATTACTTTAAATTGTGTTGTATCAATCTGAATATTACCCAGCTGATAAATCATAACGAGGTCAAGTCCTTCTATTAGCCATTATGTCGCGCCGGATTATAGTCACGCACCAATATTTTCACATTTAGATAATCGTTATCTAAATATTATTCAATCGTGTGCTCTTGTTCATGATGAATATTTTCTGCCAGGCATAATTTTAAAACAATTTGGCTATCTATATCCGGAGCGATCATGCCTACACCACTAGAAGTATTACTCGACCCCATTTCACTGGGACTCTTCGCAATGTATTGCGGACTATTTTTAATAGAACATCTATTCCCTGGCAAAAAATTGCAGCGCCCCAAAGCCTGGTACCTGAAATGTACTATAGCGTTAATTAGTTATTTTTACCTGGCCAGTTACATGCCACTCATTTGGGACAATTATCTGGCAAATTATCAACTCTTTGATTTAACCCGGTCAAACGCTTGGCTCAGTGCTTTTACCGCCCTGTTTATTTTTGAGTTATTAATATATATTTGGCACAGAGCGATGCATGAATCCAACTGGTTATGGCGGATATTCCACCAAATGCATCACAGTGCTGAAGTCGTTGATTCGATTGGAGCGTTCTATTTTAGCCCGCTGGATATGATTGGATTTACGCTGCTCGGCAGTATAAGTTTGGTCGTTGTGGTAGGCGTCTCACCAGAAGCAGCAACCTACTTCCTTTTTATTAGCCAGTTTTTAGCTGTATTTCAGCACAGTAATATTAAAACCCCCTACTGGTTGGGCTACGTGATCCAACGTCCAGAAAGTCACAGAGTTCACCATGGCAAGGGGATTCATCAATATAACTACAGCGATTTACCTATTTTTGACATTGTTTTTGGCACATTCAGAAACCCCAAAACTGATGAGCTAGAAACGGGGTTCTATAACGGGGCATCTAACCGGGTTGTAGAGATGTTGTATTTCAAAGATATCTATACCCGAAAATAACCATTGGATTTACTTAAAAAGGACTCTGTTAAGAGTCCTGTATTATTATAAAACTTCAATGGTCCTTACTTTATTTTAATAATTCAATTCAACCGCTTACAGTTGTAGATTGAACTAACCGATTTTCTCAAAGCAAAATATTTATGTTACTTCAGTGTCAACACGCCCAGTTTATAAGGTTCACCGCCATAACCGCCGTTCAGCGATACGCCAGAATCCCCCTGAAAGACAAACTGTAAGTTACACGGGTCAATGGTTAGATATTCATCATAGCCCGAACGAATCATTTCGCCGTGGCTGATTCCATCTGCCCACTTGCCTTCAACCCAGTCAACATTGGCGTTACCCGCAAAGGGGTTTTGTTCGGTATCGGCTAAAGGTGTCCATGGGCCATCTAAATCAGTGGCTGTCCATGAGCGGAAAAATCTTGGTCCATAACTCCCCTCCTCACTATTATAAGCCTCAACCAATAACAGGTACTTACCGGTACCATCAATTTTATATACATTGGCGGCTTCAAATAAGAAGCTATTACCGTTACCGCGATGGTCTTCCATGACGACTTCGTAGCCTACAAAGTTCGGGAAGTTTTCTCTGGATGTTTTCGACTTATAAAGTACACCATCATCCCTGGAAAAGAATAAATGGCAATTCACATCATCACAAATTACCCAGTAATCGAGTTCCGGTTTACCTGTCTCAACGGGCGGACCATCCTGTAAAAAGTCTTTTCTTGGCGTCCAGCTATTGATATCGGTAATGTCACTGGTAGTAGAGTAACCCCGGCCCCATTGGGTAAAGTTGTACCATTTATTGTGCGGGCGATAGAAAAAGACCTGGGGAGCAACGGTATTACCAACGTTAGTGCCGCTCATTGGCTGCTGAACTGCTTTGGTCGCATCCTTCCAATCGGTAAAGTTAAAGTAGACCGACTTCCAGTTTCCATCATTAATAGTGGCCCAAATATGATACTGATTGTCATAAAAAACCACCGACGGATCCTTAAGGCCAAATATCCCTTCATTAGGTGAAACCAGCGCTGAGCTGGCCTCCCACTCAAATTTCGACGGTAATGGACAGCTGGAAGCTAACTCTGTGTTCTCGGTACTGCCTGTTCCGGTGCAACCTGCCAACCAAATAGCTGCCGTTATTAAGCCAACCACCTTTGGATAAAATTTCATCCCGATATTCCTACTCAGTTACCACCGCGATACGCCTCCCTTAGGAAGAATATCACTGTTAAAGTAATGTAAATTAATAGGCCATCATATTGGTATCAACCTGGGATGAAATTATTTTATAAAAGATCTACATTGCGTTATTTGGCAAAGGTTATTCATCCGGGCTTACCTGTTGGGATTGAGATTCTTTGGATTTTGCCAGCTTAAATAGAAAACTGTAATCAGAAGCAAACTCGGACGGTGTTGTGTTTGATGTTTTTGAAGTTGATAACGTTGCTATGTGGGCGTGAGCATGGCATTCAACGCAGCTTGTTTGCTGTACATAGGTTTCCAGTACAGTATTCGCCACGGGAAACGTCTCGGGATTCGGCCGAAATCCGGTTAATGACAAACTATCAACGGGCAACGCTTTAGCTTTATTTTCATCTACCGTGGAGTCGTTCCAGATGACATTAACTAACTGATAGTTCTGATACACCGAATCCGGATTCTCCTGTCTTATTAGCGCGTGCGCCATGTCGTTGATATCCCTAACCGGGTTTTCATTTGTATTGGGGATTGGATATTCTCTGACTACCTGAATGGGATAAGGTAAGCATTGCCCAACGGGCTTGCCTGCCTCGATATTCAGGCCAAATTTTGGTGCAGTATTGGGTTCACAAGTCGTGGTGACTGCTTTGTCCTGGCTTGCAGTTCCCTTTATACAGGCGCTTGGTATTGCCTGCTCTGTACAACTCTCGGAATAAAAATTGTAATCTCTCTTAAGTACTTTTCCACTATTGATATCGGCTTTGTCCGGCGCATTATCAACATGTTCGAAAGTGGACCATATCCAGCTTGGCTGCGACACGGTTTTATGAATTATATGCATACCTATCAGCGCCACAGTATTGCTGCTGCAGTGCTCGGTATCGTCACAAAATACCCCGTTTGCCAGCTTGTATCGTTGCCATTTTGGATCGTCGGGCTCCTCTACTGTCAGCCAGGCCGTTTTAATTTCCATAGCCCCTACTCTGCCGCCCAATTCGCCTTTCGGCAGGTTGATATGGATCCCTTGGCTGGCGGCTTCATTTTGCTTCTTCGCATTATAAAAACCATTACGATAGAAATAGTCGTATTCGTCCTGGTTAACTAGCACTTCATACCACACCAGGTTACCTTGTTTATCGGCCAGCCAGGCGTTGGGACTGGGAGCCGCTTCTTCAATATCACCTGAATCAAAACCATCACTAAATTTGGAAGTTCTGCTCAGATACCGGGGGTGAGCTACCTTCTCACCATTTACCACGGTACTGGTGGTTTGATTACGCCAAGGACCGGGATCGCTACCATCCCCGCCTAAGAATGAATGAATATTCTTATAAGTTTCAAAAACTTTTGGGGTGTAATCACCGGGTGTACCAAAGGTCTTAGCGTCGGCATTAAGATCTGCCGACCAGTTCAATGCAATAAACTGTTGCCACGCCATACAATTAAACGATGCCTGATCGCTTAGCTTGGTATCCTGAGGGATAGTGGATGAAACCGCTACGTTAATCAGGCAATGTGGCTGGTTTACTGACTTTTCTTGTTTATTCTCATCACATGCCGAAATCAACCCACACATTATTAGCATCACCACGGGAAAGAGACGTTTCATATAATGATTCCTTATGGTTGGGCTACAACGGTTAACGCCGCCGGTACGGGTGAAGGGACACTGTCTGGATAATTACTCACCCGAATTCCATATTGGCCTGGCGCGACATTCTCTCCAATATCAATATCAAACACATAAATGATAGTACTGTAGAGCTTATGCTTGCCGGGCACCTGGTTATTACTTGGCGTGTAGTAAGTTATATTTTCCAATTTAATGTCTGCCGCCACGGTGCCATCGGGATTGGTAAATTCGATGGTGGGATTGCTGCCTCCCTCCAACGCTTCGAGCGCCATATCGGTTAACCGACTGCCGGCTTCAACCACCGGTGGCAGCAACGGAATGGTAGCGGCACTAATTGAAGGCGTATTGTTAATGGTTTTAAGCACCGAATTTTTAACCAGAGGCTGCGGCCACGGTTGTTGTTTTTGAGGTGTGCCGACACCGGGATGGCTTGTGGAGTCTTTTAATGGTTGCTTGGTATAAGCGGTGGCGGCGAGGGCCTGATTAAAGGTTTCTGCTATTTGAGAGCCCCACCAGATAGGTTTACCATTAATGGTGATATCACTCACGGTATACCCTCTGTCTGCGGGAACTTCAAAGACGGCGTGGAGGATCTGGTCATAGTTGCGACCTGTCTCGCTGGCCGTTTTACCACGTAGAATTTTAAAGAAATCCCTGGCTTTAGCGTTGGGATCTGTTTCTGTATCTGGCAGTTGGTAATTCGAAAAATCAGGCATTTGCATGTATAGCGCAATAGGATTACTTAATGAAATAGGATAGTTAAGTTGTTTGACAACCTGATTGGCCTGAAACCCAATGTTCGGATCACTGTTACGAAATGAAGAGCCATATTCTGATACACAATTGTTTTCTTGCGGTGAGTAATCAGCCGGGTTTAAATCACGTATTATTGTTGCAGCAGCCCCCAAAAATATCTCAGCCCCCACAGTATTCGGTGGGCTGGTGAGATGTGCCGCACCACCCCTTGATGAAGTGGCCCGATTCCCGTAATTCCATTTATTTAACGGGTTGTAGTAAGGCTTATTACGATAATCATTAACGGTTTTGCCTTTCGCATCCTTAAGGTAAAGGTCCTCCAGGCGAACATTCTCACTCACCAGTTCACGATACAGTTGCAGTACCTTTCCTGGGTCTACATGCCACAGACTAAACCAGTACTCAGGGTTCTCCGCTGTAAAGTTCACGCGAATAATTTTGCCTTGCTCATTGCGCGTGACTACCCACTCATTATATTCGTCTTTCCAGCCTCGGGGGCCTGGCGGCCCAAAGCTATTGAATGATGTTCCGGTCTTCCACTTATCCTCTGGTTGTTGCCAGTTAACGGTCGGGCAAATATCCGATGGCACCGGAAGTTTCGCAAAATTGCTAATATCGTCGCTTGTCAGCGCGGGGTATTTTGTTAGTAATCGATAAAGTTCTTTTTTGAGTGATGGTGATGACTCCCGGCTCACCCAGGCAATGAGCGCAGGATCTTCCGGGTCAAGCCGGCCATCATCAGCAAGTGGATAAAGCAGATCCGTTGGGATCTGGTAAGGGTTGTTCTGGCTGGTACTAAAATACCAGTTAACTCTGTTTGGAAAGGCAGTCCAGGTTATAGGATGAATAACCGTTTGACTCTGTGTCCCGTATTCGTTGGGATCAAGGTAATTACTGCGCGGTGAATCCTGTTCGTTAGTCCAGGGGTTGCCTTTAATCGCCTGCAGATTAAAGGCATTCATATTGTTATTCCATAGCTGATTAAGCGCCTGCTGCTTTTTTGGATCATCAGCAAAATCCTGTATATTTGCCGGCACTTCATAGCGAAACGGCGCGGTCGACTCCCCAATGGCAGGATGAACCGCAGTGGTGGCCAGTATCCAGCTTAAAACCGCTAGTGCTTTACTGTTCATTCTTCTCTCCCCGGGTGAACGTAAAAGTAATCGGTGGCTACATGAATTGCCCCGCCAAACACAATCTCAGAATCATTGCAGCCTGACTCTGAGCAATCGGCTTAGGATTATTTGGTTTGAAATACAATAGGCCACATAAAATCAAGCGGCTTAAACCCCTGTCCAAGGTACACCGTTGACCCATTGCTATCGGCGGCGTTATAGGCAGGATCAAGTGCACCGGTAGGTGAGGAGAAAGGGAATGTTGCCCTGGTAGCAGGATTATAGGCTGCGGTGGCATGGCAACTGTGACAACTGGCGTCAAACGACGTCCAGTAAGCGGGTTGAGCAGTATTCGGCTTGCCAGCAAAATCTTCCATATCGGTGTGTCCCAAAATAACCGGGGTCACGCCATCTGCATTATCGGTAAAGCGTATTTGGGTGCCATTAGGGGCAAAATTCTGGTACTCGGGCGAAGTGAGATCGGCCGCCTGGAGCAGATTCTCGATTTCGCTTTTACTCAGCGATTTTCGCTGCGTAATTAATTGCTCTCTGACGTGGCGAATCCCCGGGTTACCATTAAACTCAAAAGTCGACCAGAACCAACTGGGCTCTTCACTGTAAAACACTTGCGCAGGGTCTTCTAACACACGCATTTTTACCATGATGTGGAGACCTCGCCACCAGTATTTGCCCGCATCAAATTCAAACGTTAGGGCACCCTCCGGCGCCGGGCTTCCGGGCGTTACCTGTAGCCAGGACGCTTTTAGTTCAACCGTGCCAACCGGCATATTCACGTAGTCATTGTTCTCGAAAAAGGCAGCAATATCGGCACGGGTTGTCAGGTGGTTTTCAATCAAATAATCGTAGGAAATGCGATTACGGGTGACTTCTTCATTCGCGCCATCGGGATTTGCCGTGGATACATTACCAACGTTGAGATCCTTCTTCTCCGCTGATGGCATCATCGCAGTGCGAGGCGCGCCAGAAAAATCAAACGGTTTAGTGGTAGCAAAAGTATCCGGGTCGGTAGGCCACGCCATCCATTGCGGCACGGTTTTACCACCGGACATTCCTTTGTGTTTACCGCTGGCTATTTGTTGGTTCACTCTGGCGAAAAACATCCAGGCAATCTTCTGACGCTCTGCCAAATCGCCCTCAAAAGCCATGTTGGCGCAATCCGCAGCAAAACGGGCATCAGATTTATTGATCCAACCTTCTTCTGTACAGGATGAAAAGCGCTTTTCTGCGCCCATAACAGGTGATGTGATTAAGGCACTAACAGCCAGTAATACAGCAGATGTGACAATATAGTTAGGTAGAAGCATGCTCCCCTCCGCAGATAATACAACCATGGTTACGATTGAACAGCACACTGCCCTAATGACACTGTGCTTTACTGCCAGGGACCAAAACCCTTTATTGGCTGGCGTCACATAAAATAACGAGACCAGCCAATATACTTGTTTTATATACTGTCACTGATTGCTCAAAAATCACACTAAAAAGTAAATTAATTTAACATTTCAGTGTGTAACTGCTTCCCTCTACAGCCTCCAGCCCCTCCTTTATAGGTGGCCTATGAGAAAAAATCCTTTATTAATCATGAGAGAAATGGCAATTTAAGTTCACTTTATAACTATAAAAATAAGCAACGCATTAAAGGCGGCCAGTCATGCACACAATAATAAAAGACAAACTTTGCTTACTTACCGATCAGCAGGATGGGGTTAAAGTGAAATTTGGCCTGGCCCTGGGCGTACTGATGTCACTAATGATTGCCTGGCTGGCCCTGAATTTGCTTTTTCCAAAAGACATAAAATCTAACCCGCCGGCAATTATGTACGAACTGGAAAGGTCTGGGCGTCCTGCCACAACTTCTGAACTAAACGAGATCTTTCATTATTACCGCACCATCTGGCAATTCGATTACGACTATATTCAGGCCAACAAAAACGTTATTTTTCAGGACAACCTAACATCCGGTTTACGGCCTGCACACCAGTATTATCATGCCCGGGCCATGGGCGTAGCCCCATTACTGGATAAACCTTTAAGTGAATGGCATGAACAGCTGATAAACGATCCCGCCCCTGCGAGATCACAGGTTTTTCATGCGCTACAGGAAATTTACGGCCGGGCCAATCATTGTGAAGCTTTACTGACACTGGAAAAATTAAGGGCCTGGCATTTCACTAATGCTTACCGAGAACGCCAGCTATCCTGCGGCTCAGCAAGCCAGCGAAGTTTGTTTGAATTTTTATCTTTGTATAACTTAGAAACCCGCCGCCAACCTGCTTTAATATTTGCAGCGATTGCGCAAATCGAAAATCCTTCGCGCAGGCAGTCATTACTGGCCAGTTATGAGACGTATCTAACTACGTTAAGCGAGCTATTTCACCGTTATAATGGTGCGCAAAAATTATTGGAAGCCAGGGAAAGCAGGATGTCATCGCAATTGAAAATTAACTGGTATCTGTACCTGCAGGCCATAAAGAATAAGGCCGCATGAATACGCGGCCAGTCTGTACTGCATGGTAAGCTTCAGGGCTGAAGTTAGCGCAATGCAACTAACCCATAGCATTTGCCTGTTGGTAAAAATGCTTTTCTAACTCACTGTATTCTTCGTTTAATGCTTCAAACCGGCGGTGTATTTTTTGACTCACGTAGGTTGCCATCAGTTTTCTACCGCCAAGAATGACAACCAGAGTCGCAACGCAGAATGAAATGGCCAGTGCTGACACGTCGAGTCCCATACTGGCAATCACCGACATCACCAGTAACCAGGTAATAAGTGTTAAAACAATCCCCACACTTAACAGCAAATTAATAGCATTCTGCTGGTTCATACAAATAGGCAAGGATTTCAGAGTATCCTTCAAATCCAATTCAGAGTCATAACGGAATAAGTAAGTACACATGTTAAGTCAGCACCACAACGTCGCTGATTTAACAGGTTTATACGTGACAGCAAGCGTCGCACTGCGCGTCTGAATTTTGGATAAGACAACAAGGAGACGATATATGTTGAACGAATATTACACATTAGCTAACAACGTACTCATTCCCAAGATTGGCCTGGGTACCTGGATGGTTGAAGACAAAGACGCCAATCAAGTCGTTGCCAGCGCTATAGAAGCCGGCTATCGCCATATCGATACAGCGCAGGCGTACGAAAACGAAGCGGGGGTCGGCCGTGGTATCAAAGAAAGTGGCATACCGCGCGATCAATTGTTTATCACTACCAAGCTGGTGGCCGAGGCGAAATCATACGATGAAGCAAAAAAAGCCATCGATGAGTCTCTGAGCAAACTGCAGCTTGATTACATCGATATGATGATTATCCATAGCCCGCAACCCTGGGCAAACTTTGGTGACGATGATCGTTACTTTGAGGGAAACCTCGAAGCCTGGAAAGCGCTGGAAGAAGCCTATAGCGCTGGCAAGCTCCGCGCCATCGGCTTATCAAACTTTCAGCAACAGGATATTCAGAACATTCTTGATAACTGTGCGATCAAACCGGTCGTTAATCAGGTGTTGGCACACGCCAGTAACACCCCTTTTGAACTGATTGATTTCGTTCAGAAACAGGAAATGCTGGTTGAGGCCTATTCGCCGGTAGGCCATGGCGAACTGTTTAAAAATGACAAAATCAAAGCGTTAGCCGAGAAATATGGCGTGTCGGTGCCACAGCTGGCAATTCGCTACGATTTACAACTTGGCCTGCTGCCACTGCCTAAGTCAACCAATCCGGAGCATATGAAAAATAATGCGGACGTAGATTTTGTCATCAGCGATGAAGATATGGAAACCTTAAAAAATCTGCCGAAAATAAAAGATTACGGCGATGCCAGCGACATGCCGGTCTTTCAGTAGATTGTTCATGAACTAAAAAGCCGCTTCGTTGCGGCTTTCTTCATTTAGAGCTGACCCTGGCGCGCTAACCTGGTGCTTTACCAGGGTATCAATGCGCCATTATAGTTCATTAGTGCGGCCTAACGCCCCCTAAAAAAAGCCACACCTTTGTTTATTATAGCTTTATTAATATGGCATCGATAATGCTTTGGGTTAATGAACAAATTAATTCATAAACACGGTCTATGTGTTTGAGCAAAGACGCTCATGCTGTTCCAGCTTGCTGGAGGCGGTATGGGCGTTTTTTTGTGCCCAAAATTTAACAATGTTTAACACAATACAGGAAGCTATCACCATGATTACCGATCGTACCCAGGTTACAGCAATCATTCAGTCTGCCAAAATTACTAAGGGCATTAAATGGTCTGAAATCGCCGAAGTTGTAGGGCAGTCAAAAGAATGGAGCACTGCCGCGTGTTTAGGCCAGATGGCTATGACTAAAGAGCAAGCCGAAGGTGTTGGCGCCCTGCTCGACCTGAGCGATGAAGCCGTTGCCTGGTTACAAATTGCCCCGTATAAAGGCTCATTGCCCACCGAAGTCCCAACCGATCCATTAATCTATCGTTGGTATGAATTGGTTAATGTTTACGGCACCACCCTTAAAGAGCTTATCCATGAGGAATTTGGTGATGGCATCATGAGTGCTATCGACTTCTCCATGGATTTACAGCGTGAGGAAGATCCCAAGGGCGACAGAGTTCACGTAGTGATGTCAGGTAAATTCCTGCCCTACAAAATGTATTAAAGGTTTCATTGGCTGTTCCCGGCCGGTTTCGCAACCTAACACCGTTTAGGTTGCGCCTTTTTTCCCTATGGGTGGTTAATTTAAACCTGAAATCTGTTATTCCTGACCTAAGTTAGCCCACAGCGTCGAGCGAATCTGTTAGCATATCGCTACTTTATTAATGGCTTCAACGCCCTGCTCCCCAATATTTCCCATAATGACACAATCTTCGGTTTTTACATCTCGCTTTGTCTGGTTTTTGTTTGGACGCGGTATTTTTAGTGCCATTGAATCAATCATGGCAGTGGCTTTTGCCTGGCATTTGTATGAACGCACCGGTGATCCCTTCGATTTAGCACTGGTGGGGTTGTTCCAGATTGTGCCGGTATATTTACTCTTTCCGATTACCGGCTGGGCCGTTGATCATATTTCCCGCAGTAAAATTCTACTGGCGGGCGCTACCATGCAGCTCGCCGTGCTCAGCGGTTTCGCTCTGTTGATGATGATCCCGGAGTTTAATAAATGGTATCTGCTGGCCTTAATTAGCTTACATGGTTGTGGTAAAGCATTCATGTCGCCGGCATTACAGGCAACGTTACCTAATCTGGTTCCGCCCCATCACTTAAACCAGGCTGTGGCTATCACCAGTACCGTCTGGAATATCGCGCTAACAGTTGGGCCATTTGTAGCCGGGATTTTAATTGCCTTGTTAGATCGCCATATCTACTGGTTATTAGTGGCCGCTGCCCTTGCTACCCTTACCTGCTTTTATCAGATCCCGACCATGGGGGCTGCTAACACCGGCAAAGGGAAAAGAGACCTTCTTGGCGGTTTACGATTCGTCAGACACAATCAAATAGTCCTGGGCAGTTTAAGCCTGGATCTGTTTATTGTGTTACTGGGTAGTGTGGTGGCGTTGCTACCAGTGTATGCGGCAGACATTCTGAAAGTCGGTCCCGAAGGGCTGGGATTTTTGCGCGCTATGCCAGCAGCGGGTGCAGTATTAATGGGCATTTATCTCTCCCGATTTAAAACCGAATTTGACAATACAGGCACTACGCTGTTTGTATCACTGGGCGTGTTTGCCCTATCCATTATTACTTTTGCTTTGTCTGATACTATGTGGCTGGCTGCCGCTGCGCTATTTGTTTATGGTGCGTCAGATATGATAAGTGTGGTGATCCGCGGTGCGGCGGTGCAATTAAATACCCCGGATGAACTGCGCGGACGGGTGAGTGCGGCCAATTCTATTTTTATCGCCTCTTCTAACCAGCTTGGCGACTTCCGTGCCGGTGCGATAGCCGCGGCGGTAGGCCCGGTAGCAGCTACCCTGGCTGGCGGAGCCTGTGCAATGGTTATTGCCGTAGGCGGCGCAGTTTGGTTTAAAGACTTACGACGCTTGAAAAAGATCGAAAATTAACGGGTACAGGATAGTTGCCCAGCAAAACAGCGCCAGCATAATGGCCACGAACACCGCTGCCGAACCAATATCTTTGGCCTTGCCGCTGAGCTCATGAATTTCAGGGCCTATTCTATCCACCACGGCTTCTACTGCGCTGTTAAGTAACTCAACAATAATTATCAGTAGCAAACTGCTCACCATCAATACCCGCTCTACTGCAGTCACGTCCAGCCACCAACTCAGTGCCACGCCACATACCAGTAAAGCCAGCTCCTGCCGGACTGCGGGTTCACTCAAAAAAGCCGCTTTCAGCCCTTTAAGTGAATACCAGGTTGCATAATATAACCGTTTAATGCCGGTAACTTTGGTGACAAACATCGCTGCTCCATGACTACTCTGCGTATTACGCCGGACTACTTTATAACACAAACTTACGCCGCAAAAATGAATGTGTGGTGTACAGATTGCAAGAATAATTATTGGTTGCTTTTCTGTAGTGTAACGCAATTAGATTAAGGGAATCTTAAGTCATGGAATTTATTGATGTTTTGACAACAAAGCAAAGCATGGTTGCCGGCGCTTGCCTGGCCATTATCGTGATTCTGTTCATCGCAAAACGCCTTTTTCTGGTGCGTTTACGCGCCCAGATGCAGCAACAGGACAGCGAACATAATCATTTTTATCAGGTACTTATTCTCGCACTTAACGCCCCCCTCAACCTTACTATTTTCACTATTCTGCTGTGGCTGGGTCGTTATGGTGTCACCATTACCGGGGTGTTGCCCAAAGAAGATACCGAAATTCTCGGCCATATCATCAAAGCAATGGTCATCATCACCCTTATTTTGTTTATCGAACGCTGGGTAACCTACGCTATTAAAGTGTATGCCTCCCGTTCGCCATTACTGAACAATACCCGCAGTATTGCCAGTGGTGCCATCCGAGCCTTACTGATTGGGTTATGTATACTGCTGGTACTGGGCTCCCTTGGCATATCCGTTACGCCTTTAATTGCCTCTTTGGGGATCACATCGTTAGCGGTTGCCTTAGCACTACAGCCTACTCTGGAGAACTTCTTCTCCGGCGTGCAAATCCTTATCGACAAGCCTTTTCGCATTGGAGATTTCATTGAACTGGAAAGCGGTGAACAAGGCTTCGTCGATAAAATTGGCTGGCGTTCAACCTGGATTAAAATGCTGCCCAATAACATTGTGATAGTGCCAAATAGCAAAGTCTCCCAGTCGAAAATTATAAATTATTACTATCCTGAAAAGGAGCTTTCTGTACCGGTAGAGGTTGGGGTGCACTATAATTCGGATCTGGAGTTTGTCGAGAAGGTCACCCTGGAAGTGGCCAATCAGGTGCTGCTGGACCACGAATGGGGCGTTGAGTCTTACGACCCTTTTGTGGTGTATCACACCTTTGATAATTCCAGCATTAACTTTACGGTGATGCTAAGAACCAAAGAGTATTTCAATCGGTTTTTTGTTAAATCGACGTTTATTAAAGCACTGCACAAGCGTTTTAATGAAGAGCAGATAGTGATCCCCTTCCCGATTACCGCGCTTAACTTGCAGCAGGAAGGCGCCGAAAACGTCATGGCAGGCAGGTATGCCGAGCAACTTAATGCCGGTCATTCCGAATCTACCGAAGGTCAGTAAAACCACCACACAGCCCGAGTGGGCTGTGTGGGTGCATTTAGACTTTTACGGCCAGCAAATCACATTCAATGCCGTGCAACACAGAATTAGCTGTGGAGCCAAGCAACAATTGCACGCCACTTTGGCCATGAGTGCCCATAACAATTAAATCGGCACTGAGCTTTTTCGCCATTTCGTGGATTTCTTCGGCGGCAGAGCCAATTGCCACGTGCAGATGGGTACGTGGAATACCGTGTCCATCAGCAATTCCCTGCAGTTTTTTCAGTGCCTGTTCGCGAACTTCTTCCGAGAAATCACGTTCCAGAAATAAGCCGTAGGGCTCAAAATTAGTTTGTGGATAGGCCACATATATCAGATTTATCTTGCCTGCTGAGCCAGCCAGCTCCAGGGCTTTTCCAACCACTTTACTGTGCTCGTTAGCAAACACATCAATTGCTACTAAAACGCTATTATAACCACTCATTGTCAGCCTCCTTGTTTGGCTGTTTTGTTAATCTTAGTGTAGTACATCTGCACGATGACTATTTGATGTTTATCAATAAATTAAGTTATCTGTAAAAGCCACTTAGCGTTGCCGTCGTTAAACCGACTGGGTTTCATGGTCTACTTCTGCCAGGGTATTGGCCGGTTTGAATGTCGAGGCGCAGGCCTCTTTTAAATGCAGCTGGTAAGCTTTGGGGGCATCATCTTCATCCAGAAAACAGCCCGGACTGATTAATGGGAATATTTCGTCGTAACGTAACACCGTGTGCTGATTGACCCGACGGAAAATGTGGGTGCGATTTAAGTGTTCGGTGCTGCTGTGTCCGGTGGACGATAAAATATCCACCATCGCCAGGATGGTCTTTTTATGGAACGTCGCTACCCGATGGCTTTTATGATTCACATCCAGGCCTTTATAAAGCTTAGGATCCTGCGTAGCCACGCCGGTTGGGCAGGTATTGGTGTTACATGAAAGAGATTGTACGCAGCCAATGGCAAACATCATTCCACGGGCGCTGTTACACAGGTCTGCTCCCAGAGATAGATTTTTTACAATCTGAAAAGCAGTGATGATTTTGCCTGAGGCGATAATCTTAATACGATCCCTAAGGTCAAATCCCACCAGAGCATCATCAACAAACGCCAGGGCTTCTCTCAGTGGAAAACCAATTGAGTTTGAGTACTCCAACGGTGCAGCACCCGTACCACCTTCCCCGCCATCCACAGTAATAAAATCCGGCGTGATACCGGTTTCCTTCATGGCCTTACAGATAGCCAGAAATTCACTTTTACGGCCCAGCGCCAGTTTGAAACCGATGGGTTTACCGCCAGATAACTCACGCAATTTTTGAATAAATTCGAGCATTTCTATAGGCGTGTTAAAGGCGTTATGGGTGGGCGGTGAAATCACATCCTCACCGGCAGTCACGCCGCGGATGCTGGCAATTTCCTCGCTGTTCTTGTGAGCGGGTAAAATACCACCATGGCCAGGTTTTGCCCCTTGCGACAGTTTGATTTCTATCATTTTGACTGCTGGCAGTTTCGCTTTTTCTTCAAATTGCAGTGCATTAAAGCGGCCATCTTTGGTACGACAACCAAAATATCCGGTACCGATCTGCCACACAATATCACCACCGTTTTCCAGGTGGTAAGGAGTGAGCCCGCCCTCCCCGGTGTTTTGGTAAAAACCGCCCAGGGCGGCGCCTTTATTGAGTGCCATAACGGCATTTTTACTCAGGGCACCAAAACTCATAGCAGAAACATTAAGAATACTGGCGGCATAGGGCTGTTTACAATCCGGTCCGCCAATGATCACCCGTGGATCATCATCCAGATCTTCGGCGCTTAACGCCGATAATGAATGGCCGATCCATTCATAGCCCGATTTGTAAGTATCGATTTGAGTGCCGAACGGAACGCTGTCCATACTGCCTTTAGCACGCTGATACACGATCGAGCGAAACATCCGGCTAATGGGTCGGCCGCTGGTTTCGGTTTCCAACAGGTATTGTTGAAAAAACGGCCTGAAATCTTCAATGATCCAGCGCATTCTGCCAATCAGAGGAAAATTTACCAATAAAGAGTGTTTGTGCTGCCGGGCATCGTAAACAGCAACGCCCAGTAGCCCGCCGGTTAACAACACCAACCACCCTAAACCTGGGAGCCAAAGGCTAAGTAAAATACTGAGTACCAACGCTGCAATCAGATAGGTAAAAATTAGCTGTCGCACATCAACTCCTTGATTATGTTGATTTAGCAGGTTCTATATGAATGATGACATCATACAGCTCAAACTCTTCTTTGAGGCGGTCTTCGAACGCATGAGACAGGGCATGCGCCGCAGTAAGTGACAGTTCAGGGTTTATTTGCAGGGTTAAATCACATATCACCTGCTCCCCCATTGCCCGACTGCGAATATCCGTGACGCCATCGATCTCCACAAACTCACTGACCACCCGGGCCAGTTGCTCAGGCGAAAATTGCTCAGCGGTCACATCCGCATCTACCAGTACCGGCAAAGCCTGTTGAAACAACTCCCAGGCCAGCTTGCCAACAACGATGGCAACCAGCAAACAAAACAGGGTATCTAACCAATAATAGCCCATTGCCGCCAACTGCCACCCTACCAATACGGCAATGGATGTCAGCACGTCGCTGAACGTATGTTTGGCATCGGCGGCGAGGAGTTTTGAACCGAGTTTTTTAGCCTGGCGGCCTTCCCACTGGCTCAGAGTAAAATTGACCATAATGGCCAGAATAAGAATGCCTAGTCCGGCATAACTTTGCTGAACCACCTGTCCATGATTTTCATAGGCATAGGCTACTAATTCAAAGGCCACCACGCTAAGCAGTACTGCCAGAATAAATATCGCCAGGTATTCAAACTTCTGGTGACCATACGGATGAGAGTGATCCGGTGGTTTATGACTGATCCGCAGTGCCACCACAGCAATAATGTTGTTGGTTAAGTCAGTCAGTGAATGGAGTGCATCGGCGAGGATCACCGAAGATTGGGTGACTAGGCCAATGACCAGTTTCACCAGACACAATAACAGGTTAACCGACCCTTCGATGATAAGTACGCGAGTGATGGCGCGGTTTTTTGACGTTTCCTTACTGGCTGCTGACAACTGACTTCCACCTTATTCCGTCAAGTAAATTTACAGCGCGAATCATACAGTTAAACGCAATAAATGTGCAAAACGCTTAAATGGACGTCAAATATTTGACTTTTGTAGCATTGCGTGCTCAATTAATCACCTGTAACATCGGTCTGAGAAATCGGTGTGTTTACGATTCTTAACATCATAATAATCCATAAATATAAATTCTGGCATTAAATCAGTCGGATAAAATAATAAGTGCGCAAAAATGGAAAAATTAGAAACCGTAAAACGATTAGTTCGTCAGAACAATTATAAAGACAACGACATTACTTATAAGCAATGCCAGGAGCTCGGCGTTACTGTTAACCGTGTTGGTCTGGAAATATTTGCTCGCAAACTTCGTACCATGGACAGAGCCGATGAAATCAACGCTCATAAGGAGCAATCAATGGCTGCTCAGAACGAATCCAATGGCTCTGCACACTCAGCGCTGTCTTTTGAAAAGTCTTCTTACCTACCCGGTTCTTTCGAACAGAACCACTCCTCGTCGGCTCACTACTCTAACGTAACGCCTTTAAATAAAGCGGAGGTTCGTCGAAAACCGCTATCTGTTGATCCAAACGAACGTAAACGCGAGATCACATTTGAGCTGGGCACCATTAAGGTTCGCGAATATGAATTGTTGCAGGAACTGAATATTCTGGAACACAGTGAGAAATTGGCCGAAGCGCATTAGCGCTTGCTTTAGCGTTGCTTTTACACTTTTAAGTACCCTGAAGTTCTGCTCAGGCCAGTTTGTCGCCCTAAGACCTTGGTATATCGGCATGGCTTGGCGGGAATTTTTGCGTACTGGCTTTGCCAGCCATTGAGTTATCGTGATATTTTGTACTGAAACCAGTCTTTCGATAGCATTTAATGGAATATATATTTTTACTCTTCGCTTTTGTTTGCGGTCTGGGTGTAAAACTTATCGGCATCCCGCCGTTAGTTGGCTATCTTGTTGCCGGGTTCCTGCTTAACGCATTTGGTTTTTCTGCCACCCCCGCTATTACCACGTTCGCCAATCTGGGCATTACCATTATGCTCTTTACCATTGGCCTGAAACTGAATTTAAAAGATTTATCCAAACGCGAAGTCTGGGCAGGCAGTATTGCTCACACAGTTTTGTGGGGAGTGATTATTTCTGCGGTACTCATTGGTGTTGGCGCGGTACTGAGCGGAATAACCGGCCAGATTGACTGGCAATCTGCGGCGCTAATAGCCTTTGCGCTGTCTTTCAGCAGTACGGTATGTGTTGTAAAGGTGCTCGAAGAAGCAGGTGAGTCGAAAACCCGACATGGCAAGCTGGCCATTGGTGTACTGGTAATGCAGGACATCTTTGCGGTGATTTTCCTGGTGGTGGCTACCGGTAAAATACCCAGTCTGTGGGCCCCGTTATTACTGTTAATCATCCCTTTAATGCCGTTATTAAAACGTGTGCTTAATCAGTCTGGTCACGGTGAGTTACTCCCTCTTACCGGGTTTATTTTCGCCCTCGGTGGCTATCACCTGTTTGAATTGGTGAACATAAAAGGCGATCTGGGCGCGTTAATCTTCGGCTTATTGTTTGCTCCTCATGCCAAAGCCTCTGAAATGGCCAAGTCATTACTGGCTTTCAAGGATCTTTTCCTGATTGGCTTCTTTTTATCGATTGGGTTAACCGCTCTGCCGGACATCAGTATGCTAATGATGTCAGGTTTACTGGTAGTGATCATCCCGATTAAGTTTATGCTGTTCTTCTGGTTGTTTACCCGTTTGCAATTGCGTGGCAGAACCGCTTACCTCGGCGGGCTGGTGCTTTCTAATTACAGCGAATTTGGCTTAATTGTAGGCGCCCTGGCAGTCAGTCTGGGGATGCTGGGTGAAAAATGGCTGGTCGTGCTGGCGGTAGCCACTTCCGTGTCGTTTATTTTCACCAGCATTATCTACCGTTATTCGCACAGTATTTATCAGCGTATAAAAGAGCCGGTTAAAAAACTCGAGAGTCCGGTACGTCTCAAAGAAGATATTTATCCTGAAATTAAGCGGGCTAAAATACTCGTAGTGGGACTTGGTCGGGTTGGTATAGGTGCATTCAGTTCGCTGAATAAAATTGCCGACTCCCGGGTTTGGGGGATGGATGCCGATCGCGCCAAAGTACAGCGGATGCGAAAGGATGGCATGAATGTTATTAATGGCGACGGTGAAGACGTTGACCTCTGGGAAAACCTGGATATTCGTCATGTGCAGTTAGTTTTGCTGGCCCTGCCATCCATTGAAGATGCCATCAACATTACCAAACAGCTCAAAAATGCCGGCTACAGTGGCAAAATTGCAGCCATTGCCCGATACGAAGATGAAGTCTCGGCGCTGGCCGATAACGGTGTGGATAAGGTCTTTAACTTCTTTACAGAAGCCGGGTTAGGTTTTGCTGAGGAAAGTTTGTCGCTGGTTGAACAGTAACCCTGCAAGACAAATACTAACAAAGGACAGACCGATAATCGTTATCATTTGTATGTGACTGTTTTTTATAGAAAAACTTGATAAATCGTACAATACACCCTACACTTAAGCCATTAAACGCTCAGGAATCAGATTATGCAAGGCGATAAATCGGTAATTGCCATACTAAACGAAGTGTTAACCAGTGAGTTGACCTCGATCAATCAATACTTCCTTCATGCCCGGATGTTTAAAAACTGGGGGCTGGAAGAGCTGAATGAGAAAGACTACAAAAAATCCATCAAAGACATGAAACAAGCCGATGAACTTATCGAGCGTATATTGTTTCTCGAAGGCCTGCCCAATCTTCAGGCACTGGGTAAGTTATACATTGGTGAACACACCGAAGAGATGCTTCAGTGTGATAAGAAATTTCAGGAAGAACAGCTTCCCCTGCTCCGCAAAGCAATCGCCCTGTGTGAAGAGAAACAGGATTACGTGAGTCGCGATATTCTTGAATCGTTACTCGAATATGAAGAAGAACACTTAGACTGGCTCGAAACCCAGGAATACCAGATTGAAAACATGGGTATCGAGAACTATCTGCAAGCACAAGTAATGGGAGATGACTAATGCAAGGTAATCAAAAAGTCCTTGAAGGCCTCAACGAACTGCTCTCATACGAGTTAGCGGCCATGGATCAGTATTTCATCCATGCGCAAATGTACCTCGACTGGGGTTTTAACAAGCTGTACGAGCGCATCAATCACGAGTTTGATGACGAGAAAGGCCATGCCACCAAACTTATCGACCGTATGCTGATGCTGGAGTTCGCTCCGGATATGACCCAGCGTACCGGTTTTAAAGTGGGTAAAGATGTGCCGGAAATGCTCGAAAGCGACCTGCGTGTAGAGTATGAAGTGGGTGCCAAGCTCAAAGAAGTTATTGCTGTTTGTGAAGAAGCCCAGGATTACGTTACGCGTGACTTTTTAGTGGAGCTATTGGATGACACCGAAGTTGACCATGCTCACTGGCTTGAGCAGCAGCTTAAACTGATTAAAATCCTCGGCTTACCCAACTACCTGCAGTCTCAGATGTAACTTACATCTGCGTGGTGAAGAATATCCAAACCGGCTCCGGCCGGTTTTTTATTTGAACAACCATTTGCCATTGCATGGTGGGTTCTGTACAAGCACCCAGCATAAACCAGCCCTGCCACTGCCGGCTATTTTCTGGCTCAAGTGGTAGCGGAATTTTACCCATAAACATATTCACGCCTTCAATATAGGCTGAGTCTATTTGCAGCCCTTCAGGCAAAGTTACCGTTAACGGAATTTGTTCTTCGATTGTCGGCAAACGGTCCATCACTACCGTTAATGTGCCTTCCGGTAGCCCAATTTCGCAAGAATTACCAGCCAGCCAACATGACGTTTTATTATCAGATTTATAGTTATTATTCTCGCTAAGAATATTGACCATTGCGACCATCGCAACAGTAATAAGAATTACCGCAAAAACAATGACATGTTTGGCCTTATGTAACCGCTCAAATGTTAAATTTTTGATCATTAATATCACTATTTTGTAAATGTCAGTTTTTCTTTATTGACTAGGATCAAGCGCTCCTAGTTTATGGTATCTTTTTATTATTAAAAACTTTATTATCCGCGGTACCAACTGGCCTGTAGACAATAAACCATAAACTATAGGCTTCAGGGGATGTCCGCAACCTCACCTGAAATACGTTAGTATCACGGTTGGAAACCCTTTTTTAAAAGAAGTGGAAGATTCATTACAATGAGTGAAATAAGCCAAGCACAGCCAGATTACAACTATAAAGTTGTACGGCAATTTACCATTATGACCGTTATTTGGGGTATTGTGGGAATGAGCCTTGGGGTATTTATTGCAGCGCAATTATTTGCCCCGGCCCTGAACTTCGACATTCCATGGTTAACCTATTCTCGCCTACGTCCTTTGCACACCAACGCCGTTATTTTTGCTTTCGGTGGCTGTGCATTGTTCGCAACCTCTTACTACATCGTTCAGCGTACCTCTCAGGTCCGTTTGTTCAGCGATAAACTCGCCGCCTTTACCTTTTGGGGTTGGCAGGCCGTTATCGTTGCAGCAGTTCTGACCCTGCCTTTCGGTTATACAACCAGTAAAGAATACGCAGAGCTGGAGTGGCCAATCGATATCCTGATTGCGCTGGTGTGGGTTGCTTACATTATTAACTTCTTCGGAACCCTTGCTATTCGTAAGGTGTCGCACATTTATGTAGCGAACTGGTTCCTGGGTGCCTTTATGTTGACGGTTGCGGTGTTGCATATTGGTAATAGTATGGCGCTTCCTGTTTCATTCATGAAATCCTATTCAATGTATGCTGGTGCCGTAGATGCCATGATGCAATGGTGGTACGGACACAACGCGGTAGGTTTCTTCCTGACTGCGGGCTTCTTAGGCATGATGTATTACTTCGTTCCTAAGCAGGCCGGACGTCCGGTTTACTCTTACCGTCTGTCAGTGGTTCACTTCTGGGCCCTGATTTCACTGTACATCTGGGCTGGTCCTCACCACTTACACTACACTGCCCTGCCTGACTGGACTCAGTCACTGGGTATGGTGATGTCGGTGATCCTGTTCGTACCGTCCTGGGGTGGTATGATCAACGGTATCATGACGCTGTCTGGCGCATGGCACAAACTGCGCACCGACCCTGTTCTGCGTTTCCTGATTGTTTCTCTGTCTTTCTACGGTATGTCTACCTTCGAAGGCCCGATGATGGCAATCAAAACCGTTAACGCATTGTCTCACTACACCGACTGGACCGTAGGTCACGTTCACTCTGGTGCATTAGGCTGGGTTGCCATGGTATCAATTGGTTCTATCTACCACCTGATCCCGCACCTGTTCGGCCAGAAAGCAATGTACTCTACCAAACTGGTTAACGTTCACTTCTGGTTAGCAACGATCGGCGTAGTACTGTACATCGTGGCAATGTGGATGTCGGGTGTTCTGCAAGGTCTGATGTGGCGTGCAGTAAATGCTGACGGTACCCTGACTTACAGCTTTGTTGAGTCACTGGAAGCATCTAAACCATTCTACGTAGTACGTTTTGTAGGTGGCTGCTTCGTTGTTGCCGGTATGTTAATCATGGCTTACAACACTTACAGAACAGTAAGTGCACCGAAAGGTAGCCTGGTTCCAGAACCAGCCGCGGCATAAGGAGTAGTAGAAATGCGTAATCCACATGAATTAGTAGAAAAGAACGTTGGTCTGTTAACCGTTCTTATCTTAGTTGCTATCAGCTTCGGTGCTCTGGTTCAGATCACCCCGTTGATGTTCCAACAGCAGGTTATGGAGCCGGTTAAAGGTCTTAAGCCTTACACTGCGCTGCAATTAGAAGGTCGTGACATTTACATCCGTGAAGGTTGTGTAGGTTGTCACAGCCAGATGATTCGTCCATTCCGTGCTGAAACAGAACGTTATGGTCACTACTCAGTTGCTGGCGAGTCAGTATGGGAACACCCGTTCCTGTGGGGCTCTAAGCGTACTGGTCCTGATCTGGCCCGTGTTGGCGGCCGGTACAGTGATGAGTGGCACCGCGTTCATTTGATTAATCCTCGAGATGTTGTACCTGAGTCAAATATGCCAGGTTTCCCATGGTTAGCAGAAAACACGCTAACCGGTGAAGACACCGCTAAGAAAATGGAAGTATTCCAGACGCTGGGCGTGCCTTACACAGCAGAAGACATCGAAGGTGCACAGGCGGCAGTAAAAGGCAAAACCGAAATGGAAGCCCTTATTGCTTATCTACAGTCTCTTGGCACATACCTGAAATAGTATGGACCAGGGTACTGTAGGCAGCATATTTACTGTCATCGTCTTCGTCATATTTATGGGCATTGTATGGTGGGCATTTAGTGGTCGAAACAAGAAAAAGTTCGACGAGGCCGCTAACCTCCCCTTTGCCGACGAAGACCAAGAAGAATCAAAGAAAGAATAGCGGGAGTTAACACTCATGAGCATGTTTTGGACAATTTGGATCTCCGTGATCACACTGGGAACCATAGTCGGAAGTTACTTGCTGTTACGTTGGAACCTGACCAACTACACCGGCCATCCGGAAGGCGAGTCAATGGGGCACGAGTTTGACGGGATTGTTGAAATCAACAATCCGCTGCCAAGATGGTGGACCATTTTATTTTACATCACAATCGTATGGAGCTTCTTCTACTTAGCCCTGTACCCTGGTTTAGGTTCTTGGGAAGGCTTTTGGGGCTGGAAGAGTTCTAACCAGAATGTGCAATCTTTAGAAGAGTCAGCACAGGCGAGAATTGACGCGAAAGAAGGCGGTTACCTGGTTCAGTACGACCGTGAACTCGACTTTGCCGCAGAAAAATTTGACCCTATCTTCGAAGCGTACGCCAAAGTACCTGTTGAAGAGCTGGTTAAAAATGAAGAAGCCGTTAAAGTAGGTCAGCGTCTGTTTATGCAAAACTGTTCACAGTGTCACGGTTCAGATGCCCGCGGTAACATGGGCTTCCCTAACCTGACTGATGACGACTGGTTGTACGGCGGCTCTGGTGCCAAGATCAAAGAAACCCTGACCAACGGTCGTAATGCAGCAATGCCTGCGTGGATCGATGCCATGGGTGAACAAGGTATCAAAGAAACCGTTGCCTACGTACTTAGCCTGAGCGGTCGTGAAATGGAAGAAAACCACGATGCACTGGCAGAAGCCGGTAAAGCCCGCTTTATGGCCTGTGCCGCGTGTCACGGTATGGACGGTAAAGGTAACCAAATGCTTGGTGCTCCTAACCTGACAGACAATACCTGGTTATACGGTGGCTCTGAGCGTGCTATCACCGAAACACTGACCTACGGTCGTAACGGTGTAATGCCTTCGTTCAAGAAAACACTGGGTGACAACAAGATCCACGTAGTTGCTACTTACGTGTACAGCTTGTCAAACTAAGGTTTTAAAATATAATGCAAAAGCCTCGTTTTTTACGGGGCTTTTTTATTCTCAATAACAGTAATGCTAATTCGCATAAAGCCCGTTTTAGGGGTTATCCGAATTCGTATTAAACCGGTTCCATAAAGTTCATCAGGAATGCAGTAATGGAAAAAACAGATACCAAACCCTGGTACAAATATTTTTGGCCGTGGTTTCTCATTGCCGTCCCTCTGTCCTCGTTTATCATGGCTTACTTTTTAGTAACCTTTGCCGCGAATACCGAGGACTCGCTGGTGGTAGATGATTACTATAAAGAAGGTAAAGCCATTAACGCCAGTATGGCGAAAGAGGAAGAAGCCCGTCGCCTGCGGATCATTACGGACTTATCAGTTAATGAAGGGCAGATTGCGCTGGAATTTCACAGCGGTATACCCAGTACCGGTAACGCCCTTAAATTAAACTTTTATCACGTCACCTTGCAGGAGAAAGACTTTTCGCTGCTGTTAACCCGCGACGCTAAAGGTATCTATCGTGGCTTTACAGAACAAGACACTACAGGTAAATGGCGGGTATCCCTGACCCCTGTGGACGAAAGCTGGAAAGTACAGCAGGAAATGACGTTACCCCGCGACAATAAGATACGTTTCATTCCCTAATGAATGTAACGGCCATCGAATGCTATCACTGCGGTCTGCCAGCTGAGCCAGACAGTCCTTATCATGCCAACATACTGGGCAAAGACCGCATTATGTGTTGCCCTGGTTGTGAGGCAGTGGCACAAGCCATTGTTGAAAATGGCCTTGAGGATTACTATCAGTTTCGTACCGAACCTGCAGCGCAGGGAGATACCGAGTTTCAGGCTACGCTGGGCAAACTGGCGATGTATGACGACCCTTCCCTGCAGGAAGACTTCGTTATTGATGAAGGTGGTCACAAGCAAATTCAGCTTACGGTAGAAGGGATCACTTGTGCTGCCTGCGGCTGGCTGATTGAAAAACAACTGGCCAAAGTAACCGGAATTAGTCAGGTTTCGGTAAACGTGTCTGAGCGCCGGGCTGCAGTAACCTGGGCAGATGACGTTATTCATTTAAGTGGCATATTAAAAGCGCTGAAAAAGATTGGCTATGCCGCCCTGCCTTTTCAACCGGATCAGCACGAAGCCTCCTATCAGAACGAACAGAAGCAGTTTCTTAAAAAACTCGGCCTGGCCGGGCTAATGACCATGCAGGTGATGATGTTGATGACCGGCCTGTATTTTGATTTGTTTGGCGCTATCGAAGCCGAAACCCGTCAGTACTTTTACTGGGTTGCGCTGGTGTTAACTACGCCGGTGGTATTTTATTCAGGAAGCACTTTCTATTTAGGCGCCATTAAAGCGTTCAGCGCCCGCACGGTGAATATGGATGTCCCGGTGACTATTGCGGTGTTTGGCACCTATATCGCCGGTATAAAATCGACTTTGCTGGAAACCGGTGATGTGTATTTTGAATCCATCTGCATGTTTATCTTTTTGCTGCTGTTAAGCCGCTACCTCGAACACCGCTCCCGTCACCGGGCAACGCAGATTTCAGCGAATATGATGCAGTACATCCCGGTTACCGCACATCGGTTAACCGACCAGGGTAACATTGAGCCCTGCCTGGCTAAACACCTCACCGTTGGGGATAAAGTGATAGTCAAAGCCGGCGAAACCATCCCCGTTGACGGGCGCATCCTCGACGGCGCTTCAGCCATTGATGAGTCGATGCTGACAGGTGAATTTGAGCCGGTGTTGAAAGCCAGCGGCTCCGCAGTTTTTGGTGGTACGGTCAATCAACAAAACACCCTCACCGTCGAAGTGCATCAGCAACTGAAATACGCGCTGGTAAACCAGATTATACGCTTGCAATCTACCGCGATGGCTAATAAACCTAAGGCGGCGCAAATGGCCGATTCCTTTTCGCGCTATTTTGTATTTGCAGTGCTGGCGATCAGTGCCCTTACCTTTGCTTATTGGTCTGTGCAGGGTAACGACGAAGCATTCTGGATTGCCATTGCGGTGCTGGTTGCTACCTGCCCTTGTGCGCTGGGGCTTGCCACGCCGTCGGCACTGACCTGTGCAATGGCCAGGCTCAATAAACAAGGTATCCTGCTCAAACGCGCCGATGCCCTCGAACAGCTCACCGGTATAGATACTATTGCCCTGGACAAAACCGGTACACTTACCGAAGGCAAATTCGGCATCGCCGACCGCTGGTTTGTTAGCCCGGAGCAAGCAGAGCAACTGTACCGGATAACTGCGAGTCTGGAATCCCGCTCGGAACACCCTATCAGCAAAGCGTTTATCAGTAACGAGCAGTTAAAGGTAAGTGATTTTGAGGTAACCGCCGGTGGCGGGATTCGCGGTACTATCAACGAACAACATTACCTGCTGGGCTCAGCAAGCTTTACCCAGACCGACCCCGCCTCGGTGCCAATTGCCGCTAATGTTTATCTGGTATCTGATGGTCGGTGTCTGGCAGCCTATGAAGTGACTGACAGCCTTAAAACCGATACGGGTGAAACCCTGGCCGGTTTAAATGCCTATCAACTCGTACTGTTAAGTGGTGATACCCAGCAAAACGTTGAAAGCCTGGCAGCTAAACTGCCGCTCGCCGTCGCCACCGGCGGCCTGACGCCAGAACAAAAATATCAGGCCGTGCAAGCGTTACAGGCACTAGGCCACAAAGTGATGATGTTGGGTGACGGTATCAACGATGCGCCGGTACTGGCCAGTGCTGATGTGTCGGTAGCTGTGGGTAACGCTACCGATATCGCCAGAAACGCCGCTGACGTAGTGTTACTGAGTGAGTCGCTGGCAACGGTGCCGGCATTACTGTCGATTGCCCAGAAAACCCGTCGCAAAATACGTCAGAACATTCTCTGGGCTCTCGGCTATAACCTGCTGATCCTGCCTTTTGCGGTATCCGGGCTATTGTTACCGTGGATGGCCGTGATCGGGATGTCATTAAGTAGTATCATAGTGGTTTCAAACTCGATCCGATTATTAAAGTAAGGCGGTAACGTGAGTATTATATATGTGCTGATCCCGTTGGCTATTATTCTGGTCGCGGTGGCCTTAGGTATCTTTTTCTGGGCCGTAAAATCCGATCAGTTTCAGGATCTTGAGCGTCAGGGCTACAGCATTTTGTTCGACGACGACTTACCCGAAGAAGAGCGTAAAAAAACCGCCAATCCCCAGGACAAGCCCCATAACGACAATGAGTGACTATGGTTTTATTTCTGCTTTTGTCGTGGGACTGGCCGGTTCACTGCATTGCGTTGGTATGTGCGGGGGCATTGCCGGGGCGTTACGTGCGGCAGTCCCCGGCGGAAAGCCGCCATTAGCCTATATATTGAGTTATAACCTCGGCCGGATTACCAGTTATGCCATTGCCGGGGCGATAACCGGTGTACTCGGTCAGGTTGCCCGTGCTTCGGTAAGCCATGGTCTGATGATATTTCAGTTGCTAAGCGCCCTTATGCTGATTGCCATGGGGTTATATTTAGCCCAGTGGTGGCGAGGCCTGGCTCGTCTGGAAAAGCTCGGCAGCGGCTTGTGGCAACGCATTCGTCCGTATTCCAAACGGTTTATTCCGTTTAAGTCCCCGGTGTCAGCTTTTCCTTATGGATTTATCTGGGGATGGCTCCCCTGCGGACTGGTGTATTCAACATTAACCTGGGCATTAGTCAGCGGTGATGGTTTATACGGAGCCGCCACTATGGCAGCCTTTGGGCTTGGCACTTTTCCCGCACTGATAGCGGTAAGCATTGGCGCTGGCTGGCTATTAAAGCTCCTACAACACCCAAAGACTAAGTCATTAGTCGCAATTTGCCTTATTATATATGCGATTTTCTTGATTTACCGCACCCTAAACGGTAATAATTGAGCGACGCCCACACGGAGACGTAATCTATGTCAAAAGGCTCAGAATTTTCTATTCATTGTCAGAGCTGTAGTTTCAGCCATTTGTGCCTGCCGGTTTCGTTAAATAAAACCGAACTCGATTCGCTGGATGATATTATCGAGCGCAAAAAGCCGCTGCATAAGCACGATAAACTGGTGAAAGCCGGTGATAAATTTAATTCGCTTTATGCAGTACGCGCTGGCTCATTTAAATCGTTCGTCAGTAGCAAGGACGGCGAAGAACAAATTATTGGTTTTCATTTTCCCGGTGACATTATCGGTTTCGATGCCCTGCGCGAAAACGCTCACCAAAGCTATACGCAAGCGCTGGAAACAGCCATGGTTTGCGAATTACCTTATGAAACGCTGGATAAAATGGCGGTACAGTTCCCTAAACTGCGTCATCAGATCATGAGTTTTATGAGTGCTGAAATTAAGCAGGATCACGACCTGATGATGTTGCTGAACAAACGCACTGCAGAAGAGCGACTGATCTATTTCCTGGCGCATCTGTCTAAACGGTTTGAAGACCGCGGATTTTCACCTCGTCAGTTTAACCTCAGTATGACCCGTAATGAGATTGGTAATTACCTGGGATTAACCGTTGAAACGATTTCCCGGCTGTTAACCCGTTTCCAGAAGGAAGGCATTATTAAGGTTGATGGCAAACTCATCACTATCATCGATTTCGAAGCGATGGACAATAAACTGCATAGTATGGATATACCTTCCACCACTGTCAGTTAATCGCTTCTCAGGCTGTTTTTCTCCGGTATTTATCTATAACTTGATCCCGAACAAGTCAGAAACTGGAGAAACAGCGACTCACGTCGTACACTCATAATGAGTACTTCGCACGGAGAGTCGTTATGATTGATTACACCAACATTCTGGCCGTTGTTGAACCTGAAAGGGAAAACCAACCCGCCATCTCCAGAGCCATTGAACTGGCTGAAAAAACCGGCGCGAAAATTACCGCCCTGATGACTATCTACGATTTCTCCTACGAGATGACCACGATGCTTTCTGGTGAGGAACGCGAGGCGATGCGTCAGGCAGTAGTCAATGAGAGAACCGCCTGGCTCAAAGAGCAACTGGCTGTCTATGGCCAGCCCATCGAAGCAACGGTTGAATGGAACAACCGCCCTTACGAGGCGATCATCAAATATGCCCTGGCCAGTCAGGCCGATATTGTGGTGAAAGCCACCCGCTCTCATGATGATTTGCGCTCGGTTATTTTTACTCCCACCGATTGGCATCTGGTGCGCAAGTGCCCTACTCCGGTTTTGCTGGTTAAAGAGCATGACTGGCCTCAGGATGGCAAGATTGTGGCAGCCGTTAATGTAGGGACGGAATACCGTGAGCATGCCCAGTTAAACGATCGGCTCACCACTATTGCACAGGATTACGCAAAGCTGCTCAGCGGCCATGTGCACCTGGCCAATTGTTATCCGGGCACACCACTTAATATTGCCATTGAAGTGCCGGAGTTCGATCCGGAGTCTTACAATGCCTCGGTGAAAAACCATCATCTGGAAGAGATGGAGAAGCACAGCAGCAAATACTGCATTCCATTGGACAACTGCCATGTTAAGGAAGGCCTGCCTGAAAAAGTGATCCCACAGGTGGCCAGCGAACTCGACGCCGAGCTGGTGATCATTGGCACCGTTGGTCGCGTTGGCATTTCTGCCGCGCTGATCGGAAATACTGCCGAGCATGTTATCGATGAACTCAATTGTGATGTACTGGCGGTTAAGCCCGAAGGCTTTGAAAGCCCGGTGAGCTAAAGCAAATTGGGCGTGGCAGTTTTACCGGCTGCCACGCTGAACTCTGACATTAATCAGGGATGCAGCCTCCTCTGGCTTCACGTATAATGGCGCCCATCGCAATATGGGTCTTTCTTTATCATGAGTTTAAACATCAACAACGCCGCACCGGCAACGCAAACCAAGCAAAAATACAGCTTTAATAAACTACAGAAGCGCTTGCGCCGTAATGTCGGTAAAGCCATCGACGACTTTGGCATGATTGAGGATGGCGATAAGGTTATGGTGTGCTTATCCGGTGGTAAAGACAGCTATACTATGCTGGACGTGCTGATGTATTTACAACGTATTGCGCCCATCAGCTTTGACATCGTGGCGGTCAATCTTGATCAGAAACAACCCGGTTTCCCTGAGCATATTCTCCCTGGGTATTTGCAAACGCTGGGCGTAGATTATCGGATTGTTGAGGAAGACACTTACTCAATAGTGAAAGACAAAATCCCGGAGGGCAAAACCACCTGCTCTCTTTGCTCACGGTTACGCCGCGGCATTTTGTACCGCACGGCTACAGAGCTGGGCGCCACCAAAATAGCTCTTGGCCATCACCGTGACGATATGCTCGAGACCCTGTTTCTAAACATGTTTCATGGTGGCAAGTTAAAATCCATGCCGCCGAAACTGGTCAGTGATGATGGCCGCCATGTGGTGATCCGCCCCCTGGCGTATTGCACTGAGCGGGATATTGAAAAATACGCTACAGCGGTTGAATTTCCGATTATTCCCTGTAACTTATGTGGTTCACAGGAAAATCTGCAGCGGCAGAACATCAAAATGATGTTACAGGACTGGAACAAGCGTTTCCCTGGCCGCATCGAGTCCATGTTCAGGGCTCTACAAAATGTGACGCCTTCTCATCTGGTTGATAAAAACCTTCATGACTTCAAAGCCATAAAAGCAACAGGCGAAGCGCAACCCGATGGTGACATTGCCTTTGATGCGCCCGAATTTGAATCAGCGAGTCGTTCTGACACTGCAGAATCCATTAATATCGTAAACTTGACGGAATAAGGTTGCTATGAAAATAGGCATCGCTCTGGGCTCAGGTGCAGCCCGCGGTTGGGCTCACATTGGTGTGATCCAGGCACTGGAAAAGCTGGGTGTTAAAATCGATGTGGTAGCGGGCTGTTCGATTGGGGCTTACGTAGGCGCCGCTTACGCCAGTGGCCGGCTCAATGAATTAAAAGATTGGGCATCCTCTCTTACCGAGTGGCAAACGCTGAGTTTAATGGGGATTGGGATCCGTCGCGGCGGTCTCGCCAGCGGTCAGAAAGTATTCGATAAACTCTCTGATGAATTTTGCGCAGCCACCTTTGAATCCATGGATAAACCCTTCGCCTGTGTTGCCACCGACTTGTATTCAGGTCGCGAAGTGGTTTTTAATAAAGGTGATGTGGGCAATTCTGTACAGGCATCCTGCGCAATCCCGGCACTATTTTCACCTATTGCTTACAACGATCGCTGGCTGGTAGACGGCGCCGTGGTCAATCCGGTGCCAGTAAACCTGTGCCGTCAACTGGGTGCAGACTTCGTTATTGCGGTAAACCTCAATGCTGATTTCAGGCCACTGCAAATTGCACGGGAAACCGCCAAGCACGAGGAAACTCAGGAAAAGAACGAGCACTTTTTTAAGAAAAGCCAGGATGTAGTGCGCCAGTGGTTCTCACCGGAGCCAAAGGACGACAGTAAGCATGCGCCAGGCATCTTAAGCGTAATGAGCAGTTCACTGGAAATTCTGCAGGCCCGGGTCACCCGGTCCCGCCTTGCCGGTGAGCCGCCTGACATTTTAATTGAGCCCACTCTTACCGATGTGGGGCTGATGGAATTTCATCGCTGTGCAGAATTGTGTGAAACCGGTGAACAGGTAGTTAAACGGCTCGCCGAGCAAATTCGCTATCAGTTGGTGCTCGATGAAGTACTGCCCGCGTCAGAGGTTGATACCGACGCACTGGAAGCGCCTAAAGCACCGGATGAAGAAAACGAAGAAGTGAATTAAGCATAAGAAAAGGGGCTCATAGCCCCTTTTTATTTTGCGTCACACGCTCACACTAGCTTTTGGCCAGTGCCGTAATTCGTAACGGGACCTGGGGTAATTTAAGCGATTTCCCCTGCTCCAGCCATTCGTTATCCAGCATTAGCATACCGTTGGTAATTGATGGCGCGCCGGGCACCGGTGCATCCAGTTCATCATCACTGAAACGGAATGTCAGTCCTTTAACCGATGGCATCATAAACGACAAAAAGCCGCCCATTTCGTTAAAGAAAGCTTCGTATTGTTGTTTGATGAAACCCAGTTCTTCGGCGCTGTACTCGGTTTTCAGGTGCTCTGCTGTGGTTTCGATTTGCACCGACATATCACATACATTTGCCGCATCCCCCAGATCAATCACTATCGCCGCATCGGCCAGTTTAAGGGCTCGTTCTTTGGGAACCAAAAAGCGCTGTTCCGGTGATATTGTTAAGGGGATATCCTGTTTCTGGGTGACTATGGTGGCCTGGTTGATAGGACACAGGTTACTGGTGCCCACTCTTATAAACCCAAAAGCAAATTGTAATGCAGACGTGTTTTCATCGCCTAATTTGTTGATATGGCTATAAAAGCGTTTGTATTCCACTTCAATTTGCTCGGCGCTAACGTTAAAGGCAGAAGCCAGCAAACTCAGTGCGACTAAGGTACGTTTCATTCGGTGATAAACCCTTTGTTGTATCGGATCATATTTTGCAGTTCATTGACGTAGGCAGCACCGCGTTCGGAATAGTTCATTAACCCTTCGGCCAGTGCCAGCCCCGTTACCGGCAATTGTGCCCGACGTAAAGAGGCTCTGATATGACGTAGCTCACGATATGCGTCATGACGGTTAATATTTCGCATGTAGGTGTAAGTAGCGCGCGATAAATTCTCAAATTTCGCCACTTCATGATTAGCACCGCTGTTACGACGGGCCGGCACAAAGCCACAGCCCTTTTTGTAACACCACAAACCAAAGAAGTTATACCCTTGCTGAGCAAAGCGTGATGTGCCCCAGGCAGACTCGTTAGCGGCCTGCATCAGGACCAGTTCAACCGGTAGAATATCGACCTTATTGAGTAGTTTTGGAATTTGCGCATCGGCCGGTAAATCCTGGCCTACCCGGTATTCGCCGGCGAGCCACTCCAGGCGTTCATCATCGTCCTCTGTCAGACTGTTACCAGCGGCCAGCTGACGCTGCAAGGTTTGCAGATAATGGCGCAGACTCAGTAGGTAATCGTTTTGTTTTTCCACCTCGGGTTTTAAATAGGCAAAAAATGCTTTCTTCTTTTCCGTGGTATCGTCTATCGCTTTAAAGTTCGGTACGGGTTGCTCTGCCTGCTCAGTTTCCGGAACATCCAGAATGTCAGGCTCGCTGGTACCGGTCATCCAGGCAATAACCACTATCAGCGCCATAATGGCTATCGCTATCAGGATTATTTTACTGGTTTCCCGTTTATGCATCGAGTATCGAATCCTTGTCGGTCGGGTGAATTTGTTGCGGCGCTTCATCAACCCCGAACAGGTCGGCATACAAACGCCCCATTACCAGCGTATAGATTGGTCCGACCCACAAAATAGCAAGTCCCATGGTGAACAACACCAATACAAACATCATGGCAAACGCCAGTAGCAGTAACGTAAAAGATAATAAATAGCGGTTGGTAACCCGCGCAGAAAGGATTATTGACGGTAGCAGACCAAGCCGTTTCTCAACAATCAGCACAACGGTAAACTGGGTTACCAGATACACATACAAGCCCGGTAGAATGAGAAGGTTAAGCCCTACCTGCATCACCAGACTGATGAGCAGATTGGCTGTTACCAGTACCAGAATATGCGGAAAATACTGAAACAACTCATTAATGCTGGTCGATTTGTTTTGACTAAGTTTAATACCCAGCACCCTGAAACCAACGATCATCGGCGTCATCAGGATAAGCATAGCGATATCCAGCAAACCGGCATTGCTGGTTTGCATACTTTCTACAGATGTCATATCGAGCGACAGTACATTGATCAGCACCATCATGGCCCCCAGACCGATTGCCATCAGCAACCCGGTGGCTTTTAACAGCAAGCCCAGATGCTGCTTATAATGGGTTTGTGCCTCAGCAAACAGTTGCCTGATATTAAACTGATATTCTCCGGCCAGAGCACGCTCTAAACGGGAGCTATTTACAGGCGATTGATTATTGTCGGTCAAAATGTCGTCTCATAGGGTAATCTCGCCGGGAAGTATACCATTGCCACCTGACTGACCCCAACCACAAAGCATCGATTCAGAGTGTAACCAGTCGTATTGCCAGTGCTACTAACACCACGCCCATTAATCGATCCAGCCAGTAGCCTTTATCACCAATCAATTTGGCCACTTTTGAGGTACTTAGCAGATAGGATAAAAAACAAAACCAAATTCCCGTGGCTAACGCCAGGTAAGCACCGTAAAAAGCTTTTACGGCAAACGGCGTTTCAATATCAATAATGGCAGTAAACAAAGACAGGAAAAACAAGGTTGCTTTAGGGTTCAGACCATTGGTCAGAAAGCCACTAATAAGCGCTTTTTTGGCACTGATAGCAACGGTCTGACCGCTGCCAGACACCGTTGCGGCCGAGTCTGATGGGCCTGCGCGCAGGGCTCCCCAGGCCAGATAAAGTAAATACGCTGCCGACAAATAGCTGATGGCCGAATACAGCCAGGGGGTTGTTTTAATCACCACACTCAGCCCAATCAGCGAGTACGCCACATGTAATAAAATCCCCAGACCTACCCCCACGCTGGTATACATAGCGATACGCCGGCCATAACTAATGCTGTTACGCACAACGATGGCAAAATCCGGGCCCGGACTAGCAACCGCTACCAAATGCACCAGTGCAATGGTGATAAACTCACTCATATATTCCATAGATAACGATTCGCTTAGCAATAATCCTGAATAAACTGCGCCACAAACTCAGGAAGCGTCTTGCCAGCCTGGCCGACGATTTTCTCATCAAACAGACTGTTTTGCTGGCTGGGTTCCAGGTTGATTTCAATGGTACGGGCACCGCTGTCGGATGCCATGGCCACAAAATTAGCGGCGGGATAAACCTGGCCTGAGGTACCGATAGCAATAAACACATCGGCCTGTGCCAGTGCCATGATAATGTCATCCATATGCATGGGTACCTCACCAAACCAAACGATGTCCGGGCGCATCTGTTCGCCGGGTAAACAGCACCGGCATTCAGTGGTGTCGTCGAAATCATCTTGCCAGGGAATCGCTCGGCCCGTGTTGCAGCAGCGTGCGGAAAGTAATTTGCCGTGCATATGCAGCACCCGTTTACTGCCTGCCCGCTCGTGCAGGTCGTCTACGTTCTGAGTAACCAATAAGAATTGCTCACCAAGAGCCTGCTCCAGTTGTGCCAGCGCTTTGTGTGCAGGATTAGGCTGTACTTCGGGCTGTTGCAATTGTGCTCTGCGCTCATTATAAAAGCGATAAACCAGCGCAGGATTAGCCGCAAAACCTTCTGGCGTGGCCACATCTTCTACCCGGTGGTTTTCCCACAAACCATTATTATCGCGAAAGGTTTTAAGGCCCGACTCAGCAGACACCCCGGCGCCGGTTAACACAACGACTCTGGGTTTATACGTATCAGTCATGGGTAACCTCGACAGGTAATGATTGATTGCCACCCCATTCAGACCATGAGCCATCGTAAACGGAAACCTGTTGGGCGCCGGCTTCCAGAGCGGCCAGTCCAATTACGCACGCCGTAACCCCCGAACCGCAGGAGCAAATAACAGGTTGGGTTAAATCGATATGCTGACCGGCAAAGTACTCTCGTAACGCCGTTGGCGATTTTAAGGTGGTGCCATTGTCGAGTAATTCAGTGAACGGCACATTAACAGCCCCGGGCATATGGCCGCTGCGCAAACCGGCTCTGGGTTCCGGCGCACTGCCTTCAAACCGGGGACGGCTTCTGGCATCCCAGATAGTAACAGCCGGATCGTCGATAGCAGCAAGCACCGTTTGCGTGTTACAGAACCACTCCTGGCGGTCTTGCCCGGCAAATTCCCGAGGGTGAGGGTCTGCTGGTTTATCGACAATGTGGTGTCCGGCTGCTTTCCACGCCGGCAGGCCACCGTTTAGCACTACCGCATTGGTATGGCCCATGGCGGTGAGCATCCACCATACCCGAGGCGCACAGAACAGCCCTGAGTTATCGTAAATGAGTACTGGCGTTTGATGAGTGATACCGAGTTTACCAAACAGCGCGCTAAGCGATGCCGAATCGGGTAACGTATGCGGGAGTTCGCAGCTGTGGTCGCTGCCCTCGCCGTCCAAATCAAATTTTATGGCACCAGGAATGAATCCATCGGCTGGATCATCAGCCTGGCCTGACACCGGATTGGTCATGGAAGCAAACAACACAACGTAGTCAGTTAAGTTGTTTGCGCTAATATCGTTTACCGAAATAAGTCGCGGCAATGCTATCTCCCCGAAGTGCAACAAATAATGACTGCATCACCCCATGCCTGGCAGCATAAAGGTGATATGAGATATTGCTTGGGGTGATTATGCCAAAATTCCGCGGAGTTTTTAAATTATTTACTTAATAACAGCAGGATATGGGATCTGGCCTCATGATAAGGGACCTCAGGGTAAAAACTGAGCCGTTCCACAATCACAGGAAAATCGCTGGCCTGTTCATTATTTTCAGTTAAAAAATCCGTAGTGATGTAGTTGACTGCGGCTTCCAGTACCTTATCGCCACCGGTAACGCTCAGGCGGGCATAACGCCCGCCCGGGATGGTCTCAAAGCGCATATCATCTTCCAGCACTAACTGTTTAGCCGGCCGTTCGCAGGCTATATCGAAGCAAAACGCTTCCGGTGTCACGGTAGTCGGATCGTTATGCAAAAAATTAAACGTGCGGTACTGGCCAGGCGGCAATTTATTTTCCCGTCGCCAGCCAATAAACCGCTGAACACTGCCATTTAATCTGGCCGGATGACCCGTATGGCGTAAAGCGCACACCTCCAGTGGCGGCATGGAAATAATTGATACGTGGTCGTTAAAATTGTCTGCTAACGATGATGACATAGCGCTAAGCTCCTCATTCCATTGATGTAAGTAGGGTTGTAACGGTGGCACTGTACCGGTTGCCTTTGCTTTAAACTGAGATGGCGTATAACCGGTTACCCTTTTAAACGCGCGGCTAAAGCTATCGGGTGATTCATAGCCACACTCAAAAGCAACATCCGTAACGGATAACCAGTTTCGGTAAGACAGCATAAAATAGCCGCGCTGAAGTCGGATAAGCTCATTTAACTTACCCGGACCAAGCCCCAGCTTTTGCTGGCACAAGCGTTGAAAATGGCACGGACTGTAGCCGGCTATTTTTGCCAGTTGATGCAGAGAAATATTCTGATCATGATGGGTTTGGAGATAATCCAGAACGTGTTGCACAGCAGCGCACCTGCTTTAGTAAGGGTCAATAGGGCTACCCTAGCAAACCTTAGAGCGCCCCGCCCGACAGATATTGCGATAGAGGTTAAAGCATTCGGACTTCCCGCTGCGGGAACGGAATATCTACTTTTGCTTGCTGGAGTGCTGCAAATATAGCGGCATTGATGGCGTAGCGAATTTCGAAATGACGGTTTGGATCGGCCCATACCCGCACACCAAAATTAATACTGCTGTCGCCAAAGCTTTCGACACCAATAGCCGGGGCTTTGTCTTCCGACAGTCCGCTTACCGTTTTAACCGCTTCGGCGATAACCTCGGTAACCTGTTCTATATTGCTGGAGTACGCCACACCAATTTCCAGCTCTATGAGCATTTGGGCCGCAGAGTTGTGCAGGATCTCCCCCACAATTAACTTGTTGGGGATCTGAATAGACACATTGTCTTCATTAATCAGTAGGGTGTAGGGAAGCATAACCTTGTCAACCACCCCGGCAACCCCACACACCTGTATGGTATCGCCAACCACAAATGGCCGGGTAATGATAATGGTAAAGCCCGCGGCATAATTTGCCAGCATCCCCTGGATAGCCAGGCCGGCGCCTAAACCCACTGCACCAACGGCGGCAATAAGCGGAGTAACACTGATACCAATATTGCCAAGAGCGATAATAAAAACCAAGCCCAGAACAATAAGCTTACTGGCGCCCCCGGTAAACCGACTGAGCGTAACATCAATATTGCGCCCCACCATCATGTTCTCGACTACGCTGCCTATTTTGGCCGCTATCCACCAACCAATCAGCAAAATAACCAGTGCACCGGCCAGCTGGAAACTGTAGGTAACAGCAAATTCAATAAGGGTGTCGTAGAGAGCCTGGGCTTGCTTTATTTCTTCTTGCATGGATGAGCCAGAAACAGATGTGAGAACAAGCAACAGAGCATAAACAACAATAAGACCGTTAACAAGTAACGGCATCACCCCCACGAATTTTAGTCATGAGAATCAACCGACAAACCGCCCCCCCGGTGGTCTGCCGGCACCAGGCGGCAGGGTTAAAAATTCATGTCGAATAACACTGTTTTGGGGCAGGTTTGAACAATTTCGGTGCACGTTCCTGACTGTTTTTGCGTAAACCATTCATTTTACTCACTTCATCAAGGCTAAAATGATGGTATTCTGTTTGCTAGTTATTATAACGTAATAACTTACGGTCACTACTTTGTACTAGCCTCACGCTGCTATTTTGTAGTTGTAATAACGCATCCCAATGCAAATGGATTGATGGCCAGAAGGAACCGGAATGAAAACAGTGATTGAATCACCTGCCTTAGTGCTGATTAAGGCATTTGGTTTAAAGCAGGCAGCATTTTTAATTGTGTTATGTAACCTGGCCGGTTACGGGTATGTTGCCCTCACACCCACTGCAAGTTTGCCCGTGACACTCATCTGCGGCGCACTCATGACCTGGTTGGTTGCTTCCATGCTTACCTGCTTACTGGATGAGCTCTTTGTTATCGATACCCTGTTGGCTGACGCCAGCAAGAGTCATAACGAATTTGAATTGATCGCCCGGGCCCCCCGCATTCTTACCAACCACATGAAGTCGGTGTTCGATTTAACCAAAGAAATCTCCCGCGAACGAGATAAACTGGAAGAGTACTTTTCCGAAATGAAGTACTCCTCACTGCAGATGATTGATTCGGCGAATAAAGTGTCAATGAATGCCACGGAACAATCGGCGGCGACTGAATCTACGGCCGCCGCAGTCAATCAACTTACTGTGTCTCTGGGTGAAATTGTCGAAAAGTTCACGCTGGTGAACGAGGCGGCTGAGCGCGCCAGTGACTTTGCTCATCAGGGCTCACAAAATATTGCCGATCTGGTCAGTGAGTTTGAACTGGTGCAACAGGAGGTGTCGCAAACTCAGCAAGCCATTTTGGTGCTGGGCCAATCTGTTGAAACCGTCCTGGATCTGACCACCTCCATACAAAGTATTGCTGAGCAGACCAACTTGCTGGCCCTGAATGCGTCCATTGAGGCAGCCAGAGCTGGTGATATGGGGCGCGGCTTTGCCGTGGTTGCTGACGAGGTACGTAATCTGGCTGAAGACAGCCGTAAAACCGCCGATATCATTAGTAACCGTATGGCTGAGCTGGATAGTCAGCGCATTCAGGTTGCCGATAAAATGCAAAGTGTCACCAGCCATTCACAGATTTGCTCAGATAAAGCTCAGGGGGCTGCAGAGATGCTGGCTCGCATTGAAACTGAATCGGAGCATTCCAGATCCCAGGTTATTGAAGTTTCTGCCATCACTACGCAGCAAAGCAAAGCCACCGAAGAAATATCTAAAAGCATTGAACGGGTGGTAGAAGGCGCCATTGAAAATGCCAGTATTGCCCGCCAGACCTCTACCGTAGCCGATTACCTGCGCACCCTTACTACCCGCTAGGAGAAACCAATGATAGCTGTAATTTCAGGGATGATCGGATTGTTATTTGTGTTAGTGGGTATCCAGTTATCCATTACCCGCAAACAACAAAAAGAACGCTTCAAAGCAACCCTAAAACGCGTTGCCATTATTAAGCGTATCATTGGACTAAGCCAAAAACACCGTGGCCTCACCGCAACTTATCTGCAAGGCAATAAAGCCGTTGCCGGTGAGCTCCATGAAATCAGGCGACACATAGAATCACTGATAAACGATGCCAACCAGCTCACACAAACCACTGATGAGGAGCGCTGGGAAGCCTACCTGGATCACTGGCGGCGACTGGAGGCAACCAGTATGCAACTCACGCCACCAGAGAGTTTCAGGCAGCATACGAGTCTGATAGAAACTTTGTTATATCTGTTACAGGACGTTGCCGAGCACATTGAGTTTGCCGAGACGGACCCATCCATCAACGACGCTCACTTTTTATGGCGGGAATTTCCCCAACTGGTGGAATATATCGGTCAGGCCAGAGCAATAGGCGTTGCCACGGCGACTAAAGGCGTGTCTACCCAAATTGATAAAGTAAAACTGGGCTATCTTTGCGAAAAGATTAATCTGATGAGCGAAACCGTGTTCGGTAAGTTAAATCAGGTCGCCAGCGTTTCAGAAAGCAGCCAGTTGCACCAAGCAAAACAAGCCTGCCTGCAAATGGTCTGTTTAATTAACGAGCAGTTAATCGGCCCCGATAAGGTTAGTATTACCAATCAGGATTACTTCGCCAAAGCCAGTCACACCATGGAGCAATGTAATACTTTGCTGGATAACGAGTTGTCGGCAATTGTTACCCGGTTTAGTGATTAACAGCCTGTTCAGGCGGGTTGCATAGCTCCGACGGGCAGAATAGTTTGTCCTCTGCCCTGCTTTTTGGCGGTGTAGAGTAATTGGTCGCAGTGGGCAATTGCCAGATCGATATCCTCATAACTGCTGAGTTCGACCAGCCCACAAGAGAAAGATACCGCAAACTCCTCAGCGGTGCTTTGCCAGGTGGAAGTGGCGTGCAAAGCCGCTCGAATATCATCCATCACTTCTTTTGCCTGGTGTACTGTGGTGTTTTTTAGCAGTAGCAGGAATTCTTCTCCGCCGTAGCGACAATACTGATCGGTACTGCGTAATCGCTGTCGTATAATCTGACTGCACTTAACCAGCACTTCATCACCGGTTTGATGGCCGTAGGTATCGTTAACTTTTTTGAAGTGGTCGATATCAAGTAACGCAATACAATTTCCTTTGCGAGGTTTGGTAAAAACCTTGGTCAGCAAATTAAACATAAAACGTCGGTTTGGTGCATTGGTAAGCGGATCAGTATAAGCCAACTGATGTATCCGTCGCCGTTGCACAAACAACCAGGCTGCCAGAGTGGCTATTAATAACATCACTAACAACGCGATGATCGTTTTGAGGTTGGCGGTTTCGATGACTTGTTGCTGAGCGATGTGGTCGGCTTTTAATTTTTCAAAATTAACCAGCTCAATATCTGCCTGCATGCCTCCGCTCAGTTTTTCCAGCCGGTTATTTAAGGCATTCAGTAACTTGTCACGTTCTTGCTTTACCAGTTGATAACTGGCCTTAATGGCTAGCTCAGAATCACTGTTAAATTCAGCTAAAAAACGTTCTAACTCAGTAACATGTTTAAAATCGGTCAGATTAAACTGGTTTTCATTTTCGGCCATAACCTGTTTGAGTTGCGTAAGTAGTGCCTTTGCAGCAGGCATATCCCTGCTTAAACCTGCTTCCGTGGTATTAACGGCCAGCATTCTGGCTTCATCAACCACATCCCAGTCTTCTGGTTTTGACGACAACCTGGCCAGCCCAAGCAATTGAAAAGCCTGCTGCAAATCACCCGGTTGCCCACGTCTCGCATACACAGACACCTTGGCCAGTAAGGCATAGAGCTGCGCAGACGGATGCTCTCGCTGGGCTATAACCAGCAGTTTATCAGCATAAGCAAGCGCCTCGTTGTATTTACCCAGCTGGCTGGCTAACAAAACCATTAAAAAATAATCACTGCTGGCCATCATTTGCGGTGAAGTTTTCGTCGCCAGCTCGAAATAGGTTTCGCCATATTGATAAGACGACTCATAAGCCCCTAAATCATAAAGAATAGCGAATAGGTGAAAGAGAACAAATTCCTTATCGAATAATAAGCCATACAAATCATTACCGGTATTGGCCTGTATTTCAGGTAGCGCGTACATCAACTCTTCCAGCGCGTTTAATGAGTCCTGTTTAAAATCGAGATAAAAAACGGCCAGCATACTGGCAACCTGAGCAACAGCAACTTTGTTGCCGGTAATTAAGAGCTCCTGTTTAAGCGCCTGAAGCTTAGCTTCGTCCTGCTCAATAAAGCCCGCCATCAGAGAGCGTGCAGCCGCGTAGTAAACCTCATCAATGGCTTTTAGTGTTTGCCAGTCTGCTTCTGACGGAGACTCGATGGATTGCCATGGGGTGTATTGAGCCAATTCTGGCTGACCACCCTGAACATAAATATAGCGAAACACACGGGCAACGGGGGTATTCGCAGTCAACAGATCGGTTTGTCTGGCTGCTTCAATAAATTCCGCAGTATCTTTATTTCGATACTGAAAGAGACCGGAATACTGGTAAAGCGATGGTTCAGCCTCGGCGGCCTGAACATGAGGAAGGGTTAACAACAAAAAACAACAACACGCGAAAACCTTAGCTTTAAACACAAAAATCCCTTTAGTGCGTTAACGACAAACTAATAGGGTTAATTTACCTTTAAGACCAGATAGATGCAATTACCGTGGAATCATTGTTGCGCTAGTCGTCAGCAAGAAAATCTCACGAAAACTTTTAAAATAACAGCTAAACCACGATGCCCGTTGCTACGAACATCGTGGATAGATAGAGGGGTTATGAGGCTTCGCTATCTGGCAACCAGCACAACGCCGCCCTGGCCTCTTAATGACAGCGTCATCTGGCCATTTTCAGGTACGGTGACTTTTTTGCTTTGCGTTTTGTTATTTGCATTATCAAACAATAATTGCACTGATTTTCCAGCCAGCATCGGCAGATTCACAGACACTTCCTTGGCATTTTTCTCGCCATTTACCGCCACTACATACCAATGGCTGCCCTGTCGTCTGGCAAGTACAACGTGCTTACCCGGATAACCATCGACAAACTGGGTTTCATCCCATGTCGCCGGGACTTCGCGAATAAAGTCGAGCACATGCTCAGGTTGCTCATTGAGGTTATTAGGCGTTAAGCCAAAATGCTGCACCGGCGACTGATACAACACACTGGTTGCCAGTTCAAAGGTGTCGGTGGTTGAACGAATCGTTCCGCGCTGCTGATCGCGGGATAAGCGGTCATTTAAAAACACCGGCGCGAAATCCATTGCTGCAACGGTATTACGCGTAAACGGCAATATGGTGGCACTGTAGGCGTGCATATCCAGTGCATTCTGGCTGAATACCAGGTTTTCAGACGCTAAAACGGCCTCAGAGGTGACGAAGTTAGGAAACATGCGCTCCCAACCCCGCGGTAACGTGCAGCCATGAAAGGTTACACCTATGCCATAATCGTTAGCGTCTGACAGGATCCCTTCGTAAAGCGCCATGGTGGCTTGTTTGTCACCGCCAAAGAAATCAACCTTAATCCCTTTTACGCCAATCTTTTGCAACCAGGCCATTTCCTGTTTTCGGGCAATAGACGTATTCATTTTGTCCTGAGGCGTTTGTGGCGCATCGTTCCACCAACCGTTTGAGTTGTACCACAGGATCACGGCTACGTTTTTATCCGCAGCATACTGCACCAACTCTGCCATTTTATCCCGGCCGATACGGGCATCCCACCAGTTATCAATCAGTACATATTCAAAATTAAGTTCGGCGGCCATATCAATGTACTTGATCTGGTCCTCGTAATTAATGCTGTTATCCTGCCAGACAATCCAGCTCCAGGTTGCCCTACCCATCTTGTAGTCTTCAGATGGCTCATACAAAGGCTTAACCACATCGTAACTCACTGTTGTTTCAACAATGGGCTCTAAATCCTGCCCCACCGTAATGGTGCGCCAGGGGGTGGTTGCCGGTAATGCCATAGAGGCATAGGTATCACCAATACCGGCATTTTCACCGGGTTGTGGAAAGGCAATCTTGTAAATCCCTTCGGCATTGCCCTCACTGAGACGAGAGCCTACGTAATGGCTGTCTACCCCGGTTTCAGACAGTAATAGCCAGCCCTTGTCGTCATTTTTAAACAATGCCGGAAAAGTATAGCCAACGCCGTTTGGGGAGGCTTTGGCCATCGATTCATCGTAGGTATACCCTTCTTCGTAACTGGGCTTAGTACCGTTCCAGCCTGTCATAGGCAGGGCTTGGTGGGTAATAAAAGTTGTCGCTTTGTTTGGCAGGTTAAAACTGGTGGCTTCACTGAGTACCTTAAAGCGGGTCGCTTCATTATTGGATACCACGTGGTAACGCAGTGCGATGTCGTTATCAGACACCTGGAATATGATGCTGATCTCATCCCCTTTTGCATTACGAAAGCGACTGGTTAAACCGTTGGCCTCATAAGTCACCTGACTGACTTTTGCTCTATCGAGTTCGTACTGTTCCAGAATAGTGTTACGTTTGCTGTCGATATACGTCAGGTTCTGACTATAATCTCCAATAGAACTGTTTAGTCCCAGCGGTGAACTTTCCAGAAATACTTCACCCATATAGGTAACAGTGTAATGAGGTTTACCCTTTGATAGTGACAATGAAACGGCGAGTTGATTATCCGGCCCTTTGATTGTTTCCAGTAGTTCAGCCAACGCCGTCTTGGGCGCAATAACGGTTGCCAGGCAAATCGGCAATATCATTCCGTAGCGTTTCATTGAGTATCCTGTATTAGTTAGTAGCACATCCTTATTAAGTTATCATAATACAATACGACATTAACAATTTAATAACTAATCAGATTTAATTTTACCCGTTATGATAATCGGTATTCAGGGGGAGTTTTAAAAAAGGAAAATTGCATCAGTCAAACAATATAATCGGGACACAATAGCAGATATCAAAGTCTGTTTGAGTTTGTGAGTAATAGAGAAGTTTATATTTGAAATGGTGCCCGGGGCCGGACTTGAACCGGCACGCTGTTACCAGCGAGGGATTTTAAATCCCTTGTGTCTACCAATTTCACCACCCGGGCATGGGTTGCACTGGTGTGCTGGTGCGGGCTGGGTGCCCTTAAAAAATGGAGGCGGAACCCGGAGTCGAACCGAGATCCACGGATTTGCAATCCGCTGCATAGCCATTCTGCCATTCCGCCTTTGATTGCGTTGTGACGACAGGCCGTCTACTGCAAACGCAACATTCGAGAAATTGGAGCGGGAAACGAGATTCGAACTCGCGACCCCAACCTTGGCAAGGTTGTGCTCTACCAACTGAGCTATTCCCGCTTTCATTTCGTGCTGGTTAACTTACCGAATGGCTCACTTACCTGATGGTAAAACTCCTGAGAGTTGTTGTGTTCCGTTCTAGTCAGTATGTCCTGCTTCGAATGTGGGAGGCATTTTACTTGCCCTCACGAATGTGTCAACTACTAAAAAACCACATTCGACGCTATTTTCACCAAAAACGGATCGTTTGGTCATAAATCCGTCATTTAGCTCAAAAATTGCTAATTTTTAATGCCTGATAAATGCGGCCAGGCTGCCCGCGTGTAGCTAATCATTGACCAAACCGACAGCCAGGTAGCGATATAGAGTAAAATATACCCCAGTGAAACCCAGTAAATTGGAAAACCCATAAACTCTTCCAGGCCCGACAACAGCCCAATTAAGGCTAACATTTGCGCAGTGGTTTTCGCTTTACCGATAAAAGACACCTGAACAGTATCCCGTACTCCCTGAGAACCCATCCATTCCCGTAAGGCGGAAACATAAATTTCCCGCACTAACAGTAAAATAGCCGGCACGGTGATCCAGACTGAATCATAAGAATGAGTAATCATTAATAAAGCCGCAGCAACAATCAGTTTGTCAGCTACGGGATCTAAAAACGCACCAAATGGTGTTGATTGCTGTAACTTGCGGGCCAGGTAGCCATCAAACCAATCGGTAATGGCCGCAAACCAAAAAATAAAAGCAGCCGTTTCGTGCGCCCAACGCCAGTCGAGAAAATACACACCTACAAAAATTGGAATTAGCACTACCCGGATTAGGGTAATTACGTTAGGGATCGTCCACATAAACTACTCGGAAGGGGTTTCCTTTTTATTAAGGCTATTGTCACACGATATAACCGATTAAGAAACTGCCAATTGAATTTAATATAAGGTGACTCTTATTAATTATGCAAATGGTCGTAAATCGTCTCGGCCAGCTCATCGCTGATCCCCGGTACACTGGCAATCTCATTGCGGCTGGCTTTTTTAAGCCCCTGCAGACCCCCCATGTATTTCAGTAGCGCCTGACGTCGCTTAGCCCCGACTCCCGGGATAGACTCCAGTGAGCTGGTTGTTTTGACTTTCTGACGGCGATTACGGTGCCCGCTTATGGCGAATCGGTGCGACTCATCCCGAATATGCTGTATAAGGTGCAGTGCCGGACGGTCTGCGTTAAGGGGAATGGTATCGTGGGTATCAGCCAGGATCAGCGTTTCCAGACCGGGTTTACGGGTGGTGCCCTTGGCTACCCCAATTAGCAGTGGCTTTTTGTCGTGCGGCCAGTCCGCAAAGAAATCTTCAGCCTGGCCCAACTGCCCTTTACCGCCATCGATAAAGAGAATGTCAGGGATTTTCTCCGCATCCTGCACGTTTTTATAACGCCGCTTTAAGGCCTGAGCCATGGCGGCATAGTCATCACCGGGTGTAATGCCTTCAATATTGTAGCGTCGGTAATCGCTCTTTAATGGCCCTTCACGGTTAAACACCACACAAGAGGCCACGGTTTGCTGACCGGAGGTATGACTGATATCAAAACATTCCATGCGCTGAATAGGATCGTCCCACTCCAGTGCTGATTCTAAATCGATATACCGGGCAAACACCGACTTTTGCTGACCATACTGGGCATCCAGGGCATTCTTCGCATTGGCCTGCGCCAGTTGCAGGTATTGTTTCTTTTCTTCTCTCGCGCCGCGGTAAAAGCGTACTTTGTGCTTGGCTTCCTGACTGAGCAGATCGGCAATAGCGGCTTCATCCGACAGTCCCTGGGGTAACACAATTTGTTTCGGAATAATTTTATTGCCGGCCAGATAAAACTGCAGCAGAAATGCTTCGAAAATTTCGCTCTCGGTGGTGGTCGATGGAATTTTCGGGAAGAACGCTTTGCTGCCTAACAGCTGGCTGTCGCGGATAAACATCACCTGAATACAGGCCATGCCTCCACGGTAGGCAAACCCAAAGATATCCATTTCATCCTGTGTGCCGGCCACCCACTGGCGCTCCTGTACTTTACGCAATGCGCCAATCTGGTCACGATAGCGTGCTGCAGCCTCAAAGTTAAGCTGTTCACTGGCGGCTTCCATCTTGTCGGCTAAGGAATTGATGACCTGCTGGTTTTTTCCTTTAAGAAACATTCGGACCAGCTGAACCTGTTCGGCATATTCTTCATCACTGATATAACCTTCTACACAAGGCGCCGAACAACGTTGCATCTGGTATTGCAAACACGGGCGACTGCGTGCGCGGTAGTAGCTGTCTTCACACTGGCGTACCGGAAACAGTTTCTGCATGGTGCGCAGGCTTTCTCTTACCGCCCAGGCGCTGGGATAAGGTCCGAAGTATTCCCCTTTACGCTTTTGTGGCCCACGGTGAAAGTCTAGCCTTGGGTGTTCATGGGCAGAAAGAAAAATAAAAGGGTAAGACTTATCGTCACGCAACAGCACGTTATAACGTGGCCGGTATTTCTTGATGAAGTTATTTTCAAGCAGGAAGGCTTCGGTTTCGCTGTTTACCACCGTCACATCCATACGGGCTATCTGACTGACCAGCGAAATCGTCTTCGGGTTATCCAGGTGTTGTTTAAAATAACTGGAAACGCGGTTTTTCAGGTTTTTGGCTTTTCCTACATAAATAACTTCATCAGCGGCGTTGTACATGCGGTACACGCCGGGCTGATGAGTTAACGATTTAAGAAAAGCGTTAGAATCAAATTCTGTCATTGAATCCTGTCAGCAACTACGACAGTTCAATAAGCTTATGGCGCAATGCCAGGTGGGTTAGCTCAACGTCGGTGCTGATTTCAAGTTTATCGAACAAGCGATAACGATACGTGTTTACTGTCTTCGCGGCAATATGCAATTGTTCAGCAATATCCGGCACCTTCTGACCACGGGTAATGCGAATGGCAATATCCAGCTCTCGTCCCGACAAGTCACTAAAAGGGTTATCGTTGTCTGGCGATAACTTGCTCATTGCGATGCGCTGGGCGATCTCCGGGCTCAGGTATTTCTGACCAGAGGCCACTTTGTAAATCGCGTTGATCATCTCATCCGGCTCAGCGTCTTTGGTTAAAAAACCAAACGCCCCCGCCTGTATTACCTGAGATGGAATTGGATCTTCTTTTTGCATGGAAAGGCCAATTACTTTAATGCTCTCACCAATGCGCAAAATTTGGCGTGTGGCTTCAAGACCACCAATGCCCGGCATATTTAAATCCATTAATACAACGTCAGGCGCAAGCTTCCTGCAGTTCTTTACGGCTGATTCACCATCTTTTGCTTCACATACAACAGAAAAGTCGGCGACATCCTCAAGAATACGTCTGATACCCGTTCTCACCAGGTCATGATCATCTACTAGCGCTATCTTGATCATGTATTACTCACTTCGGCTGTTTTAGTCATTATTTATGAAAGGTGTCCTGTACCCCGCTCGTCTCTCACTTATTAAACGAGCAATTGCACCTTTTCCTGTGCCAATACAGCGCATATTAATCAAAAATACGGGTAAAGGTAAGCCTAAATGAATGTTAATTTAGCGGCATGGGTATAAATCAGACAATAAACCCGCGCTGTCAGCCCTCACTTTAAACACGACAGCGCGTCTTCGGCGATATTTAATCCAGCAAAGACCCGTAATATTCCGGTTGCCAGTCATTATCATCATATATACAAGGCCTGGGAGACGGTTTCATTGGTTGCCGATAACCTTAAGTGTTGCCAGCCAGCTGAGGCCGGGTAAATCACACTGCAGGCAAGATTCTGGTTAACGTGATCGACCTGAGGCAGCAGAGCCAGTGAATTGCCTTCACGACTTTGATTAGTCAGGCTAATGGCGACCTTACCTGAACCATAATGTGTGCCAGTCACAATGCCCCGGCTTGCGGCCCCTGTGACCAACGTGAAGCCGCTGCTGGCCGATATTTCCGCCGCTAGCACGTGTAATGGCTCTCCGGCTTGGTCAAACTGCCAGCTAAGTAAGCTTTTATCGTTTTCGCCAACCACCCCATCCCACTGAAAATAAAGCTCCCGCCGCCAACGGCTATTACTGCACAACTTATTCGCAGCGAAAGCCGGCGTATTTAGCTTTTTAGAAATGAATTGAAAGTTTGGATAGTGAAAGCAGCTTTCCTGTCGATTTGTCAAACCCCACAGTCAGCCGTATCGCTTTTCTAAAGGCAATAAAAAACCCGCAACATGTGCGGGTTTCTTAAATTTGGCGGAGAGTGAGGGATTCGAACCCCCGGAAGGTTTGACCCTTCGTCTGATTTCAAGTCAGGTGCATTCAACCGGACTCTGCCAACTCTCCTGAAGTGATGCGTATCATAATGATATTTTTGTGTCTGTAAAGGGAAACTTTAAGCAACCAAGCCATTTGCTTAGAAAACCGACACTACCGTTGGATTTTGTTTAGTTCTTCACCCACATTTCGCTTCGCAAACTCAGTTTTATCGGCCGCAACCTGTCCTCCTTCTGCGTGCGAACGCTTGAACCTTACCGCGCGCAGGCGTATAAACTTTTTATAAGTATTGCTTACTTATGCTAAGCACAAAATAAGGATCCTTTGCGTTGCCACACACGGAAGCGTCGCCCAGACTCATTATTCTTATTATCTTTTGTCTCTATCTGCCTTTTATGGAAAGCCTGCATGGCGCCACTCTTTGGGGATTAAGCTGGCAATCGCCTGCCCTGATGGATGCAACAAAAGGTTATCTGAAATTAGTTAAACTAGTCATGGTTTTAGTGGCCGCTTATTTAATGGCCTTCAAATATCAGATTATGCAGAACACCATCAGGCATGGCGTTTTGCGAGCCGTCTTCGTTATCTCAACCTGGATGTTAGTGGTAGTGCAGATCCCAATGTTATTACTGGGTATTTTATTTGGCGAAGTATTAAGTGCTCCGGCTGACTACGTGCACCGCGAGCAAACATTTGGCAACGATACCGTTTATGTGTATACGTTCGATCCCGGTGCAATGGGAAAAGCCTATCACTATTTTTATATAAAATGCCCCGCGCCTCTGGGACGCTATCAGTTAAATATGGTATCGAGGCTAAACTGGATGCGAGATTTCAGTTTCACGCTGGATGGCGAGCAACTGTTAGTTAAAGAGCTCGATGGCGAAACTTTTGAGTTTACGATTACTGAACACCATTGCGATTAATATTGGGAAGGTGTAAAAGTCAGAGCGAACTTTATTTCAGGCAATAAAAAAACCCGCAACATGTGCGGGTTTCTTAAATGTGGCGGAGAGTGAGGGATTCATTCGCGCCGTCCATGGCGCTCACCCTTAATTAATCAAGGGCAGCCTGAAGGCTGTGCAAATCGACTATCCTATCGATTTGTCAAACCCCTCCCGGGGGTTCTCACCCTCACAGCCAGCCGTTTTGCTTTTCTAAAGGCAATAAAAAACCCGCAACGTGTGCGGGTTTCTTAAATATGGCGGAGAGTGAGGGATTCATTCGCGCCGTCCATGGCGCTCACCCTTAATTAATCAAGGGCAGCCTGAAGGCTGTGCAAATCGACTATCCTATCGATTTGTCAAACCCCTCCCAGGGGTTCTCACCCTCACAGTCAGCCGTTTTGCTTTTCTAAAGGCAATAAAAAACCCGCAACGTGTGCGGGTTTCTTAAATATGGCGGAGAGTGAGGGATTCGAACCCCCGGAAGGTTTGACCCTTCGTCTGATTTCAAGTCAGGTGCATTCAACCGGACTCTGCCAACTCTCCTTGAGTGATGCGAATCTTAATGAAATTTTTATGACTGTAAAGGGTTAATTTAAAAAAAAGAATTGTTTGCCTGTCTTTTAAACAAAAATCCGTTTATTTAACCACTGCTAACAAAAAAATCGTTAATTCCCGTCAGTGATAGCTTTTACCTATTGAAAAACGGAACTAAAACCCATACAAATGCACTAAACTATATCGTAATATGGTTTTGTTTAATTTTGCCTGTCCTATTGGAGGAAACAATGGATAATCGTTCGGTGTATACTAGTGCATCAAGGCCTTCGGTTTTAGAAACCAATAAGGTTTTGCGTAATACTTACATGTTGTTAGCCATGACACTGTTATTCAGTGCCGTGTGTGCTGGTGTCACTATGGCTATTGGCATTTCACCTATGATGTCACTGATGATGACTATAGGTGCGTTCATCACTCTTTTCGTTGTACACAAAAAAGCAGACTCAGCGTCTGGTATCTACTGGATTTTTGCGTTTACCGGCTTGCTTGGCGGTTCTCTGGGCTATATGCTTAGCTTCTACGCGTCAATCCCTGGTGGCCCTGCCCTGATTGCTCAGGCTCTGGGTGGTACAGCATTAATTTTCTTCGCGTTATCTGCCTATGTGCTGACTACCAAGAAAGACTTCTCTTTTATGGGTGGTTTTTTGTTTGTGGGTATGATGGTAGTACTGGTTGCTGCGATTGCGAATATTTTCTTCTCAGTCCCTGCGGTTCACCTGGCCATTAACGCGGCTATCGTGTTCCTGATGTCTGGTTTCATCCTGTTTGATACCAGCCGCATCATCCACGGCGGTGAAACCAACTACATCCGCGCAACCGTTGGTCTGTATCTGAACATCTACAACCTGTTTGTATCTCTGCTGCAATTGCTGGGTGCATTCGGTGGTGATGATTAATCGAAACGTTATGTTTTGAGAAAACACCCCGTTAAGGGGTGTTTTTGTTTTATGCAACGAATTTCAGTTTTAATCACCAGTTCGCCTGAATCATTATCGGCCTGTACAGATGCCGTGGCTTTTTGCCATGCAGCGGTGGCGCAGGGTCAGTCCATTGAACAAATATTTTTCTATCAGGCCGGGGTTTATCACGCCAACGGTCTCATCGACAAGGCAGCCAGTGAGGTGGATTTACCCAGCGCCTGGCAAACCTTTGCTACCGCGAACAATGTTCCCCTGTTAGTGTGTGTAGGAGCTGCCGGTAAGCGAGGCGTCGTCGATGCCGAACAGGCCGAGCAGGCGGGCCTGGAACAGCACAACCTCTTTGCGCCCTTTAAACAAGTCGGCCTAGGCGAGTTTTTCACGCTTTTGCATAACTCAGATAAACTGGTGCAATTTTAATGGCAACCCTAACCGTTTTATTAACCCAGCCGCCCTACGCTTCTCAGCAAGCGTCAGACGGTATTGAATTTGCCTTGGCCTCAACCAATTACGGTCATGAATGCAACGTGGTATTCAGTGGTAAAGGCATTTTGCAATTGCTGGCTAATCAGCAGCCTGTTGAACGCAAAAACCAGCTTAAACAAGTCCGGGTTTTGCCCTTTTACGATATTGAGCCGGTGTATGTTTGTCAGGCTTCGTTAGCGGCGTTAAACCTCAGTGTTACCGATTTAGGCATCGATGAGGACGATATTACCTTATTAGACGCACCAGCGCTGCACCAACTATTAGCCCACTCTGAGCATACGGTAACCTTCTGATGATTGTTCGTTTTGCCTCTTTTCATCTCGACAGTACCGCGCAGGCACTGTTAAACAGTTTAGCTACCACAGACATCATTGTGTGTTGTGGTGACGGCGTATACGCTTTCAATACTATCTGCCACGCTTATCCAACACTTAGCGTCATGGCAATGGAAAAGGACTGTGCTGAGCGGGGGGTGGCTGTCGAAGCCGCCCTAAGTTCTGATAAACTTAGTGCTCTTCATCAACAACATCAGCAGTGGATTAACGTCTTACCATGAGCGATAACTTTCAGTTTGAATGGCAGGGTCAGTCCTACGCCACCGATAAACTCGGCTACCTGTTAGATTACAAGCAGTGGCAACAGGAGATGGTTCCGTTGTTAGCCGAACAAGAAGGCATTGAGCTGACCGAGGCGCATTGGGAAGTCGTGTTATTTGTGCGGGAATTCTATCTGGAATATGAAACCAGCCCGGCCATACGAGCACTGGTCAAGGCGATGGCGGCCAAATACGGACCGGAAAAAGGCAATAGCCGCTATCTGCAACGCCTGTTCCCTAAAGGGCCCGCCAAACAGGCCACAAAGCTGGCCGGCCTGCCAAAGCCTAAAAAGTGCTT
>NZ_BAAJLP010000035.1:0-58533 GCF_057547795.1 Alteromonas sp. 4NH20-0104 | reverse complement strand
AAGATCCCCGCCCAAAAACACGCGGGGATGACGAGGTTGTTTTATGCGCACATTAATACTTCGTCATCCCGGCCTCCGAGCCGGGATCTCCCAGGAAGTCTTATTTCGCTTAATCAGTCTTTTCAGCAGATCCCCGCCCAAAAGCACGCGGGGATGACGAGTTGTATTATGCGGGAATGACGAGGTTGTTTATGCAGGGATGATGGGGCTGTGTTGTGCGTTGATGACAGGTTAACAATACAGTTTCATACCGCGCAAATAATATTCCGTCATCCCGGCCTCCGAGCCGGAATCTCCCAGGAAATCTTACTTAGCTTAAAAAACCTTTTCAGCAGATCCCCGCCCAAAAGCACGCGGGGATGACGAGTTGTATTATGCGGGGATGACTAGAGTATTTATTCCTTCACTCAACGATTCGAGGAATGAGTAACCCGGGACGCGGCATCGCGCATACTCGCCCCCACCGCGGAGAAACGCGGTTTGACCTTCCATTTGGGTTTAACCGTGGTCATTGGAATAGTGCGTTTTCGTGCCATCAATACGTATACCGATGAACACCACGGGCAGTAACGACTGCACCATTGTTGCCAGGCTGCGGGCTGACCTTTGTTATGACTGGCAAATAGCATGGAAAACAAAATATGCCGGTGTTCAACAATTTCAAAACCAAGCAGTTGCAGCCAGTCTTTAATCCGACCGGCTGAGAAAAAGCGGGCCTGGTGCAGGATATTACCTTTTTTTATCGGCAAAAACCGGGCAAGGCCGGTAAGACTGTATGGATTAAAGCCGCTGATGATCACATAACCATTGGCGGTAACGGTGCGGTCTACTTCGCGTAATATTTCGTGGGGGTCCTGAGCAAAATCCAGTTCGTTTGCTAGCAGGAAACCATCAATACTGTTTTCGATGTAGGGCAAATTATCCGAATAAGATATCAGGGTGCTGCCCTTTACTGCGATCTGTGTTTGCGCCACATGATGGCGAATAGCGGAGCCCGGCAGGCCTATTTCACTGCTCAGATTGCCCAGTTTCACCATGTTATAGCCAAACACCCGTTGGCTTAATTCATCACAAACACCTTCGATAGCTTGTTTTAATTCTTCGCCCCCCGGTAATTCAGACCAGCTTTGTGGGTAACGCAATGGTTTGGGGTGAAACGCTGATTTCATAAACGCCTGATGTGTATAAACTGCCCGGATTAACTGACCGCATGTATTGCATGCAACCACACAACTTTATAGTATCTAAACAACCATGTACAACTTACGGACTGGACTATGCCTACCGACAGTTTTCCGGCAACTATCTCAGTTACGCCGATCCCCGCTTTTAACGACAACTATATTTGGTGTTTGCACAACGAGCAATATGCCGTTGTCGTTGATCCCGGAGATGCTGATCCGGTGCTGGCGTTTTGTAAAGCCAATAACGTATCACTGGCCGCCATTTTAATTACCCATCACCACCCTGATCATACTGGTGGAATTACTAAACTCAGTACCGCGGTGCGGGATTTACCGGTAATTGGCCCTCGCGGCGGTCATATTAGCGGTATCACAAAATCTGTAGCCCAGGGCGACCTGGTGAAACTGCCTCTGATTGGTTGTGAATTTAATGTGCTCGAGCTTCCCGGTCATACTCTTGATCATATCGCGTTTCTGGGCCATAACGCACTCTTTTGTGGTGATACGCTATTTTCTGCAGGATGCGGTCGATTATTTGAGGGCACACCGGGCCAGATGCACCGTTCACTGAATAAAATCAAACGCTTGCCAGCCTCTACCGTAATTTACTGTACCCATGAATATACTCAGGCAAATGTGAATTTTGCTTTGGCGGCAGAACCTGAAAATCAGGCACTGCAAACCTATGATAGCTGGGTAAAAGAGACTCGCGCACAAAACACTCCTACCCTGCCTACTACGTTAAGTACGCAGCTAGACATAAACCCTTTCTTACGTTGCGACTCACCGACTATAAAAAGTTCGGTCGCCAGCCACTCAGGTGCGGAACTTATTGACGAAATTGCCGTCTTTACTCATCTGAGACAATGGAAAGATAATTTCTGACTGTTGATAGAGTGGTTGGGCGACTGTGTCGCCTATAGTATTAGTTTCAACAGGATGCATTGAGACGCGAATTTGCGTACACTGGTAGGCTGTTGAATTACCTAAGGGTTCGTTTCTCAATGAAATTAAAGTTGTCTGCGCTTCATCTTATCGTTGTTGCTTCACTCAGTGGTTGTCAGTTAACTGAGCAAACCGAGCAAGCCGAGACTGAATTGCAGGACAACCGTTCAACCTGCGAGATTGCTCACACTAATATTAACGATCAGGCCGATTGCGAACTGGCCAATGAAGGCGTTATTGAAGTGATGCACCCAACCGAAGAGGTTGAAGTCGAAATTTCCCCGGTTGAGGAAGCCGTTGAGCCGGTTGTCATTGAAAACCTGTGGTTACGAGCCAGTAATCAATTTGCTTTTGAGGTGCCAGCTAACAAACGGGTGGCGGTTCAGCGCGACTGGTATTTAAAGCACCCGGCCTATATGGAACGGGTCTCAAAACGGGCCAGACCTTTCCTTTACTATATTATCCAGCAAATTGAAGCCCGCGAAATGCCCTTAGAGCTGGTATTGCTGCCTATCGTAGAAAGCGCCTTCGATCCATTTGCTTATTCCCACGGTCGTGCTGCCGGCATGTGGCAGTTTATTCCCGGCACGGCAAAACGCTTCGGTATTGAACAAACCTGGTGGTACGACGGCCGTCGTGATGTCATTGCCTCCACCGATGCTGCGTTAGATTATCTGACTTACCTGAACAAGATGTTTGACGGCAACTGGTTGCACGCTCTGGCTGCCTATAACAGCGGTGAAGGCCGCGTGGGCAAAGCGATTAAACGCAACCAGAAAGCCGGTAAACCAACTGACTTCTGGTCGCTTGATTTACCGCGTGAAACCCGCGCTTATGTGCCTAAGCTGCTTGCACTGGCAGACATTTTAAAACATCAGGACAATTATGAATTCAGCTGGCCTGAAATCGACAATGCCCCGGTCATTGCTACGGTAGATACCGGTTCACAGCTAGACCTCGCCTTTGCGGCCGAACTGGCTGGCATGGAGTTAAAATCACTGCATGCTCTTAACCCTGGCTATAACCGCTGGGCCACCGATCCGGATGGTCCACACCGCCTGGTATTACCGCTGGATAAAGCAGAAGGCTTTACTACCCAACTCGCCCAGGTCGACCGTAAAGAACGCCTGAACTGGGTGCGTCATGAGGTGAAGTCCGGCGACAGCTTGCTGAAACTGGCCAAGGAATATCACACCACCGTTGATGTAATAAAAAGCATCAACGATATACAAAACAACATGATCCGCATTGGCGATCATCTGATGGTGCCGGTTGCGCTTAAAAAACTGGATGCTTACACGTTGTCTCAGGATCAGCGTCTGGCGTCTACGCAAAACCAGAAACGAGGCAGTTACCAGCTCACGCATAAAGTGGCCGCCGGTGATACACTTTGGGATATTGGCCGTAAATATAAAATAAGCACCCGTTCGCTGGCAAAATGGAATGGCATGGCGCCTACCGATCCGCTCATGCCGGGAAAAACTCTGGTGATTTGGGTGGATGAAGCCAGTGATGAGCAAAAGCGCGATGCCATCATGCGCACGCTCACCTACACGGTAAAGCGCGGTGACTCACTGGCCCGTATTGCGCAAAAGTTTAATCTGCGCACCAGTGACATTACCAAATGGAATAACCTGAACCCGAAGAAGTACTTACAGCCAGGGCAAAAACTGACCCTGCACGTGGATGTGACACGCTTACGCAATTTAGGATAAACGCCAACTATACAGAGGGCCCATGTTTAGGATAAACCGGGAAAACCTGCGCAACAGCCACGAGGGCCCCTGGCTACTGCTCGACATCGTGATGTTGGGGCTGTTGCTGCTGAACCTGCTGTTTTTACTGTTTGATGGCTTGTATAACACAGCCTTTATTCGCGATACATTAAGCGCCTGGTCGCCGGCGTTTGTCAGTTTTTACGACCCTATCCACCGCAACTTTATTCTGGTCGATCTGGTTTTTATCACCATTTTCTTAACCGAGTTTTTTGTGCGCTGGATTGTCGCCATTAAAACCGAGGAATACCTGCGCTGGTATTTTTTCCCGTTTTTACGCTGGTACGATTTAGTCGGTTGCATTCCCCTAGGCGGTACCCGGATATTCCGTTTTCTGCGGATATTCTCAATCCTCTACCGACTGCATAAAAATCAGATTATCGACCTGAACGATACGGGGATCTATCGGTTCTTTGCTTTTTATTACGACGTGTTTGTTGAAGAATTAAGTGATCGTATTGTGGTAAAGGTACTTACCGATGCGCAACAGGACATCGCGGCCGGCTCTCCTCTGATTGACGACATCACTCAAAACGTTATTGCCCCGCGCCGACCGGTGATCAGCTCCTGGCTTTCCAACATTGTAAACCACCTTGGCCAGTCAATTAATGACAGCCAGCACGGTGATGTCATTCGCCGCCATGTCAAAGAAAGCGTTGGTAAAGCCGTCCGCGATAACGCTCAGGTCTCCACTTTATCCTATGTACCTGTGGTAGGCCGTACTATTGAAAATACCCTGGAAAGCGCAGTCACCGATATCGTTACCGCGTCCATCGTTAACCTGCTAACCGACTTAGAAGCCAGGGACATCGAGGATTTCGTGAGCTCCGGCCTGAAAGACTTTACGCCGGAGGAACAAAACCTGGATAAAGAATTTTTACTGGTGGTCAATGAGTGTATCGAGGCAATCAAGGGGCATGTTTCACAACAGCGCTGGAAGTCGCAGCTGATTGAGAAACAGCAGCAGAAGAAAGAAGCAAAATTAAAGCCGGTGGTGGACGATTCCGATGTTAAAGCACCTTGAGCTCAAAGTTCCGCCGGTGGTGGTATTTATTGCCGCCCTATTGCTAACCTGGTATTGCGCCAGTATTGATGTGATGCCGCTGCCCCACCCATTACGCCCCTTTGGTTTTGTGATGTTTGTCGCCGGCGGTTTAATTGGCGTGGCCGGTGTGGTGGCTTTCAGGCAGCAGCGCACCACCGTAAATCCCCACCGACCGCAAAATGCCAGTAGCCTGGTAGACGGTGGCATTTTTACCTACACCCGTAATCCCATGTATTTAGGATTGGTTGTTGGCGTGGCAGGTGCGGCATTTATTGTTCGCGATGCCAGCGGGTTAGTATTCGCGCTTCTCACTATGGCCTATTTACAGCGGTTCCAGATTATCCCTGAAGAGCGCTTTATGCTTGAGCTGTTTGGTGATGAGTTTAACCAGTACTGCCAGCGAACCAGGCGCTGGTATGGCCGCCAGGGTTAAGCAGTTTCCAATTTGCTGTTAGCCATAGCAGCCAGAATGTCTCCCAATACCGCTATACTCTGTTCACGGGTAGCCAGATCGCGGTCTATATAGTTAAAGCGTAAACAGTTGCGGTATTTTCCGGTAGCGGAGAACATCTGACCCGGCGCCAGGATGATCCCCCGCTGTTTGGCAAGCTCTGCCAGCCTGGCCGCATCATAGCCTTCTGGTAACTCGAGCCATAAGATAAAACCGCCTTCCGGAAAGCTCACCCGGGTGTGTGCCGGAAAATGTTGTTCAATTCCTTTTAGCATGGCATCTCTGGCCTTACGGTAAGATTGCCGCATCGACCGTAAATGCCGGTCGTAACCGCCCTGGCGAATAAAATTACCAATTGCCAGTTGTGGCAATGTGGGGCACATGGAACTGCTGACATATTTGATGTGGGTGACCTTATCACGATACCGCCCCGGCGCAATCCACCCTACCCGAAAGCCCGGAGCCAGGGTTTTAGAGAAAGACGAGCACAACAACACCCGACCATCCTCGTCAAAAGATTTAATGGTTTTGGGGCGCGGATATTCAAAGGCGATATCACCGTAAATATCATCTTCGATTATCGCTATATCGTATTCTCGTGCCAGCTGATACAGCGCCTGTTTTTTCGCAAGCGGCATCACGTAGCCCTGGGGATTATTCACCGTAGGGGTAACCAAAATGGCTTTCACCGGCCATTGATCCATGGCCAGCTTGAGCGCCTCAATACTCATTCCATCACGGGAGTCGGTGGGAATTTCCAGCGCTTTTAAATTAGCCGCTTTGATAGCCTGCATGGCACCGTAAAAGCCCGGTGATTCCACCGCAATCACATCTCCGCTTTGCGCTACCGCTCTTAAACAAACCGAAAGCGCTTCCTGACAACCAGAGGTCACTACAAAGTCTTCGGCATCAAGCTGACACCCGGTGGTGGCGGTAAGCCTTGCAAGCTGTTCACGGAGGCCTAGTTCGCCCTGCACATGGCCGTAAGACATGCCATCCTGCGGACGGTGTCTGTTGAGTTCGTAAATGTTTTTCAGCAGCGGCTTAAGAGTAGAGGAACTCATATCCGGCATGGCATGCTGAAACTCGCAGCTGGCATCCACACCATGGCCCATCAGCATGGCCAGTACATCTTCCCACAGTGACACGTCCATGGGCCGCTGGGGTGGCTTCGATTCCTTAGGCCGGGCAATTCGTTCTTTGGCGCGGGCCACAAAATAGCCGGATTTGGCTTTCGCCTCAACCAGGCCATCCTGTTCCAGCACTCGGTAAGCTTCCTGCACGGTTGAGATGCTAACCCCGTGTTCACCCGCCAGTTGCCGAACAGAAGGCAGCTTATCGCCGGGCGCAAAATAGCCCATCTGAATGTGTTCCCTGAGGCGGGTGGCCAAGTGTAAATATCTGCTCATCAAAGTGCCCGTTACCGTTAAAACCATACAATATCCAATATATCAGTACTTTTTAACAATAACCCATACAGATTGACGCAATTTGCACCACACAGCCAGGCAAACTCACAAACTGTATGGCTAAACAACGTACCTTTTGCATCTAACTAAGTACAGAAGGATACCGCATGCTATGTGTACAGCGGATGCTGATTATAAATCTGACTATTCACCCCCTAGGGAGCATATTATGGAAACATCATTATTGCTGGGCATTGCTACCTTTGCCTTTATTACCTCAGTCACTCCCGGCCCCAATAATATGATGCTGCTGGCATCAGGGGCACAGTTTGGCTTTACCCGCACGTTACCGCACATGCTGGGAATTGTATTTGGTGTAGCGATGTTATTGCTCAGTGTACTGCTGGGGCTGGGTGTGTTGTTTCAGCTTTATCCGCTAATGTATTCTGTGCTGAATGTTGCCGGTGCGGCATACTTAATCTGGCTGGCTTTCAAAATTGCCTCGGGTCCGGTTACCGGCATTCATAGTGATAATAGGCAATCAACACAACCATTCACCTGGTGGCAGGCAGCACTGTTTCAATTTGTTAATCCCAAAGCCTGGATGATGGCACTGGGTAGTGTGAGCACCTTTAGCCAACCCGGCAACAACTACGTTGAATCCGGCGCGATGATTATGCTGGCTTTTGCACTGCTCGGGTTACCAGCGATTTCCCTATGGGCAGGCACCGGCGCCAGGTTGCGGGTATGGCTGAATAATCCTCGTCGGCAGCGCGGCTTCAACCTGGTGATGGGTGCAGCAACTGCTGCAACATTATTGTTGATTGTGGAGGTTTAGTCAGGACGTTATCAGAGGCGGATATTTAGACTCCCCAATAACATGTATTGAGGTCCCCGCTAACAACGTGCGGGGATGACGATGGGGAAGCATGCGGGGATGACTATGGGGAAGCATGCGGGGATGACGAAATGGGAGTGATCATACCGGCCAAGCCTGTGTCACGAAGGAAGGCCGGAGATGAAGACGTTTTTTATCGGGGGTGACGAATTGGGTTATCAGCCCTTTACTATTACTGACGGCGCCAGGTAGTACCACCGGCACCGTCTTCCAGCACAATCCCCATGGCTGTAAGCTTGTCGCGCGCCGCATCGGCCGCCCCCCAGTCTTTGGCCGCGCGGGCATCATTACGCGCCTTAATAAGTGCTTCGATTTCTGCTACGTCATCGTCGTTGCCCGACTGCATGAATGCTTCCGGATCGCGCTGTAAGAAACCCAGGATCCCACCGATACCTTTAAGCAGGGCAGCAAGCTTACCGGCTTCTTCAGCACCGGCATCACCCTGTGATTTATGCTTATTTAAATCACGGGCTAAATCGAACAACACTGAATAAGCTTCCGGCACGTTCAGATCGTCATTCATTGCCTGCTCGAAACGCTCCAGGTAACCGCCGTAACTGAGGTCGGTTACGCTGTCGACTTTAACACCGCGCAGAGCAGTATATAAACGTTCCAGCGCTGCTTTCGCCTGATCGATATTATCCTGTGAGTAGCTTAACTGGCTACGATAATGCGCCGACATTAAAAAGAAGCGCAGGATTTCCGCGTCGTGCTCACCGAGCACATCGCGCAGGGTAAAGAAATTGCCCAGTGATTTAGACATCTTCTCGTCGTTTACCTGCACCATTCCCGTGTGCATCCACGTATTCACATACGGTGTATCAAAAGCACAGCAGGATTGCGCCACTTCATTTTCATGGTGTGGAAAAATAAGGTCTGAACCGCCACCATGAATGTCAAAATGTTCACCCAGATGCTTATGGTTCATCGCGCTACATTCAATGTGCCAGCCCGGACGACCTTCGCCCCAGGGCGAAGACCAGGCGGGTTCCCCTGGCTTAGCGGTTTTCCACAGCACAAAATCCAGCGGATCGTCTTTGCCCGCTGCCACTTCTACCCGGGCACCAGACTGTAACTGCTCGAGATTCTGACGGCTCAGTTTGCCGTATTCATCATACTTACTTACATCAAACAGCACATCACCGCTTTCAGCCTGATAGGCATACCCTTTTGCCACCAGCTTTTCGATGACGTCGATAATTTCAGCCATATGCCCGGTAACTCGCGGCTCGATGTCAGGCTCAACCAGATTTAGCGCCGCAAAGTCTTCGTGCATCATGCCAATGGTGCGTTCGGTAAGCGCTTCAGTTGTTTCACCGTTTTGATTAGCGCGGGCGATAATTTTATCGTCTACATCGGTGATGTTACGTACATACTTTACATCATAATCAAGGTGGCGCAGATAGCGTACCAGTACGTCAAAACTCAGATAGGTACGGGCATGGCCCATATGGCTGAGATCATACACAGTTATGCCACAAACATAGAGTCCCACCTTCCCTTCTACCAGCGGCTGAAAACGCTCTTTCTGACGGGTTTTGGTGTTAAACAGTTGCAACATATCCTAATTTCCTCATAAACCGGTTTGGGTGGCGAAGTTTAGCACTGTAATTATCGTCTGACCACGCTCTGGCACCAGTAATGGGTGCATTTTCAGGTGAATAAACAATTAGGTACTTAAGAGGGGTTTTCGCATTCTGGCATTTGGGCTACCATTAGCGGTCTATATAGCCAAAAACTAAACTAAATTAAGGTAAGGTTAAACATTATGGTGACGTTTAAAACAAATCACGGCGACATTACCCTGGAACTGTATGCCGATAAAGCACCAAAAACGGTTGAGAACTTTCTGTCTTATGTGCAGGAAGGTTTTTACGATAACACCATTTTTCACCGCGTGATTGATGGCTTTATGATCCAGGGCGGCGGTATGACCCCGGATATGGAACAAAAAGACACCAAAGCACCAATCGACAATGAAGCGAACAACGGTGTGGCCAATGAAGCCGGTACCATTGCTATGGCCCGTACCAACGACCCTCACTCAGCCACTGCGCAGTTTTTTATTAATGTAAAAGACAACGACTTCCTCAACTTCAGCAGCGAAAGCATGAATGGCTGGGGATACTGTGCATTTGGTAAAGTGACCGAAGGCATGGATGTGGTTGAAAAAATTAAAAATGTAAAAACCGGTAATTACGGTTATCATCAGGATGTGCCGGTTGAAGCGGTTATCATCGAAAAAGCTGTGATTAGTGAATAATCTGCACTTTGCAGCCTGACCACTGAACACGCTCCGGGGAGTCTGCAGGCTCCCTTTTTAATGCCTAAAAGCTAATAATTAATGCCGTTTACTTACTTTATTGCTGACATACATTTAAGCGCTGAGCGTGATGACATCACCGAGTGTTTACTCACCTTTCTTAAGCAGGATGCCCCGCAGGCGGAAGCACTGTACGTGCTCGGCGATCTGTTTGAGTTCTGGTTGGGTGACGATGATATCACGCCACTGTCTGAACGCGTGGCCAGTGCTTTTAAAACGCTGTCGGCTACTACTCCGGTATATTTTATTCACGGCAATCGCGACTTCGCTATTCGCCAGGGCTGGACCGACAAAGCCGGTATGACCCTGCTGCCTGAACAACAGGTTATCGACCTTTACGGCACCCCTACACTACTATTGCACGGCGATGAGTTGTGTACTCTGGATATTGAGTATCAGAAATTCAGAAAGAAAGCCCGAGGATGGTGGTGGCCCCGCCTGGTAGGTGCTCTACCGCTGTGGTTACGTCGTAAGCTGGCTCAGCGCGGACGAAAGACTAGCCAGAAAAACCAGCAAAACCTTACCGCTGAGATTATGGATGTCACCCCCGATGAAGTGGTTTACGTTATGGTAAAACACAATGTCCAGCAGCTTATCCACGGCCACACTCACCGGCCCAACATTCACTCGCTTACCGTTAACGGCAAGCCCGCCCACCGTATCGTAGTAGGCGACTGGTATACCCAGGGCAGCGTGTTAAGAGTTAGTCCGGTTGACGTGCGCCTTGAAAAGCGACAGTTTACGCTTAGCGGGTAACTTTTCTGCAACATTAACATCACCATTCTGACAACAAACCTTCATTTATAGGTCAACTATCCTTCACACATCCTGATTAGGCTAATTTTCAATCAACGCTTTGTGTAGTTTACAACCTGCACAACCGTCCAGCCGCGTTGATTAAACCTCGTTAAGCAACCCTTGGTTTGCATGACAAAAAATATAAAATGTCATAATTGGGAATACAAAAATGAAATTGATCTTGAAAGCCGCAGCAAGTGCGATAGCCCTTGCCGTTTCTTCAGGACTGCACGCTGATGTTCTGCCTGATTCTCAGGCACAAAGCGCGTGGTTTACTGACGCTCAATCTAAAATTGCACAAAAACTTGAAGTAAACAGCAAGTTTAAGGCAAAGAACGTTATTTTATTTGTGGGTGACGGCATGGGGGTTTCCACTCTCACCGCTTCACGTATCTTAAAAGGTCAGATGGCCGGAGAGATGGGTGAAGAAGGTTACCTGGCCTTTGAAGAATTTCCGTACACCGCGTTGGTGAAAACTTATAACGTGGATGCACAAACCCCTGATTCAGCCGGTACCATGACCGCCATGATGTCGGGTTTAAAAACCGACGTAGGCGTGATTGGTGTTGACGAAGACATTGAGCGTGGCGACTGCTCGACTGTGGCAGGTAACGAAGTGATTACCGCACTGGAGTTGGCCGAAATTAAAGGCTTGTCAACCGGCATCATTTCTACCGCACGTATTACCCACGCTACACCAGCAGCTACGTATGCAAAGTCTGCCGATCGTAACTGGGAAGATGTATCAGACATGCCTGAAGCTGCAGTAACTGCAGGTTGTAAAGACATTGCCGATCAACTGGTTAATTTTGAAAACTATCTGGAAGATCGCTACACAGGTATAGATGTAGACGGTATTGAAGTTGCTTTCGGCGGTGGTCGTCGTCACTTCCTGCCTCGCGATGCTGCGTTTAACAGCCCGGATGCCGTTAGCTCGGTAGAAGGCGATCGCACCGATTCACGCGATCTGACTGCAGAATGGCAGGATATGTACGAAAATGGTGTCTATGTATACGATCAGGCAGGCTTTGACGCCATTGACCCTGCCAGTACCGAACGTGTATTTGGTTTATTTAATGAATCACACATGCAGTACGAAGCAGACCGCGCTAATGATGTGGCCGGCGAGCCATCTGTAGCTGATATGACCACAAAAGCCATCGATATTCTGGACAATAATGAAAAAGGCTTCTTCCTGATGGTGGAGTCTGGCCGTATCGACCATGGGCATCATGCTGGCAGTGCCTACAATGCCCTGACAGACACCCTGGCATTTGAAGCGGCAGTAAAGGCTGCCTACGAAAATACAAATCCTGAAGACACGCTTATTCTGGTTACCGCTGACCACAGCCACGTATTTACCATTGCTGGTTACCCTAAACGCGGTAACCCTATTCTGGGTAAAGTGGTAAATGTTGGCTCTGATGAGCCAGCAATGGCCGCTGATAACATGCCTTACACCACGCTGGGTTACACCAACGGTCTGGGTTTCCAAGACCTGGGTAACGAAACAGATGCCGATGCAATCTATGCTTATACTGCCAATACGGGCCGCATGGATATTACAAACGTTGATACCGAAGCTTCTGGTTATCACCAGGAAGCCCTTATTCCTTTGGGTTCAGAAACCCATGCTGGTGAAGACATTTCACTGCATGCCTCGGGCCCGGGCAGTCAACTTGTCCAGGGCGTAGTTGAACAAAACGTCGTGTTCCACCTGATTAATCAGGCACTGGATCTGGTAGAAGAATAAGCGGAGTAATCATAATGAATTTATTTAAATTAAGTTTAGTGGCGGTAGCCATAATGGGGCTTAGCGCTTGTTCTCTCGACGGTGACGACGGGCGTGACGGTGTAGATGGTATCGATGGTGTTGACGGTACTGCTGGTACCGATGGTGCCGATGGTCAAAATGGCGCAGACGGTCAGGATGGCACTAACGGACTCAATAGTCTGGTGATCCAGACAGCTCTTGCTGTAGGTGATACAAACTGCCCTAACAGCGGTGTGCAAATTGACTCTGGTTTGGATGCCAACAGCGATGGCGCACTTACCGGTGACGAAATTGAATCCACCAGTTACGTATGTGTGCCGGCTTCAACCGAAGTTAGCAATTCAGAGCTGCTTACCTCACTCAATAATGACTGGTTTGTAGCAGCAGCTGCCGAAGTAGAAGCCAACAAAACCGTATGGCTGGAAGCCACCGGCGCGTTAACGACTAACAGCACCAGCTCAGCCAAAGTCGTAGTAACGTCCAAAGAAAATCTGCAACGCACCGTTACTGAAATGCGTGGACAGGCTAAAAACGTCATTTTATTTGTGGGTGATGGTATGGGTGTCTCTACCGTAACCGCTGCACGTATTTTAGATGGTCAGATGAAAGGTCTGGACGGAGAAGAAAACAAACTGAGTTTTGACAACTTTCCGTTTGCAGGGTTAGCGAAAACCTACAACGTGGATGCACAGACCCCCGATTCCGCTGGTACCATGACCGCCATGATGTCTGGTGTAAAAACCGATGTGGGTGTTATCGGTGTTGATGAAGACATAGAGCGTGGCGACTGCTCCACTGTGGCCGGAAACGAGTTAGTTACAGCACTGGAACTGGCGGAAATTGCGGGCAAATCAACCGGTGTAATCTCAACGGCGCGGATCACCCACGCAACGCCCGCAGCGACTTACGCCAAATCAGCAGATCGTAACTGGGAAGATGTATCTGACATGCCTGCAGAGGCTGTGACCGCCGGCTGTACCGACATTGCCGATCAGCTGGTCAATTTTGAGAGTAACCTGGAAGCACGATTTGCCGGCCTTGATGTAGATGGCATTGAAGTTGTTTTCGGTGGTGGTCGTCGTCATTTCCTGCCACGCGATGCCGCATTTAACAGCGCGGATGCCGTTAGTGCAGTAGAAGGCGATCGTACTGATAACCGCGACCTAACCGCTGAATGGCAATCCATGTACACCAATGGTGTTTATGTATTCGATCAGAGCGGCTTCGATGGTCTGAGCACCGAAACCACAGAACGTGTATTTGGCCTGTTTAATGAGTCTCATATGCAATATGAAGCCGATCGTGCCAACGATGTGGCCGGTGAACCTTCACTGTCTGAAATGACCGAAAAAGCCATTCAAATCCTTGATAATAATCAGGACGGCTTCTTCCTGATGGTGGAGTCAGGCCGCATTGATCATGGCCACCATGCTGGCAGTGCCTATAATGCGCTAACGGATACCATTGAGTTCGCGAACGCCGTTGCTGCGGCTGATGCCATGACCAGTGATGACGATACGTTGATTATTGTAACCGCCGACCACAGCCATGTATTTACCATTGCTGGCTATCCTAAGCGTGGAAATCCCATTCTGGGTAAAGTAGTGAACGTTGGTTCAGATGAGCCCGCGCTGGCTGCTGATGATATGCCTTATACCACATTGGGCTACACTAACGGTTTTGGTTTCCAGAATCTGGGGAATGAAACAGACGCTGACGCAGTGTACAGCCTGAACATCAATACTGGACGTATGGACCTTACCAGTGTGGATACCACTACTACCGGTTATCACCAGGAAGCGCTGGTACCGTTAGGCTCTGAAACCCATGCTGGTGAGGATGTTGGGATTTACGCCAAGGGTCCGGGTGCCTGGCTGGTGAATGGTACCAACGAACAAAGCGTGATTTTCCATGTAATGGATTACGCTGGTGACATGGTTGAGCAAGCCAACAACGAAGTGGAATAATCCACGACGGTAAATGCCACAGGGCAACCGTAAGGTTGCCCTACTTTGGTTAAAAAAGAGATACCTAAGATGTACAAAACGATTTTTACGCTTTTCGCCTTTTGTTTTGCCCCACTGAGCTTTGCACAGAGCTGTGAAAACAATGCTAACGCCCTGGTAGCACGCTACACCGTAGAGACTCACAACGCCCGGGGTGACCAACAAAAACTACTCGAACTGTGGCGAAACGAAAGGGTAGTCGCTCACCGCTATCCCCAAACACAAATTACTGAAGCCTGGGAGCAGGTAAATACTTCCCTGATCAAGCCTACCCGCTATTTTGATGCGCATGCCAGAGCCATTGAATATCAGCCTGGAGAAAAAGTGCACGGTAAAAGCGAAACAAACTGGTCTTTCCGCAATCAGTTATTCAGCGATGAACTCATTGCCACAATGACAGAGACCAGCCGGACTGGCAGTGGTTGTAATACATTAATTACTTTTGAACGAGAGGATAATGGCACCAGAATCACCTTGATTTGGCAGCCCGCACTCAAACTGGCCACTTCATTCAAGGCAGAATCAGCTCACCAGTCAGTTCACTGGACACTCACAAACACTGAGTTTGATAAACAACAAATTGAGCAGTTTTTTGCTGCGCGCTACGCTTATCAAAGCACCGATTTTGCAGATATAGGCGATGACCATACCGACCCGTTTTTAACCAGAATGGTCCACCAGGGGTTTATTGAAAAAGGGGCTTCCGGTTACTACAACAGTGATGGCGACGCGCTGCAAGGCGGTCACCAGCACTAATTTTACTAACAGGTTGCTGAGCACCAAGCTCGGCAACTAATGACTGACTGCGCGTTTGTCGGCAACCGGCAGGCCTGCACCCATCCAGTTTTTAAAACCACCTTCTAAGTGACAAACGTTATCCATGCCCATTTGCTGCAGTGTTAGTGTGGCCAGCGCAGAACGCCAGGCCGACTGACAATACAAAATCAACGGGCCAGACTGACCAAACACCTCACGATAATAAGGGCTGTCCGGATCAACCCAAAACTCCAGCATGCCACGCGGCGCGTGAACCGCTTCCGGGATCATACCATCACGCTCTAACTCGCGAATGTCTCTGATATCAATAAAACAGGCTTCACTTAACTCATACAGCTCCCTGGCATCTTCCAACGGGATTGTTTTTATTTGCTGCATCGCCTCATCCAGCAATGCTTTATAACCTTTACTGATCGCCATCTGCACTATTCCGGTTTACTAAAACTCAGAGTCTAACCAGCTGGCAGATACCCGACAACAAGACCTTAGTGGTATAGCCGGACTGGCGGTTTACAAATGATGTGCTATAAACAAAGGGGTGTGGATTGAGTATCCGGTTTCACACCCTACTTTTTAGGACGATCGCGACATCAGGGAAGGAGACAATGTCGGTGTTTCTGTTTACCCAGGCTTATTTTATCTACAGCGTGCCCATTCTCGTTGGGTTAATGCTGTGTACCATAGAAAGCTTGTTTCTGCTGCGCGGCAAATCGTTTTTAGGTTTATTGGATATGCCGCAGCAATTCGGTCGGCCGGAAATTACCCCATATCACTTTGTTCCGCAAACACTGCGGTTATACGAAGTAACCATTGTCTTCTGGTTTATGGTGTTTTTTATCACGTTTGGCACCAGCGGTATGCTGATCCAGCGCTTGTACTTTGCCTACTGGCAGGCTTATGCCCCTCAGGCCCTATTGTTTCCTGTTACGCTGGTAGTTGCAGCTACTGCTACTGCGGTGGTTATTCATCATCTGGCACCACATTTACGCAGCTATAACAGCCTGCTTGCAAATGAAGAATATGCCGGGCGTATTGCCACCATCGTGGGTTACAGCGAGTTTCTGGGCGCTGAAGTCCGTGCGACGGTCTTTGATCAAAACCACCAACTGCTGAACATTAAGGTTCAGCCGATGGAAGCCAGTGAACGTTTGCTGTGCGGCGATAAAGTAGTCTTGGTTAAGCGCACCAATGAGAGTTGGCTGGCCACCCGCCATATCAGCCGCGAACAGTTGAACCCTCAAACCCGGGTGAAAGTAACCCGGTAATTATTAACGCCTGGATAGCTTGTCTACCGCACTGATGATTTGTTTTGAGCCGGAGGCAATTTCACTCATCGAGGTTTTAGTTTCTGCCACGCTCTGAGCTACCTCATCTAACGTTTCCAGCCCCTGTTTAATGGTACTCACAGCATGCTTGGTTGACTGGTCGTTGCGAGAAAACACGGCCATGATCTCTTTGGTAGATTCGGTGGTGCGAGACGCCAGTTCCCGCACCTCATCAGCAACCACAGCGAATCCCCTGCCCTGGTCGCCGGCTCTCGCCGCTTCGATAGCAGCATTAAGTGCCAGCAAATTCGTTTGATCGGCGATGGCGCTAATGGCACTGACCATTTTATTCAGCTCTGAGGATTGTTGTTCCAGTTCACTGATTTCGGTTGATGCTTTCGTCATTTGTTCAGTTAGTGAAGCCAGCGAGGCCACCGTTTCAGTCATCAGTTGCTGACCGCGATCGGCTTGTGAGCCGGTCTCGGCAGACATCGACGATGCCATTTCTGCAGCCTCCTTCACTCGCCGTTCATTATCTACTTGTTGAGTTACGTTGCTGGCGAATTTAATCACCTTGTACACCTGGCCGTCGTCATCAATCACCGGGTTGTACGACGCCTCAAGCCACACCGGATTACCATGCTTATCGACTCGTTCAAAACGCCCGGAAATAAATTTACCACGGGCCAGAGCATCCCAGGTTTGTTGATAATCCGGTGCATCACTGACCACCTGTGGACAAAACATACGATGGTGTTTACCTCGGATTTCATCCTGCGAATAACCGGTGGTTTGTAAAAACAATGAATTGGCTTTGATGATAATTCCGCCAGGCTCAAACTCAATAATAGCCATGGAGCGGTCAAGGGCTTGAAGAATATCCTCATTACTCAGAGAAGACTGAGTATCTACTTCCAGGCGGGTGCCAAATACATCGATGTGATCACACACCCCCTGAGCAGTATAATGAGGTTGGATAATAAGCTGCACGCTGGTGGCTGTTTCAGCGGCCTTTAAATTAATACTGCCGGTCCAGTGATGCTGACTTTTGATAGCATCAGACAGATAACGAAACGACTTGGACTTAAGGTCCTTATCGGCAACATTTGCCGTAAAAGGCTCCCCCGCCATTCTGCCCGACCGAGACCCCAGCACACTTTCATTTTTACTGCCGCTCGACTGCACCACGCCAGCAGGCGTTAACTGCCAATATAAAAGATCGTTCTTAAGGTTGTTCGAGGCACGCTTATATTGATTAAGCTCAGCCTGGAGGCTGGCAATTTCCGCTTTTAATTTCTGATTGAACATGAATAACAGGACTTAAAATACTACATTTGCATCTAGTATGGCACAAACCAAAGCAAGTGCCATTTGCCTGTTTAAAAAGATGCCAGCCTTGGTTGCATTAAGAGAGCAATGCAGCGCGAACCAGTTTTCTATTCATCAACCTGAGTGACCGGTGCGCCACTGTGAAATTTAAAATCATCATCAGCAGATGAGATCAGCTCAGCTTCGACATCGCCAAAAAATTCCACACGCTCGGAAATATCCGTGCCGGCAATCTCTTCAGCCAGTGTCAGATAATCCTGATAATGACGTGCCTCAGAACGTAGTAACGATACGTAGAAGTCGCCCAGCCGTTTATCTACATGCGGGGCCAGCGCAGCAAAGCGTTCGCAGGAACGCGCCTCAATGTAAGCACCGCAGATCAGCTTATCGATAAGTGCCTGAGGCTCATAAGTACGCACATGTCGCAGCATCCCTCTGGCATAACGGCTGGAGCCAACGGATTCGTAAGGGATACCGTATTCTTCCAGAATTTCCAGTACCTGATAAAAATGATGCAACTCTTCTTTTATCAGCATCACCATTTTATCTATCAAATCCTGACTGTAAGGTGCGCCGGATTTGGGGATCATCGATTTAGTCAGCTTTTCATGATTGGCCAGTTCACGCCAGTCGCCCTGTTTACGGTAGGTAAAATCCTCGAAAGGTTTTAACCAGGCCAGCAGGGCTTCACCACTTTCTTTATCCACCGCATATTTGCGGATAAGGTACATGGCGGATTGGGCGGCCTTCAATTCACAAACCAGATGGTCGAGCAGCACGACCGGCAGGTTTTCCCGCTTCGTGGCCTCGTTTATCCAGCTTTGTGGTGTGGGACATTTTAGAAATGCGTTAATGGGTGATAATAGTTCATTCACCTGAGATTCTCTGACCTTATTGATACTGGTTAATAACAAACCCACGTAGTCTATCATAGGGCGCAGCTTTGAATTTAGTCTCATAAAGCATAATCACCGCTTAATTTATAAATAGTTCACGACGATTAAGGGTTTCAGGTATAGTGTTGTGACCAGGGCAAACGACAAAACCGGCTATTTAACTCGTTGTAATTCTAAAACTAATGAAACGTATTATTCAATTCCTTTTGCCCTCACTATTGTTAATACTCACCCTCGCCGCGGTGGAGTGGTTTGTTGGCTGGCAAACGATTGCGCGAGGATTTGTTCTATTACCCGGGCCGTATTTATGGTCGGCAATGGCATTGATGCTATTTTCTTATGTACTGCGCACCTGGCGGATCCAGGCGAGCCTGATGATTATTGGCCACTTCACCAGGCTGTTTAAGCTCTCACTTACACATAATATCCTGAATATCATGATGCCCATGCGGACCGGAGAAGCCAGCTTCCCCATTTTTATGAAAGCGCAATTTAGCGTTCCCATGCTCACAGCATCATTACACCTAATCATGTTCAGGCTGCTGGACTTACTTTGTCTGCTTTGTATTGGCGGCGTTTTGCTCTTATGGCGAGACTTCCCGCTTCTGTCAGTAGTCATCACCGGTTTATTTGTAGTGGTGATCATGTTTACTGAAAAGCTCAAATTACTGGCCCTCCTACTGCTGCGGCGCACTCATCAACCATTACTGGTTAAGCTCAGAGAAACCCTGGCTCAATTACCAACCAAAGGTAAAACTTACGTCATTATTGCCCTGCTCACTCTCACGTCCTGGCTCAGCAAACTGAGCGCATTTGTGTTAATTGTTTTAGGCATTTCTGAATTATCCTTCCACACTGCATTACTGGGGATTGTTGGTGCCGACTTATCGTCTGTGCTACCCATACACGGTGTCGCCGGTAGTGGTACCTTTGAGGGCGCATTTATTCTGGCAGCAGAAATGACGGGGCTCAGCAATCTGAAGTCGAGTTTCCCGGAACTCCTTGAGGCCAGCGTGCAGCTTCATGTTTTCTTGCTCGCCAGTGCCGCCTCGATTTATGCCTTGAGCATCGTCATGGTGGCTGCTAATCCCCTACCCGCCAGTAAGTCTTAACACCTGCCGGCTCCCCTATATGGTTGGTGCAGGTCCCGTAATCTGCTGTGCTGTTTAATTTATCAACAAAATGTGTTGACTTAGTTTTCGCTTTGGATAAAACTGAAATTGTTGATTATTTGTTAAATAAATAACAAATTAAAAACATTCTCAGCACTGAGGGAAAGAATATGATCCTGAACCACCTGTGGGGTATTTACACCCATCCAAAAGAAGAATGGCAAACCATTGATAAGCGCCACGAAAACTACTTTTATGCGTTTAGCCACATAGCCATCATTGCACTGATCCCTGCAATCGTCGCCTATTACTCGGCTGCCCACCTGGGCTGGAGCTTTGGCGCAGGTGAGGTCATTAAACTCACCCCGCAAAGTGCTATGACCATGAGCGTAGCAATGTATTTTGGTTTAATTGCCGGAGTGGTCGCGTTGGCGGCACTGATGCATGAACTGGCAAAAGCATTTGATACGTCCCCCACTTATACTCAGTCACTGGAACTGGCAGCTTACACAGCAACGCCGCTGTTCATGGTTGGCTTTGCCGGTTTATACCCAGAACTGTGGTTTATTATGACCGTTGGCCTGGTAGGACTTTCCTATTCTGTATACCTGCTTTATTCGGGCGTGCCAATCATGATGCACATTCCTGAAGAAAAAGGGTTTATCTACTCAAGTTCAGTGGTTACTTGCGGGTTGGTGTTGCTGGTAATACTAATGGCAAGTTCGGTGATTTTATGGAGTATGGGCCTGGGCCCGATTTACATGCATTAATACAAGTTCACATAAGCAATAAAAAGCCGTTCATCTGAACGGCTTTTTTATATCGGTTATACCACTTACGACTCGAAGTTATGCATATCGAGATTGGATAGCTCAGCCTGAACCACCGGCGCTTTTCTGGCCAAATCATTACGGGCTGCATCAATACGTTCAAGGTAAGCCTGGTCCACGTCGCCAGTAATGTAATTACCATCAAACACCGAGGTTTCAAACCGTGAGATCTGCGGATTCTCATGTTGAACGGCATCTACCAAATCTGAAATATCCTGGAAAATCAGGCCATCAGCCTGGATCAGGTCTGAAATCTGGTCAATTTCGCGGCCATAAGCAATCAGTTCGTTAGCCGACGGCATATCGATACCGTACACATTAGGGAAGCGAATCTCAGGCGCCGCTGACGCAAAGTAAACTTTTTTGGCACCAGACTCTCGGGCCATCTCGATAATCTGTCCTGAAGTGGTACCACGTACAATAGAATCGTCAACCAGCAGTACGTTTTTACCTTTGAATTCAGAGGAAATCGCATTTAGTTTACGACGCACTGATTTCTTGCGCTGGGTCTGGCCGGGCATAATAAACGTTCGACCAATGTAACGATTTTTTACGAAGCCCTGACGGTAAGGTAAATCAAGGGTAATCGCAATTTGTAACGCGACATCCATGGAGGTTTCCGGAATGGGAATAACCACATCGATATCCAAATCGGCCCATTCACGAGCAATTTTCTCACCGAGCTTTTTACCCATGTTGACGCGAGAGGCGTAAACAGAAATACCGTCAATAAAAGAATCCGGGCGGGCAAAGTAAACAAATTCAAAAATACACGGTGAGGTCACTGGCGTTTGGGCACATTGTTGAGTGAATAACTCACCCGCTTCGGTAATAAATACCGCTTCGCCCGGCGCTACGTCGCGAATAAACTGAAAGCCTACCGCATCCAGTGCAACGCTTTCAGAGGCAACCATGTACTCTTCACCCATTTCTGTAATGCGCTTACCCAGCGCCAGTGGACGAATACCATTGGGATCACGAAACGCAACAACGCCAAGTCCGATAATCGCCGCAACACAGGCATAAGCACCACGCGCTTTAATATGAACGTTAGTTACCACCTCAAAAATGTCTTTTGGAGAAACCGTTAACCCGGTGGTGCGTTGCGATAACTCATGCGCAAAAATGTTCATCAGAATCTCAGAGTCTGATGTAGTATTGATATGACGGCGAGCAACTTTAGCTACTTCGATTTGTAAATCGAGGGCATTGGTCAGGTTGCCATTGTGGGCAAAGGCCATACCGAAAGGTGAGTTAACATAAAACGGCTGGGCTTCAGCCGAGCTGGACGAGCCTGCCGTTGGGTAGCGGCAATGGCCAATCCCCATATTCCCTGTGAGGCGCTTCATATGACGGGTGTGAAACACGTCCCGAACCAGTCCATTGTCTTTACGCAGATTAAATACACCGTTGTCGATCGTCATGATGCCAGCCGCATCCTGACCACGGTGCTGTAAAACGGTTAAACAGTCATAGAGTGACTGAGCAACTGGTGTTTTACCAACTATTCCGACAATACCACACATGTAGGTTACCTATTTAAGCGGGAGTTAAAAAACTGGAGCTGTCTTTTACGTAACTAAAAAACCACTCAATGATCATTGCAAATTCCGGCACCAGTACCGATTCATCCCACCACTCGGATGAGGCTGAAGGAGTAAACGTATCCAGGAAAAATAATAGCGCACTTACAATAAGAATGCCGCGCAATGCGCCGAAAACAGCGCCGAGCGCTCTGTCTGTACCCGATAAGCCGGTGGCCTGAACCAGTTGGCTAATGGTGTAGTTTAACAAAGCCCCTAACAAAAGAGTTGCCACAAAGAGAGCGGCGATGGCAGCGCCGTTACGGATAAGTTCGTCACTGATGCGCGAGAAGTAGACGGCCAGATCGGCGTAAAACTGGCTGGCAACGAACATGGCGGTAAACCACACTGCCAGTGAAATAGCTTCTTTAACAAAGCCACGCACCAGACTAATTAGCGTGGAGAGCGCTATCACACCTATAATCGTGTAATCCAGCCAATTCATTTGAAGATTCTTACCCGTCCTGTTAACGATGTGTTGGGCTAGCCCCTATGTTTACTATAGAGTTTTACACAACACCATCGCGTCAAATTCGCGCGCATTCTACCAGAAGTCTGCCTGATTACCAGTGCCGAAATTTTATCCAGTCACCGGCTGTCAACAATTCTGTCCTGCGTACGCCTGTTGGTTTAGTTGTTTACACTGAAGCGGGTTACTTTACCTCGTAAGCCGGTCAGCTCCTGAAGGTGAGATAAGGCACCATCCAGTTCGCGCTTGTTCAAATTTGGTCCGACAAACACTTTGGTTAACGAACCGGAACTGGTTTCTATGGGCCGGCTAAACGCTCTGTATCCGGCGTTTTCCAGTTTATCCAATAATTGCTTTACGTTTTTCTGGTGCCTGAAGCTGCCCAGTTGGATCACCCAGCTGTTATTTTGCTCTGATTCTTGCGGTGCTTCTACTACGGTTTGGCGCGCCAGGTCATCATTGGGCGAGTTATTCACCTGTGCCGTGGCATCACTGTTGGTATCGGTTGCTGGTTCAGAGGCGGCTTCGGGTTCGTCAAGCGCCCTTTCATTAACAATTTCAACCGGTCGCTGCGCTGACGCAACAACCCTTTCATCGGGAAACGGCTCGGGATTAACAATCGGCTTTTTTGCTGGTGCCGCCGGAACATTAACAAACACGTCCCCATTGCTGGATTTTTTGCCGTCCAGCATGTCTGGTAATATGATTACTGCTATTGCTACCAAAATAACAGTGCCTACCAACCTGTTCTTTAACGCTGCCGCCACTACCTGTGATCCTGTTATGAGTTTTGTGTATTGTGCGGTAACGCCAGAATATCTGCAACTGTATGAAAGGAACCAACGACCAATATCAGGTCTTGCGTCTGAGCATTCTTGCGGGCTTGCTCATAGGCTTCGGTCACTTCCACAAACAAATAGCGCTGAGAATGTTCCACGGCATCTGCCAGCTTTTCGGAAGACAGACCACGAGGGCCGTGTGTGGTAGCCAGATACCAGTGCGGCGTAAAACGCTTAAAAGGCGCCAGAGAAGCTGCCGGCGCTTTATCATTGAGCATTGCCACCACAATATGTAATTGCGCAAAGTCTTTGCCGTCGAGCCATTCTGCCAACGATTCTGTGGCCTGCGGGTTATGCCCCACATCCAGATAAGTAGCTGGCTGCCGCGCTATTAACTGACGTCGTCCGGGCAACTCTGTACTGGCTACAGCCTGCTGTACTTTATCATCGCCTGGCGTGAAGCCTGCGTGTTTAAGTACTGCCAGCGCGGTGGCGACGTTGTTCAGAGGAATAGCGGTATCCGCCAGCGTCAATGCCTGCTCGCCCGCAGTAAACTTAACAGAGCCGTCAGCGCGGCGCGTAATGGTAAAATCATCATCACGCCACCAGGCATCGGCTTGCAAACGATGTACGGCTTCGAGTAACGTTTGCGGTGGTTCAGGTTCGCCGATAACGACTTTGCCGCCAGCGCGAATGATGCCGGCTTTTTCCAGAGCAATTTTTTCTCGTGTATCGCCCAGCCAGTCCTGATGGTCCAAACCAATGCTGGTGATCACTGCACAATCCGGAGCAATTATATTCGTCGCATCAAGGCGACCGCCTAAGCCTACTTCAAGTATCACAACATCCAGTTCTGCGGCCATCAGCATAAGCATTGCAGCCAGAGTACCAAACTCAAAATAAGTTAAACTAATTTCACCACGCGCTTGCTCAACCTGTTCGAAGGCTGCGCAAAAAGCGGATTCTGACGGTAACGCACCGTTAATACGAACCCGTTCACGGTAGTCGAGTAAATGTGGTGAACTGTATACCCCCACTGACTGGCCATCAAGCAGTAAGGTGTTTTCGATGAGTGCAGAAGTTGTGCCCTTACCATTGGTGCCACCAACGGTAATAACGCGGGAGTTAAAGCTAATGTTGAGTCGTTGCGCAACATCATTAACCCGTTCCAGCCCCATATCAATGGCACTGGGGTGAATGGACTCAAGGTATTCGAGCCATTGCGGAAGTGTTTTACTCATAAGAAATAAAAAGCCCTGAATTAATCAGGGCGATGCAATTTAGTCAGTACGCTATGCATTTTGTCTCGCATCTCGCGGCGATCAACAATCATATCGATAGCGCCTTTTTCGAGCAGGAATTCACTACGCTGAAAACCTTCAGGTAACTTTTCACGTACAGTCTGCTCAATAACCCGGGGGCCGGCAAAACCAATTAGCGCTTTCGGTTCGGCCACATTAATATCACCTAACATGGCTAAGCTGGCTGAAACACCGCCCATGGTAGGGTCTGTCATCACTGAAATGTACGGCAAGCCTTTTTCACTCAGCTTGGCCAGGGCCGCAGACGTTTTGGCCATTTGCATTAACGACAGCAGCGCTTCCTGCATCCGCGCACCGCCACTGGCAGAGAAACAAACTAACGGGCAATTGGCCGCTATCGCAGCATTCACGGCCGCCACAAAACGGGCGCCTACTACAGAGGCCATCGATCCGCCCATGAAAGCAAATTCAAAGCTGGCCACAACAATTGGCATGCCTTTCAGCTTGCCTTGCATAACAATTAAGGCATCTTTTTCATTGGTCGATTTTTGGGCCGCGGTAATGCGGTCTTTATAACGCTTGGAATCTTTAAATTTCAGCACGTCCTGAGGCTCAAGATCACCGGCTAATTCCTGTCGGTCACCGGCATCAAGGAAGGCATCCAGGCGACGACGGGCGCCAATGCGCATGTGATTATCGCACTTCGGACAAACTTCCAGTTGCTTCTCAAGATCCTGCTTGTACAGCACGGCCTGACAACCATTACATTTAGTCCAAATACCTTCAGGTACGTTACCTTTAGTGGAAGTTTGTGTCTTCGGAAGTATTTTTTGTATCCAGCTCATGCCAGAGATGTCCTTTTAGCTAACCTGTTACGCCCGGCTTTTTATACTTGTTCGTGCCCGGTACAGGATGATGAAATAATAAACGATGGATTATATCCGCATATGGCGACATATTAGAGCATATTCAACGCAATAGCGAAAAATAAAACTGGTCTAAGAAGTACGAATATTTATACGTATAAAGGCTTTTATTGCCAATGCCTGATAGGTTTTGGTGTTAATTTCAACAACCTGCCCCCCGGCATCGGGTACCCGGTTAATTATCAGGCAGAAACAATGGGCCGAGCACCGCGTGCGGTAAACCAAAGGCAGCAGGATAATCCACATCCACCAGATATAACCCGTTAGGCTTAGCCGTGGCGGCTGCCAGCGTGCGGTCTTTCCCGGCCAGCAGGGTAGCAATCCAGTCGAGCGGCTGATGGCCACTGCCTATCTCTACCAGTGACCCCACAATATTACGTACCATGTGATGTAAGAACGCATTGGCGCTGATATCAACAATGACGTAGCACCCCTGGCGGGTAACCGTTACTTTAGTCACATTACGAAACGGGGTTTTCGACTGGCAAAGAGATGCCCGGAATGCACTGAAGTCCTGTTCCCCCAGCAATGCCTGGGCGGCCTCGTGCATACGTTTTTCGTCCAGCTCACGGTGCACATGAGTGACCCCATGATGCAAAATCGCCGGGCGCATTTTATGGTTATAGATGATATATCGATAGCGTCTGCCCGTTGCCGAGAAGCGCGCATGGAAGTCTTTGCTAACCTCGGTACACCACTTCACTGCCACGGAATCGGGTAAATTAGCATTGACCCCCATAGTCCAGGCTTTTAGCGGCCGCGTTACATCACAGTCAAAATGTACCACCTGCCCGGTTGCATGAACGCCCGCATCGGTACGCCCGGCACACTGAACATCAATGGCTGTGTTAGCGACTGTCGACAACGCTTTTTCTAAATAGCCTTGCACGCTGGGCACTTGCTGCTGTCGTTGCCAGCCAAAGTGCTGGGCACCATCATATTCAATACCAAGGGCTATTCGGGTCATATCTTCTGTTGCTTTGTGTTTCGTTGAGGCGCGTAAGTTTACGTAAAGCGAGGCCGTTGGGCAATCCGGATAATCAGGAAGATTGGCATTTGCCGCAGAAATTCCGGGGGAGCAGTCATGACTACTCCCCGTTTAACCCGGTTTTATTGACGATAATCCACGCCGCTGTTGGCGGCGTACCAGGCAAACATTGTGTAAATAGTGGTATTCACCTTCAGGGCTTCCTGATCCACCTTATCCAGTGTGTCATTTTCAGTATGATGGTAATCAAAGTAGTCCAGTCCACCCGGCGCAAAATTAAATGCCGGCTGACCGGCTTCGCCCAATAAACTCATATCCGACTGCCCTTTAGCGGTATTAGTACTTGCCAGGCCAACACCCATGGGTGCCAGATATCTGGCAAAGTCGCGAACCGAGGCCAGGGCTTCTGGACCCACTCCCGGTTCGAGCTCATAAATACGACCGTTACCAAAGTCCCATTCGGCACCAATGATGTGCTGCGCCATCTCGTCTTTGTGTCTGGCTACATAGTCACGCACACCCACCAGGCCAATTTCCTCAGCCGCAAACAAAATAACCCGAACGGTACGTGCCGGGCGCTGCTCCATGTGAGCTATATAATGGCCAGCGGCCAGCACTATGCCAATACCTATGCCATCGTCGATGGCACCGGTGCCAACATCCCAGCTATCGATGTGCGCACCCAGTGTAATCAGTTCATCGGGCTGTTGAGCACCAGTAACTTCGCCAATTACATTCGCGATAGTCACAGTATCACCGGTTGGGCCGCTGGCACTGGTCTTTAACGAAAAGGTTACCGGCTGGTTGCGACGTAACATATTTTCCAGCAAGTCCGCATCCGGATTAGACAGCGCGACTGCGGGTATTTTAGCGACGCCCTCTTCATAACGCATCATGCCGGTGTGACCAATACGGTCGGTATCAGTGCCGACGGAGCGCATAATAAAAGCCAGTGCCCCTTTTTTAGCCGCTGCCGAAGCACCAACCACTCGAGCCCCTACCGCCTTACCGTAGCCATGACCGTCGATATGACGCTCCATTCGGTAACCAACATAAGCAATCTTACCGTTAAGACTGTTCTTTGGCGCTTCCTGCAATGCTTTCAAATCGGCGAAATAAGCCACTTCGGCGTTGATTGCCTTGCCATCAGTACCAACACTTCCGCCTAATGCGATAGCCACCAGTTTATGCGGATAAGGGGCAATGATGCTGGCAGTAAGATCGCCTCGCTGCCATAACTGAGCCTGGCTTTCTTCCACCCAGACTTTGTCAAAACCCAATGATTGCATTTTCGCTACTGCCCAGTCAGTTGCCGCATCAGCACCTGGTGTGCCTACCATTCTGGCACCAACTTCGGTGGTTAAGGATTCAACAATGTCATAAGAAAGGGTTGAGGTGCTGACAGTCTGTTTAATGCTATCGAGCACTTCGGTTTGTACCGACTGTCGTGCTTTTAATTCCGGCGATGCTAACCCTACAGCAGCAAGACCAATTGCCGCAGCTAACAGCGTGACTAATTTATTTTTCATTATTATCCGTGTCCGTAATCTGAAGTGTTATCTTCCCAGGATTATTGTGTGCCAAATACAGCAAGCAGAGAATGAGAATGCCACGACTGGTCGAAAAATCATGATGAAGGATAACGGCGTTGTGTTTTCCACGTCGCTACATGTTAGTGGCAATCAGTAGCGATTTCATGCCCCCATTTTTAGATGGTTTGTACAGTAAAGCATGGTTTGACTAAGACATTTGGTATTTCGTCAGAGATCAGAGAACCCGGTAGAGTGTAGTGACTTCGCCGTCTGCACTTTTAAACGTAAAGGTTTCAGAGGTGAGTTCAATGATTTCATCACACCAAAACTCACCAACAAAATCGGTCATGGGGCTCGATTCGGTAATGGTCAGGCAGGAAAACGTGCCGAATTTAACTTTAATCGCGTAGGTGGCCCGCACTTTATAACTGAATTCGGTCTCCGGGTAGGTACCCCAGGACACCAGTGTGCCGTCTTCGAGGTATTTGTCGTAACCCCAGAATGTCTCGCCACCATCTTCAGAATTGCCCCAGGTACCAATCAATAATGCGGTGTTAACCGGTTTTGCAAAGCTAGCGGATACAAAACACAGTAGCAGGAGGCACAGAGCGCCATTAATAAATGACTTCACCATTATAAGGTTTCAATCAGTTTTTTGGCTTCTGCCTGTTGAGCTTCTGACCCTTCGCTCATGACTTCTTCAAGCAACTCGCGCGCAGCCTCCGAATCATCCATTTCAATGTACACGCGGGCGAGGTCCAGGTTAGCGTTCTGACCTGCGTCTTTATCGATATCAAACACATCATCATCGTCGCTAACACCACTGAATTCAGACAAACTCACATCGAGGTCAAGGTCTCTTTCATCCTCGGCATCCGGCACATCATCAGCTTGAGCCATCAGCGTTTCCACATCCACGTAGTCTTCTTCTGCTGGTGCTGAGTCCTCTTCACTTTCAGCGTCAGTGTCGGCGGTTTCTGGCTGCTCCCTGAACAACGCATTCAAATCAAGATCCGGATTATCCAGCGCCAGTTCTTCGATTTCTTGTTCAGGCTTCGCTTCGTCTTCGTTATCGATTGCACCAAGCAGTTCATCAAATTCACTGTTATCCAGTTCATCCAAAATGGCCGCTTCTTCACCGCTGTTGCTATCGTTTAACCACTCGTCGAGACCGGGAACATCTTCCAGTTCGTCAAAGTCGCCGGGGCGTGAAGCTCGTTCTTCTGAGGCTTCATTTTCACCGGGTAATACGCCATCCTGCTCTTGCGCCAGCTCAAAACTGTCGATTTCACTTTCAAAATCTTCCAGGGCCTGGTCTAGAATATCATCATCGGGCGCTTCTGAAGTGGCTGCCTCAGCCGGTTCAGGCTCCCCTGAAAACGACGGAATGTCATCCATCATCTGCTGGTCAAATTCAGCTAAAGCCTGCTCTAGCGCGTCGTCAGATACGTCGTCGATGTCCGCTGAGTCTTCTGCTGGCTCTAACGATTCAGTAGTGTCGCTCGATGCCTGCGATTCTGCCTCTTCAGGGGGGAGTTCTTCATCCCCTTCGGTGGTATCTTCCACACTAATTTCATCATCACTGACGTAAGCAGGTTGTGCCGTGTCCAGTTCATCGAGTTCTTCACTGAGAGCCTGGGTTTGTTCGTCGTTGTCTTCGCCTTTCTCATCGCCAGATAACTCTGCGAGCAGGTCGTCGGTTAGCGGATCGTCAAAATCAAGGCTTTCTTCCGCAATGGCGTCATCAGTATCAATGGCTTCATCTGACTCAACAGGCTGCTGATCAGGCTCAACCTCCACCACATCGTCATCTTCGTCATTCTGTTCCAGCTCGCTTAGCAGTTCCCGGGTCAGGTCATCTTCGAGATCGGACTCATCGAAATCGTCCGCCTCGTCATCCACGGCAACTTCCGGTTCGACATCCTCGTCGACATCATCACCTTCCAGTTCTTTTAAAAGCTCATCGGTAAGATCGTCGCTGATTTCCTGTTCAAACTGTGACTCATCGAAATCATCTTCGTCTGTTTCTGCTGACGGTGTTTCAATATCATCGTCTTCTTCTGGTAACTCCGCTTCCAGTTCGGCCAGCAACTCATCGGATAGTGGATCGTCAAACGCGTCAGCATTTTCGATGTTATCAAAATCAATCTCGTCCAAATCTTCGGTGATGTCATCCAGACTTTGCAGTTTGGATTCGTCGCTGTCTGCACTTTCAGTTTCAATAGGCGCATCAAGTAAATCGCTGTCTTCGTCCTCATCGTCCAGATCGCCAGCCAAATCACCCATCATTTCGATTTGGTCTATCTCGTTGATAATGCTGTCGGTTAAGCGGTCAATGGCCTGCGATTGCTGAGAAATTTCATCATCCAGCTTCTCCAGCATTTCATCGCCTACCGGACCGTCGTCTACCGGCAGATTGGCTTTTTCTTCCTCGCTGAGTTTATTCTCTTCCAGCAGGTCATCAATGGAGATTTCCGGCGTTTCATCTTCCTCGCTTACCGCAGATGCGGCACTCTCAGCCGCGGGTTGCTGCGCAGCCAGAATCGCATCGATATCGTCGTCATCGGTTACGTCACCGCTGTCGTCATCAACGTCAGCGTCCGGCGCTGGTTCAGACTGATAAACCTGTTCCGGGTTTTCCAGCAACGCGGCCAGCTCTTCGTCTGAGGTTTGCTCTGCCTCATCCAACTCCGGCTCAGACTCTTCCGAGAAGTCAGCCAGATCGTCGTTGCCCTCTTCCTCTTCAAAGCCGTCGAGTAAATCATCGGCATCCGACAGATCGATGGCCTCATCGGAATCCTGATTACTGAATTCTTCATCGAACAGACTATCAAGGTCGTCCTGATCCAGGGCTGAGTCACCCGCTTCGAATCCTTCTTCATTGGAGTCGTCAGGCACCAGCATGTCGTCATTTAAATCGGCAAAACTGTCATCGTCATTAAGTGATTCTTCCAGCTCAGTAGACAATACATCATCAAGCAGATCGTCATCGTTAAAGAGCTCTTCATCCGACAGCTCTTCACCGCCGAGTTCCGATTCCAGCGCGGTGGACAGATCGGCAATGCCTTCTTCAGGTTCAGGCGTCGTCTCTTTAGGCGGCAGTGTTATTTCTTCTTCCGGCTTTGATTTGCGTTTCATCAGCCAGACAATAAGACCCGCGATAGCAGAAAACGTTAACAAGCCGGTACCGGCAATCAGCGCCATGGGACTGGTTAACGCGTTCATTAACGAATTAGACTGCTCAGCTTCCTTGGCCGCTTTGTCACTTAAAATAAGTTCACGCAACTCGCGCTGCAACGCCAGTTGTTCATCCACCTTCACTTCAACATCGTCGTCAACGCGCCCGCGTAAGGCGCTCAGGTCGGTGTTGATTTGCTCAATGCGTTCATACAGTTTGCGGTTATCGTCGAGCAACATCTGAACGCTGTCGATAGACGCGGCAAACTGGTCGCGCAATTCCTCAAACTGACGGGCCTGGGAGGCATCAATCTGATTGAGCTGTTGTTCTATTTGCGTTTTGGTTTGTGTGAGGTCGTCCTGATTAACCAGCGGGACCGGTGGTTTAAGGTTATTCAGGCTGTCACCGGGCTGATTGACCATGCGTGCGAAAGCAGCATCATCGGCCTCGGCTTTCTGGCGGGCCTTTTGTTTATCAATACGGGCAATGTAACGTTCTGATGGCAGCTTTAAGGTGGCCCCGTCAACCATCAGATTGAGGTTGTTTTGCTCGAACGCATCCGGGTTGAGTTCATAAATCGCCACCATCACCTGATAGATAGACAGGTTAGGATTCTGACGATAGCGGCTGGCTACCCGCCACAGGGTATCATTCGCATCAATGGGCCCGAACACCACACCAGAATACTGGTTAGTCGCGTCTTTTGGCCCTCGAAGGGGCGTACTTTGTGCGGCAACCGGGTCGCTTACCATGCTGATCAACATCATCAGTAGTATGCAGCCGGTTAAATGCAATTTCATAGCGTTCCTTTTTTGCCCTCAAGCGTCATGTGCCGGATGTCATCATCACTTATCACATTCGCGTGCCAGCCCGTTACGTTAGCGCGGAAAAGCTGGCCTGTTTGTTGTTATGTTGGCAATTTTTCCCCTTAACTTCTGCGGGGACGGCTTTGGTGGACCACCTCACGGGATTCATCTCACCTTGCTTCGTTGTAAGCCTTTAATAGCCTGTTTATGGCATTTTTCACTCATAAAATATAAACCAGTTACCCGGGTCGATCTAGAAAATGTTGCATGTTGATGACCTTTCGGGCGCATTTATAGACCTAAGTTTAAAAGCATCCACCGTTAAAACCAACAAAAGCGGGAACCAGCCCGCTTTTGTGTTATCGACCAAATTGGTCAGAAGTTTAGAACGCTCAGCGCGTTAGCTTACAAATAGTCGCGAATTAATGTTTCGGCAATTTGTACGCTGTTCGTGGCTGCACCCTTACGGATGTTGTCAGACACGACCCACATGTTGATACCATTTGGGTGAGTGATGTCGTTACGAATACGTCCAACATGAACGTCATCGTTACCACTGGCACTGCTCACCTGAGTGGGGAACTCTTCACGGTTGTCATAAACTTTAACGCCCGCAGCATTAGCCAGCAGCTGTTTTACTTCTTCGGCATCAATAGGCTGACGGGTTTCAATGTGGATCGCTTCACCGTGACCAAAGAATACCGGTACACGTACCGCAGTCGGGTTAACCAAAATGGTATCATCACCCATGATTTTCTTGGTTTCCCAAGACATTTTCATTTCTTCTTTGGTGTAATCGTTATCCATAAAGACATCGATTTGCGGGATAGCATTAAAGGCAATCTGACGGCTGAAGGCTTCCGGCGTGATCTCACGCGAACTCAGCAGATCGGCCGTTTGCTTAGCCAGTTCTTCCATGGCTGATTTACCGGCACCAGATACAGACTGATAAGTACAAACGTTAATTCGCTCAATGCCCACAGCATCCTGGATGGGTTTTAACGCCACCAGCATCTGAATGGTTGAACAGTTTGGGTTAGCAATGATATTGCGATTACGGAAATCTGCCAGCGCATGGGCATTCACTTCAGGCACGACCAGCGGAATATCCGGTTCGTAACGGTAGTGTGAGGTATTGTCGATAACAATACAGCCTCCTTCAGCGGCGCGCGGGGCAAATTCTGCAGACACACTGCCACCAGCAGAGAAGAAACCAAACTGCACCTGAGTCCAGTCAAATTCTTCAGCATCCAGCACTTCTACTTCTTCGCCCTTAAACGTAATCGTACCGCCGGCAGAACGTTTACTGGCTAACGGATACAGTTTTGCAACCGGAAACTTCCGTTGTTCCAGAATTTCAATCATGGTCTGACCAACCAGACCGGTGGCACCAAGAACGGCAACGTTAAAGGCTTGTGACATAGTAGGTTAAGCTCCTAATACTCTAACTTGGCAGGTATCTGCCCTTTAAAAAAACTGACTTTTTCTGTTCTGTCGTTATTTTAGGTTAAAGCCTAATTTAGTAAGTTGCGCAGCCAGCGCTGAGTTCGTTTGTGGCGACAATTCAACCGTGTGACCGGCTAACTCGCGACGAACCCGATACTGTTTGCGCATGGCAGTAAAGCTCGTCGGCCCTGCCAGCCCCTGACGAAAATGATTATTGTCTTGTTTTACATCGTATACCGACAGCACCAGTGCTATCGCGGGGGCAAGATTGTCGCCTTGATCGCGGCATAATTCAAGGTCTACGTGCAAATTTGGCCGTTCTGGTAAAAAATCATCCAGCGTTTTGTCTGGCGTTTGTCCGGCCAGGTCACAAATGGCTTCATAAACCATCTGCGTACCCGAATATTTGCCCTCCAGGCTATGCCCGGCAATGTGCGGTGTCGCCAGCCACACATACTGCAGTAAGTCTTCGTCAATAGCCGGCTCGTTAGCAAACACATCCAGCACCACTGTGGGACCATTGCCAGACTGAAGGCGTTGTTTTAACGCCACTTCATCTATTACTTCACCACGACAGGCATTAATCAGCAGTTGCTGGTTGGTTAAACACGCCAATGCCCCGGCATCGATCATCTTGTCGGTTGGATAAACGCCCCCCGGCACAAAAGGGACATGCAGCGAAATGACGTCACAGCCTAATATCGTCTGCCAGTCGGTAAACGCTCTCTCATCGCCCTGCTCTGCCAATGGTGGGTCATACAGTACAGAGCTAATGCTCAGGGTATCCAGTAAGCGCGACAAGGCCGTGCCCACATGCCCGGCACCAACAATGCCGACCCGCGCTGTGCTGAGATCCGTGATCCCCTCAAGGTGAGCATTACACAGCGCGCTCAATACATACTCAGCTACGGCCTGGGCATTACACCCGGCTGCCGACATCCAGCAGATGCCCTGGGCATCGAGGTACTGAGTATCAAGGTGATTGATACCTGCCGTTGCCGTACCCACCAGGGTTAACCGGTTTGCACAGTTGAGCAATTCAGGCGTTACCCGCGTAGTGGAGCGCACGGCCAGCACGTCAACATCCACCAGCTGTTCTGGCGTTAAGGAACCTACGTCATAGCCTTCGGCCTGACCCAGGGAGCCAAAATATTGCGCTGCCAGCGGCAGGGATTGTTCGTAACGTATTTTCATGGGATGGGAGTTTATCGCAAGTCTGCAGGGAACCGTAAAACGATTCTGTGCAGTGTAATCACAAATGGGAATAACAGCCGGAGCAGAACGCTCCGGCTGACACTTATTGCTTATTTCTCGAAACGCTTCATGACCAGTGAAGCATTAGTACCACCGAAACCGAAACTGTTAGACATAACCGTATTCAGTGTGGCTTCACGGGTAGCGGTTACCACGTCAAGGCCAGCAGCCGCTTCGTCAAGGTTATCAATGTTGATCGACGGCGCAATAAAGCCATGTTTCATCATTAACAGGCTGTAAATGGCTTCGTTAACCCCTGCCGCGCCCAGGGCGTGACCCGTCAGTGACTTGGTTGAGGCCAGTGGCACACCGGATTGCCCGAACACTTCCTGGATAGCCGCCAGTTCTTTTACATCACCAACAGGAGTAGAAGTACCGTGGGTATTCAGGTAATCGATGGGGTCGTCAATGCCTTGCAGTGCCATTTGCATACAGCGCACAGCGCCTTCGCCAGACGGTGCCACCATGTCGTAACCATCAGAGGTGGCTCCGTAGCCGACTATTTCTGCATAGATAGTGGCGCCACGGGCCAGGGCATGTTCAAGTTCTTCAACCACAACCATACCGCCGCCGCCAGAGCTGACAAAACCGTCACGGTCAGCGTCGTAGGTGCGAGAGGCGGTTGCCGGGTCGTCATTGTACTTTTTAGACAATGCGCCCATGGCATCAAACTGACCAGACAGCGCCCAGCTCAGTTCTTCACCACCACCGGCAAACACTACATCCTGTTTACCTAACTGGATAAGTTCCATCGCGTGACCAATACAGTGAGCACTGGTAGCACAGGCTGAAGAAATGGAGTAGTTCACACCCAAAATTTTAAACGGCGTAGCCAGACAGGCAGAGACCGTAGAGCCCATGCAACGTGGCACCATGTAAGGGCCAACACGCTTCACGCCTTTTTCGCGGATGACGTCTGCGGAGCTGACCTGATTTTTGGACGAACCACCGCCAGAACCCGCCACAATACCGGTACGGATATTAGATACCTGCTCTTCGGTGAGGCCGCTATCTTCAATAGCTTGTTTCATGGCCACGTAAGCATAAGCGGCAGCGTCACCCATGAAGCGCATCACTTTGCGGTCGATATGCTCGTTAAAGTCAATATCAACGTTGCCCCATACCTGGCTACGCATGCCCATTTCTGCAAACTCTTCGGAAAAGGTAATACCAGATTTGCCTGCTTTGAGTGAGGCGGTAACTTGTTCTTGATTTATGCCGATACTGGATACAATACCCAGCCCTGTAATAACTGCTCTTCTCATAATTATCCTTTTGCGTTAGTGCCGCATATGGTAATGATTTTATGACACTAAGTGGTCTGCTCTTTTGCGACCCTGTTCTACGTGATTTGGTAGCAAATTTCCACCTCAATCCAAGAATTTTACCATTGTAGTGTATTTCGACCGCGATGTCGGCTTCAGGTTCGATTTCTGTTATGCATTAACTATTACTGATATTATAGCGCGCTTTCAACGATTGACCCGAACCGCAACACTATGAGTAAACGCCTGCAATCTGCCAACGTCCATTTTAACGAATCGGGGACCCCGATTGCAGACAGCTTTGATGATGTCTATTTCTCCAACGACAGCGGCTGCGACGAAACCCAGCATGTATTTATTGAGGGCAACGACCTGAGTGAACGCTGGTTAAGCTGGCAGACTCCGCACTTTATTATTGCCGAAACCGGGTTCGGTACCGGGCTCAACTGCATTATTGCCATGCAGCAGTTTAAGCAATTCAGAGCCGCTCATCCAGAGCATCCGTTAAAGCGCTTATTTATCCTCAGTACTGAAAAATTCCCACTGGCAGTCACAGACCTGCAAAATGCGCTGGCTGTCTTCCCGTCTGTGAGCAAGGAAGTCGGCGCTCTGGTTAGTCAGTATCCACCGGCACTGACTGGCTGTCACCGTATGCATTTTGATGCCTGGCACACCAGCATCGATTTATGGCTCGGTGATGTACACGAGTTATTACCACTATGGCACTGCCCACAGGACGGTCTGGTAGACGCCTGGTTCTTAGATGGCTTCGCCCCCAGTAAAAATCCGGACATGTGGACCGACGCGCTGTTCAGTCAGATGGGCCGGTTAAGTAAAATCGGCGCTACTCTGGCTACCTTTACCGCGGCAGGAGTGGTAAAGCGAGGCTTAAGGGAAGCCGGATTCGACATTGCCAAGCGCAATGGTTTTGGCCGTAAACGAGATATGCTCACTGGCGTGCTCACTAATCCGCCGGCCAGGCGGGTAACTACCCCGTGGCATTATCGCTTCCCGGATACGCCCGCCAGCGCCGCACAGCACATTGCCATTATTGGCGCAGGTCTGGCGGGTACAACTCTGGCACTGGCCTTGTGTCAGCGCGGCATTAAAGTCAGCTTATTTGGTCAGGCCCCGGCGGCGGCCGATGGCGCATCGGGTAACCGCCAGGGCGGTTTTTATCCGCAACTGCAGGCCGATCAGAGTAATCCGGCGCTTATTCAGGCCCATGGTTTTTTATATGCCAGGCGTTACTATGACGCGCTCGCTGCCCGGGGCCTGACGTTTACCTGGCAGCCCTGCGGTGTATTGTTACTGGGTTTTAGTGAAGAGGTGCAAAAGCGCCAGCAAAACCTGTTACATAAAGACTTATGGCCTGAGCAACTGGTACAGGCCGTAACTGCCACTGAGGCCAGTACGCTAAGTGGTATTGATATACAACATGAGGGGCTGTTTGTGCCTCAGGGCGGCTGGTTATGCCCGGCCGAAGTGGTTGAAGCTCAACTTAAGGCAGCTCGTGAAACAGGCCTACTAAGTGAGTTTTATAATCAGCGAGTGTCCCTTACCACCGCTAACGGGTCGGTGCTGCTGGAAAGCGAAGATGAATCATACCGTGCAGACCGCATAGTCATTGCCGCCGGTCATGAGTGCGCCGAAATGGACGCGCTGGCTCACTTACCGCTACGACCGGTGCGTGGCCAGGTAGAAGCCATTCCCGAACAGGCGCCGCTGCATGAGCTTAACACAGTGCTGTGCCATAAAGGCTACTTAACTCCGGGGTGGGAAGGCCGCCACGCGCTGGGTTCTACCTATATAAAAGGCGACACCAGTATCACGGCCAGAGCTGAGGAGAGCGCACAAAACCTGGCCACCCACGCTAAAGCACTGGCTGGCTATGACTGGGCTCAGGCCATTGAACATGATCATACTGCCAGAGCTTCAATACGCCTGGGCAGCGCCGATCATCAGCCAGTAATGGGTGCGGTTATACCGCCACACAAAACCACAGAACGGTACAGGGAGTTATATAAAGGCAAACATGTCAGTCAGTATGAGGTTGCCACTGACCAACAGGATTTACTTGTGCTGACCGGTCTTGGCTCAAGAGGGCTGACCACAGCGCCACTGATGGCAGAAATACTGGCCAGTCAGCTTTGTCACGAGCCCCTGCCAATGAGCGAAACTCTGTTGCAGGCGCTGGCCCCTGAAAGGTTTATGCTTCGCACCTTCAAGCGCCCGCCGGAGGCGTAAAGCTATTCGGTGTCGATAACCGGTGCCATAGGCACCAGCGAGGTCACCACAAAAGACGGAATAAACACGTTGGCACTGGCTACCACCCGTTGTTTATCAATAGAGATGATCCGCGCATTCACATTCACGCCACGCGGCTGTTCTACCAGCGTACCGGTAAGAATGTGATCCATTTCCATGCGTTTAGCGATTCGGCGTCCCTCGCGGCTCAGTGCAAGATCGCCATAATCGGTCACATCCAGGCTGTTGGCCAGTTTGAAGTCCACCACTCCCAGCCCGTATTGCTGTAACTCTGCAATCAGGTATTCGGAGAGCTGGTTGCCCAAAATAGTGGTTTCACGCAAGGAACGGTTAAAGCGGACAAAACTGGCAATCCCGACAAGTTCATCGGTATTCACCTGCACCGACCCCTCCATCAATGCCATGGCCAGACTGGCGGCATAATCGTTGAGTGCTTTATGGGTAATTCCGGGCGTAAAACCGGTTTGCAGTGGGTCCTGATAGCCCCGAACATTCTGCTGAACGCGATACATTTCGATATCACGGGAGTCAGGCCGGTACTCCAGGCCGCTGTCCTTAGGAGGGCGCACCTGCGACTGACCTGCCTGAGGGGGCGTTTCATCCTCGTTACCAAACCAGAAATAACCGGTTTCAGGCTGGCTGGCACAACCACTAAGCACCATTACGCTTAAAAGACTGGCAAATAACTGGCGCATCATTACCCCCGGCTTAATTTAACACCATCACGCATACCACCACGCTCGCTGCCATCACTGGGGATCAGCGCATCTGCCACATAAAAAGGGATCAGCATTTGTGCGCTGGCGACCACAGCCCGCGACTGAATACCAATAATGCGGGCATTCACCATCACCCCACCCTGATGTTTAGCCATCGTGCCGGTAAGGACGTACTCCATGGGTAAACTGGCATCAAGTTCAAGGTAATCGCGCGTAAGCACAAAGTCGCCCTCTTCGGTAATGCGGATAAAGTCGGTGGCTTTGTAATCGATCACCGGAATGCGGAATTTATGCAGTTCATGTACAAAGGATTCAGCCATTTGCTGGCCGAGTAAATTGGTTTGCTGCAGATCGGAATCCAGCAATGCAAAATGGGTAACGCCCACCGGTGTTTTATTGGTGACATATTCCATGTTAGCGATGAGATCCTGCGTCAGGGCCTTAACATAATCGCCAACGTGCTTGGTTAACGGGCGTCCTTTATAGGCACCCTGCACACTCGAGTACAAAGGGGGCTGGCCCAATGCGCCAAAGCTATCAACGTCTTCGGCCATCATGGGCTGATGATTAGCGCGATCGGCGGCAGTAATATCCACCACATTGAGCGCCGGCATTTTTTCAGGCGCAGTGGTTTGCACCATTTCCTCGTCCATACTCTGACAGCCTGCCGTGGCAGTTGCCACCAGAAGTATGCCAAGTCGTGTTGCCCTTGCTGCCCTTTGCATAATGATTACCCTTTATTCTCTGTACGATATAGCCGGCCATTACGGGTTGTCACCTGCTCATCCAGCCAAAATAATTCTGCCGGGAAAAAGCGCGTTGCGGCTGCCACCACATCGCGGGTCCGGGCATTAATAATACGCGCGTTAACCATAGCCCCTTCCTGCTGATAAACCAGCGTGCCGGTAATAAAAAAGTCGACCCGCTCCATAGCAGATAACTGGTCAATATCGCGCGACAAGACCTTATCGGACTTTTCTCCTACTATTATATCGTTCGTCAGCTTAAACTCTTGAGCAGTAAATCCACGTTTTGTGGCTTCGGTGAGGATCCCCTCTTCCAGTTGATGCCCGAGTAATTGCAGCGGGTGCTGAAAGGTCTCATCGTAGGTCAGCGAGTCAACCGGCACGAAACCAGTTACCGCATAGCGGATTTGCCGGGCCGGACGCACATTAGCAAACAGTTCGTTGGCCAGCACATAGGTGTGATATTCCACGTTGCCCAGCGCCGGTACCGGCACCTGATCATTGGTCATTTCCATCACCGGCGGCGCAGAACTGCATCCCCCCAGTAACGTGGTGGCCAGTAAAGCTGTAAGAAAAGTCGTTCGCAGAAAATATTGACGCATAATGGGATCCAACCTGTGTTAACAGTTCAGAGTCTGCAATTATCGCACCAGCTTAACTGCCCTTGTAAAATGCGGGGGTAGCCGTAACAAGCGGCAAAGTCCTGCCACATCTTAAAGGCTGGTCAGCAATTTTTGCCACAACACAGTTACTGCTTGTTGATCAGCCGGCTCCAGCTCGTTGTTGGCAAACGCCTGCTCAAGGCTTTGCTGCATGATGTGACTGAGCTTTTCCACCGACGCCGTTTCATCCAGTTCGAGCTTGCGTGCTTCCACCGCAAAGTGTCCTTGCAGATAACTGGCAATAAACAACTCATCGTCACTGCCATGGTCCACCACACTGTCCAGTGCGCTATCGATAGTGGCTACGGCATTAACAAAAGCATCGCTGGCTTTAACCTGTTGTTGCATAGTGTCTCGCTTATTTTTCGTTAATTAATTGCTGTTACTACTGCAGCGGATAATACACCCGGTCGTCATAACCGGTTATTACTGCAATAATCCCGGCCAGTTCGCTATCGAGCTCCTCGTCGCCGGTATCGCTGCGTAATGGTCTGCCTTCCAGTTGCTGAAGTTTTTGTTTGGTGGCCGCTACCAGAATGTTGTCACGACCAATGGCCCTTAATACATCCGGGCTTAGCTGCTGATTGCCGCGGCCAAAGATATGACCCTGTCCGCCTATGGCGGTGATCACCAGCCGGGCCGGAGAGTCACTGACCAGCTTAAGCAACTGTGCGGCGGTCACGTCGGCGGCGATGACCTCGCCGTTTTTGACCACATCCACCCCCAGCAGGGTATTGGCCAGCCCCAACCGGGCCATCACTTCCCCCACGGTGGAACCTGACCCCATGACATATACATGTTCGTCATCGTCGGCAATCATTTCACTTAAGTATTCGGCAATGTCGTTAATGACCATTGACTCATCCTCACGGCCGCCCATCTTTACCGACTGCACGTAAGTAAGTTCATCAGGCACCTGCATTTCACCATAATGCCGGGCCCGTACTTTGCCTTCCCGGAATGCTGACTCATCTATGTCGCGGACCTCTGCCTGACGCACACTCACCAATTCACCGGTAAGCATTTTGGCCACCACATCACCGGCTGCCGATGGCGTGACCGCATACACCCCGGAATGAATTTTAACGCCCGCTGGCACGCCGAGCACAGGCACTTTATCATCAACGATACTGCACACGTTGCGCGCCGTGCCATCGCCGCCGGCAAACAGAATTAAGTCGACGCCTTGCTCTACCAATTCCCGCACCGCGTTTTCCGTATCAGTATGCGTGGTCTCGGTGCTCTGGCTGGTGTAAATCACGCTATAATCGAACCCCAGCGCTGCGCAACAGGTCTCGCCCATTTCGCCGCTGGCCGTCAGTACACAAAGCTGCGCAAAGTCTGTTAGCTTGCTCAGTGCCCGGGTCATTTTCTCGTTGGCCAGTTTGGTCGCTCCCGCCGCCAGCGCCTGCTGACGAATAGTATCGCCATCACTGCCTTTAAGCGCCATCGCACCGCCAATACCGGCGAACGGATTGATTACCACGCCTAATCGAAAGGCTTTACTCATTGCGGATACTCCTTATTTAGCCAGGTTTGACATAACACCGGACCGTTAAACTTATTTCGCAACGCATTAATAAACTGGCTGGCCCGGGGCGGAAAGCCGGTTTCCAGATAGCGGAGCAGTTGCTCTCGGACACGACGGGTAAACCCTTCGCGGTCTGGTTCGGCGCCATTTAAATTATCGGTACTCACCTGAAAGCGGCGGTTCGCGGCAATGGTCATGGCCCATTCAATGGCCTGAGGTTTTACTTCTACCTGTTCAAACGCCAGCTGTTGACTGGCATCACGGCCATCGGGGCAGTACCAGTAGCCATAATCTTCCAACAATCGACGCTGTTCGCCGGCAATGCACCAATGGGCAATTTCATGTAGCGCACTGGAAAAATAACCGTGGGCAAAGACCACCTGATGATAGGGCGTTTGTGGCCCGGCGGGCAGATAAACCGGCTCGTCCTCACCTCGGATAAGACGTGTATTGAACTGCGCTGCAAAGGTCGCATCAAACAGCGACATTAGCGGTGCGACGTCCGCATCTTCATCACATTCTGGGGCCCGGTTCATTGCCTGTTGCATACAAAAACGCTTCAATTGGAGTAGTGGATTTATCAGGCGCGCAGAATAGCAAACTCTGCCCGGGGCGGCCACTACAGCGCATCACACAACCGCTAATTTCCAGCTGTCAGCCACGCATCGCTCCACTAACCCTGGGGTTGTGGGGTAATGCCGCCCAGGATGATTTGCTTAACGGATGCCAGTGTACGATTAAAGAATTCAGGCTGGTTAAGATCGTTGCCCGTAACCGCCGTAATTTGCACATTGAAATCGGCATAATGCTGGGTGATTGCCCAGATACTAAAAATCAGGTGGTAAGGGTCCACCGGCAACAACTTACCTTGTTCAATCCAGCTGTTGATAACTTTAACTTTGGCGTCCACTAACTCACACAAGGGGGATTCCAATTCGTTTAGTAGTAATGGTGCGCCCTGCACGACTTCCATACAAAACAACTTGGATTCTGCCGGATGATCACGCGACAGGGTAAGTTTCACCTTTATATAGTCAGACAAGGTTTCAATAGGATCCTGGTGCGCCTCAAACGACTTCAGTGGACTTAACCAGACATCCAGCAAGTGCTGAATCACTTCGATATACAACTGCTCTTTACTGGCGAAGTAGTAAAGCAAATTCGATTTTGATACCTGACCGGCCTCGGCAATTTGCTCTACGGTGGTGCCGTTCACGCCATGTTTAGAGAAAAGCATTAACGCCGCACTCATAATGCGATTGCGTTTGTTTTTTAACGCTTCCTGACGTTTTTTCTGCGTGTCGGGTTTAAACACCCGCGGGGATTTTTCCGGCTTAACTGGATCATTATTCGAAGAAGTCATGCGCTTCGCTTGTCTCACCTTAAATTGCTTATGCCGCAGAGTAATGCATTTTCTGCCACAAAGAAATTGCACCAGAAGCGATCAGTTGCCTTTGTGGAAGTGAACCAAATTGGACCAATTGGTCCAACTTCGACCTTAACAAAAACATAACCATATGATATTTAGCAACTAAAAATATTGGCGCACTTCCTGCTGTACGATTATTGCACGCTGTCAGTAACACGGCTCGACCGGGAGGACGAACTCAGCTGACGTTTCAAACCTAAGCAACGAAGCGAGAATGAAAATGGATATAGGCGTATTTATTCCAATTGGCAATAATGGGTGGCTGATTTCAAAAAATTCACCGCAGTACAAACCTTCCTTTGATTTAAATAAGGAAATCGTACTGAAAGCAGAACACTACGGGCTGGACTTTGCCCTTTCAATGATCAAGTTGCGCGGGTTTGGCGGCGAAACTGAGTTCTGGGATTATAATCTCGAGTCATTCACCTTAATGGCCGGGCTGGCCGCTGTGACCAGCAAAATCCAACTATATGCCACCGCAGCAACACTGGTGCTGCCCCCTGCCATTATGGCGCGTATGGCAGCCACCATAGACTCTATCTCCCACGGCCGTTTTGGCGTCAACCTGGTTACCGGCTGGCAGCGACCTGAGTATTCACAAATGGGCATGTGGCCCGGCGATGAGTTCTTCGGCAATCGTTACGAGTATCTCGAAGAATATATCACTGTCGTCAAAGAACTGTGGGAAACCGGTAAAAGTGATTTTAAAGGCGAACATTTTCAAATGGACGACTGCTGTATGCTGCCTAAACCCGAGGGTAAGATCCCGCTAATCTGCGCTGGCCAGAGTGCCGCCGGCATGGGCTTTTCGGCAAAACACGCAGACTACAATTTTTGTTTTGGTAAAGGGCTCAATACCCCCACCGCGTTTGCCCCCACCGCTGAACGACTCATTGCCGCGGCCGATAAAGAACAACGCACCGTGACCTCAGCGGTACTGATCATGATTATCGCCGATGAAACCGATGAAAAAGCCATGGCAAAGTGGGAGCACTACAAAGCGGGGAAAGATCAGGCTGCACTCGACTGGATGTCGCAACAGGGCGCCGCCGATAAAAAATCAGGGAAAGATACCAATGTCCGGGATATGACCGACCCAACATCTGCGGTAAACCTGAATATGGGCACGCTGGTTGGTTCTTATGCCTCCGTGGCCGCCATGCTCGATGAAATTGACACCGTGCCCGGCTGTGAAGGCGTGTTACTGACCTTCGATGACTTTATTCAGGGGATGGATGACTTTGGTAACAAGATTCAACCGTTGATGAAGTCACGTCAGCATCTTTATGATGCGTCAGGAGCCGCCTGATGTCAGCCAACCAGCCCATAGAGATAGCCGGCTATTTTCAGGCCGACAAAGCCCCGGCCCCCGGCGTGCCGGTATTGCCAGCCAAACCTGAACCACTCGCCCTGGATCCGGCTCTGACTGCCGTGATTGTGGTGGATTTACAAAATGCCTATGCCAGCAAGGACGGCTATCTGGATAAAGCCGGCTTTGATGTGTCGGCCACCGGGCCGGTCATAGAAAGCACGCTTAAAGTAATCAATACCGCCAGAGCAGCAGGCATGCCCATCGTATTTTTCCAAAATGGCTGGGACCAGCAGTATCAGGAAGCCGGAGGGCCCGGCTCACCCAACTGGTATAAGTCCAACGCGCTGAAAACCATGCGTAAACACCCTGAACTCATGGGTACATTACTGGCCAAAGGCAGCTGGGATTACGAATTGGTTGACCAGCTTTCCCCCCAGCCCGGCGATATCGTGATTGCCAAACCCCGCTACAGTGGTTTTTACAACACCAGTCTGGACAGCATCCTGCGCAGCCGCGGCATTAAAAACCTGGTCTTCACCGGTATTGCAACCAACGTTTGCGTGGAATCGACCCTGCGGGACGGCTTCTTTCTGGAATATTTTGGTGTGGTCCTGGCCGATGCCACTCACCAGGCCGGCCCCCCTGCGATCCAGCAAGCCGCGCTGTTTAACATTGAAACCTTTTTTGGCTGGGTATCCACCGTTAGCGATTTTTGTGAATTATTTGCTTCATCTCATTCAACCAACGCATCAGTTTAAGGAATAACACCATGAGTAAAACGTCAATCATTCCACCAGGGACAGGTAACCCCATTGCACCGTTTGTACCCGGTTCAATGGCCGATAATGTGTTGTATGTATCCGGCACGCTACCCTTTGATAAAGAAAATAACGTGGTACATGTAGGCGATGCAGAAGCCCAGACCCGCCATGTACTGGAGACTATCAAAGGGGTAGTTGAAGAAGCCGGCGGGACGATGGACGACGTCACCTTTAATACGATTTTGATTACCGACTGGGACAATTATGCGGCAGTAAATAAAGTCTATGCCGAGTATTTTCCCGGCGAAAAGCCCGCCCGGTATTGCATTCAGGTTGGTCTGGTAAAGCCTGAAGCCCTGGTTGAAATAGCCAGCATCGCACACATAGGCTAGTCATGTATTACGAAATCCATGGCAATACCGCTGAACAGGCCCCAACACTGGTGTTTAGCGCCGGTTTAGGGGGCTCAGCCAACTTCTGGCAACCGCAGTTGGCCGCCTTAAAAGATGACTACCGGATTATCCTGTACGACCACAAAGGCACCGGGCGAAGTCCGGCCCCCCTGCCCTCACCTTATAGCATTGAGCACATGCGTGATGAAGTAGTCACCTTACTGGAAAAGCTGGCTGTAACAACCTGTCATTTTGTTGGTCATGCCTTAGGCGGACTGGTGGGGCTATCGCTGGCCAAACACGCGGAGCAACGGGTTCTGAGCCTGACCCTGATAAACGCCTGGAGTGCCCCCAACCCGCATACGCTGCGCTGTTTTGATATCCGCAAAGCCATCCTGGCTAATTGCCCGAAGGCGACTTTTCTGCAAATGCAGGCCCTGTTGCTTTATCCGCCGGACTGGATTGCCCACCATGCTGAACAGCTGAAACAGGAAGAAAGTCATCTGGCAGCGCATTTTCCTGATGAGGATAATTTACTGGCCAGAATAGGCGCACTGAGCCAGTTCGACATGCACGCGCAGCTGCCTGCGATACACACCCCCACTCTGGTGCTGGCCAACAAAGATGACATGCTGGTGCCCTGGTATTGCTCAGCGTTACTGGCCGATGCCTTACCCAACGCGAACTTATCGTTACTCGATTATGGCGGCCATGCGTCAACGGTAACGGTAGCAGACCAATGCAATACCGTACTTAAGGCCCACCTCGATAAATTCCACCACAACGATAAAGCGCCTGATAAGGAACTATCATGAATACACCACTCAACGACGCCGCTCTGGGACAGCTATTCAGCCAGGCTCATAGTCACTCAAACTGGCAGGATAAACCCATTCCCGACGAAGTAATTCAACAACTGTACGAGCTGACTAAGCTGGGTCCCACCTCAGCAAACTGCTGCCCGGCGAGGTTTGTTTTTATTACTTCCGAGGCCGCAAAGGCAAAACTTAAGCCCTGTTTATCCAGCGGGAATGTAGTGCAAACCATGAGTGCTCCCTGCACCGTTATCGTGGCGTACGATGCACAATTTTATGACCAGCTGCCCACACTGTTTCCTTATGCGGATGCCAAAAGCTGGTTTACATCGAGCCCTGAAGCGGCCTATGAAACCGCCATGCGTAACAGCTCTTTGCAAGGCGCCTACCTGTTAATTGCAGCCCGGGCACTGGGCCTGGATACCGGCGCGATGTCAGGATTTAATCCCGACAAATTAAATGAAACGTTTTTTGCCGACAGCAGCTGGAAAGTGAACTTTCTGATCAATATTGGCGTGGGTGCCCCGGACAAGGTACACCAACGCCTGCCGCGGTTAAATTTCAACGATGCCTGCAAAGTACTTTAATAAGGAAACCCTATGACTCTCAGTGCCTTAACTGAAACAAAAGAAACAAACGCCGGCACCGTTACAGCGCAACAATACTGCCAGGGTATGGCCAGTGTTGCCGCCGCAGTGAATATCGTAACCACCAGCAATCATGGCACGCCCGCAGGCTTTACCGCTACGGCCGTCTGCAGCGTGAGTGACGACCCGGCAACCTTACTGGTGTGTTTGAACCGCCAGTCGTCGGTCCATCAGGCGTTCAGCCAGAGCCGGCATCTGGCGGTGAACACCCTGGCCGCCGGGCAGGACGCCTTATCAAATCTGTTTGGCGGACGCGCGCCCATGGCAGAACGCTTTTCACAGGGCAACTGGTCAACGCTGAGCACCGGCTCCCCCGTACTTAGCAATGCCGCAGTGATCTTTGATTGCCGCATTATTGATGTCAAAAGTGTCGCTACTCACGACGTTTTTTATTGCCAGGTAGTCGCCATTCAGGAGCAACCGGATACCGGCGCACTGCTGTATTACCAGCGCGGCTACCATACGCTGACATAGCATTGATACACAGGCAGCACAGCCATTTTCACATAATGGGCTGTTAACAGGGAAAGCGCGGTCAGTCACCGCGGTACGGCAACAAATAAGGGACAAAATGAAAGTTATAGGTCATTTTATTAACGGCTCTACCTGCACGCCGCAAGGCTATATGCAGGATGTGTTTAACCCGGCTACCGGGCAGGCAGAAAAACAGGTGCTGCTGGCATCAGCGACAACCGTAAAAGAGGCCATCAGTGCTGCGCAGAAGGCCTTTTCTGCGTGGCGAAATACGCCGGTGAATAAACGGGCCCAGGTGATGTTTAAATTTAAGCAATTGCTGGAAATTCATGCCGACACTCTCATCGAACTGATTGGCCAGGAGCACGGCAAAATAGGCCATGATGCAGCCGGCGAATTGCAAAGGGGTATTGAAAACGTTGAATTTGCCTGCGCAGCACCGCAGTTGTTAAAAGGCGAGCACAGCAAAAACGTCGGCCCGGCCATTGATGCCTGGAGTGAGTTTCAGCCCTTAGGCGTTGTTGCAGGTATAACCCCTTTTAATTTTCCGGCGATGGTGCCGCTATGGATGTTCCCGTTAGCGATCGCCTGCGGCAATACCTTTGTGTTAAAACCGTCAGAGCGTGATCCGAGCTGCGCTATGTATCTGGCAGCATTACTCACGGAGGCCGGATTACCCGACGGTGTAATGAATGTTGTTAACGGCAATAAGGAAGCGGTTGATACGCTGCTGGATGACAAGCGTGTCAAAGCAGTTAGTTTTGTTGGCTCCACACCGGTAGCTGAGTCCATTTACCAGACCGCCAACGCCCGGGGCAAGCGTTGCCAGGCCCTGGGAGGCGCAAAAAATCATGCTATCGTAATGCCTGATGCCGATATTGAAAATGCGGCCAATCAGTTACTCGGCGCTGCATTTGGTTCATCCGGTGAACGTTGTATGGCGTTATCGGTGGTGGTTGCCGTGGGAGATAACACCGCAGATGCGCTGATTGGTAAGCTCAAAACGGCCATGGCAACGTTGCAGGTAGGCTGTTATAACAATCCGCGCAACGATTTTGGCCCGTTGATTACCCCGCAGCATAAAAGCCGGGTCGAGCAGTATATTACCAGCGCCGAAGAACAAGGTGCTAAAGTAGTGGTCGACGGACGGCGCTTCAGTGTCCCCGGCTTCGAGCAGGGCTTTTTTGTGGGCGCTACACTGATTGATCGGGTCCTGCCGTCAATGGACAGCTACCGGGCGGAGATATTTGGCCCGGTATTACAAGTGCTGCGGATCAACACCATGCAGCAGGCTATGCAACTGATTGACGAACACGAGTATGGCAATGGCACCTGCATATTCACCCGCGATGGTGAAGCTGCGCGCTATTTTTCAGACCATATCGAAGTGGGGATGGTGGGCATCAACGTGCCCTTGCCGGTGCCGGTTTCCTACCACAGTTTTGGCGGCTGGAAACGGTCCTTGTTTGGCGACTTACACGCCTACGGACCCGATGGCGTGCGGTTTTACACTAAACGAAAAACCATCACACAACGCTGGCCATCCAGCGGCGTAAGAGAGGGCGTGAGTTTCTCATTTCCCAGTTAACCTAACCTGGTGTTTAACCTGCGAGGCGCTTTATGGAACAGCCACCGATTCAGCAGCAGTACGACAGCGATTTATGGAATCCTGATTTAGCCCCCACCACGGTGGCTGAACGTACCTGGACCTGGCACCATTTCGCCTCGCTCTGGATTGCCATGGTGGTTTGTGTCCCCGCCTACATGATGGCGGCAGGATTAGTGTCTGAAGGGATGAACTGGTGGCAGGCGGTGGGCACCGTGCTGTTAGGCAATGTAATTGTGCTTATCCCAATTCTCCTTATTGGTCATGCCGGGGCCCGCTACGGTGTGCCATTTCCGGTATTACTGCGCTCCTCCTTTGGCACCCGAGGCGCTCGGATCCCGGCCTTAGCCAGAGGCTTAGTCGCCTGTGGCTGGTTTGGCATTCAAACCTGGGTAGGGGGTTCAGCTATTTACGTCATCGTTAACGCCCTGACCAACAATGTACTGACAGGCGCTCCTCTGCCCTGGCTGGGCATCGATATCGCGCAGGTGGTCTGTTTTATCGCATTCTGGCTGCTGCATGTGGTATTCATCCGCTATGGAACCCAGGCTATTCGCGGTCTGGAATCCTATGCTGCGCCTTTCCTTATTGGAATAGGTCTGGCATTGCTGGCGTGGGCATATGTAATGGCCGGCGGGTTTGGTGAAATGCTGTCGACGCCCTCACAATTTGTCACAGGCGGCGCCAGAGAAGGCCAGTTTTTGGCGGTTTTCGGACCGGGCCTGACGGCGATGGTTGGCTTTTGGGCCACCATGGCGCTGAATATTCCCGACTTTACCCGGTTTGCCAAAACCCAGCAGGCGCACATCATCGGCCAGGCAATTGGCTTACCACTCCCCATGGCTTTATTTGCTTTTATTGGCGTTGCCGTTACCTCGGCCACAGTTACCATCTACGGTGAGGCAATCTGGGATCCGGTGGTGCTGGCAGGCAAAATGGGCGGCATGAGTGTGGTAGTGGCGCTGGCTGCCCTTGCACTGGCTACTCTTACCACTAATCTGGCCGCTAACGTAGTGGCACCGGCTTACGGATTTTCAAACCTGCGCCCGCAAAGTATCAGTTTCAAAATGGGCGGTTATATTACTGCGGGGATTGGTATTGCCATCTTTCCATGGAAACTACTGGAAAGCGCCGGCGGCTACTTATTTGTCTGGCTGGTCGGCTACTCTGCATTACTTGGCCCCATTGCCGGGGTGTTGCTGGCGGATTACTTTTTACTGCGCAAAGGTCGGTTAAACGTTGATGCGCTATTCATGCATAATTCAGAGTACGGCAGCAACAATGGCTGGAACCTGGCTGGCGTAATCGCCCTGTTGCTTGGCATTTTGCCTAGCTTACCCGGTTTTCTGCACGCCGCGGGGTTATTAGACGCCGTACCGCCAATTTTCGATACTCTTTATGGTTATGCCTGGTTTGTAGGGGTGTTTACGGCAGCCGCCATCTACCTGTTATTAGCCAGCAAGAAAACGGCGGATTAACTGCACTGCCTGTTACAGCCCATGGTACGGCTCCCCCTATTTGAGGTAACATAAGCGGCGACATGACATAAAGTTGATCGCTAAGCTACAAGGATGCCGTGTGGTTGAACAAATTATTGCCCATTTACGCCAGGTTAATGCCCGGCGAAGTCTGGCAGAACAAATGCAGTTATTAGCGCCTATTCAGGCGCTGCAGGAATGGCAGTGTCAACGATTACTCGCCACCCATGCAAAACTGGCTCAAAAGCCCTCTTACGCCAAAGCCATGGGCTTTTTTGTTGATGAGCTGTACGGGCCAAAAGACTTCAGTCAGCGTGATGCCGACCTGATGCGGGTGATCCCCAAACTCGCCAAAGCCCTGCCCAACAAAGCCATGCATGCCATCGAACAAGCGCTTTGGCTTAATGCCCTGTCGTTTGATTTGGACATGGCCGTGGCACAGAGTCTGGCAGGTGCACCACTTAACCGGGATAGTTATGCCCGGGCCTATCGCGAGGTGGGACGCGGCGAAGATCGGGCCCAACAGATCCAAATTGTGGCCGGGTTGGGCGAACAGTTAGCCGATGTGGTGAAAATTCCCGGCATCGGCTTGTTAATTAAACTTTCACGTCGCCCGGCTAAAATGGCCGGCTTGCTGAGTATGCATGAGTTTTTGCAGCGCGGGTTCGTTGCCTTTAAAGACCTCGGTAATGTAAACGCCTTTATCGAGCCGGTGATTGCCACCGAAACGGCGCTCAACCAAAAACTGCTCGACCCTGATATAAACCTGACTGAAGAGAATCCGCTCCCCTATGTCTGACCTTTTTGACTGGCAGTATCCGGCGCCTTTTACCAGCACATGGGAAATACAGCCCCAGGATATTGATCATTACCATCACGTGAACAACGTGGCCTATTTAAGCCAGCAGGAAAAACTCGCCTGGGCCCATTCCAGAGCGCTGGGACTGGGGTTTGAACATTACCAGCAGGCCGGCCGCGGCATGGTAATATTCCGTCACGAATTAAATTATTTAAAACCGGCTTTACTGGGCGACACCCTGCACTGTGCCACCTGGATCACCCGGTGCGATGGCAAAATAACACTTACCCGCGAATTTCAGTACATCCGGGAAAGTGACGGCGAAACAGTATACCGGGGGCACACTCAGTTTGCCTGCGTAACGCTGGCTACCGGTGCTCCCACCCGAATGCCAAAGGCGTTTGTTGATGTTTATCTGCCAGCTTGCCTGGCCAGCCAGGCGGATTAATCCGTGTCGCGCTATGCTCTGCTTGTTACTCTTTGTCTACTGGTATCAGTCAGCCTTAATGTGTATTTACTCTGGCCTGTACCAGCGCCCACTGCCGTTGAACGCCCCCCGGGCCAACCAGCCACTACGGTAACGGCAGACAGCGTGAGAAAACCGCTGGCCTCAGCAGTGCAGCAGTCAGCGCCCAACTTTCAAACCGAGCAAGAAGAAACACCAGCCCCCCACATCAATACCGTTCGGCAGTGGCTGGAACAAGGCAATTTTGCCCGGGTGGAACGCTTTTTAATTGACGCTCTGCGCGAGAGCCCCGACTCTGCCGAACTGTTGTTACTGGAAGCCGATTATATTCTGGCTACCGAGCCCCTCAGTGTGGCCGTGACTCACTTTTATGCCATGCAAGAGCTCAGCGTGTTTAATCGTGCTCAGCTTGAAACACTGCAAAACAGAACGGCTGAGCTAATAAAGAGCACCATCACCGCGCTGTATAACGCCGGTGACTGGGATATGCTGGCACAGTTTTTAGAGCCTTTATTTCAGCTCAACAGCACCGACCAAACGCTGACGCTAAAGCTCGCTGAAGCCTACGCCCGGCAACAGAAATTCACCCTGATGGAAGATGTGCTGGCGAATTTAAGCACCAGTAATGCCGGTGCCCGCAGTTTACGCCAGCGTTTTTTACCCGGTCAGGCACCTGGCTTACAGGACACCGCGGAAAGCCCTACGGCCACAGCGCAGACACCAGTTACGCGACTGGCACTGACTCGCTATGGCGATCAGTACATTGCCAATGCCGAAATGCTTAACCGGCCGGCAGCGCTGTTACTGGATACCGGCGCGAGCAGCACGGCCATCAGCTTTGAGCTGTATAAAGCGTTGCGGCGATTTAATCAGGTCGACGTAATAGGATTGTTCGATGTGCGCACGGCAGGCGGCACTATCCGTTCGCCACTGGTACGTATTGAGAGTATGACCCTGGGCCCGTTCAAGCTCAGCAATATTGGCGTATTTGTGATGCCCGAGGACGCTTTACAACAAGCCGATGGCCTACTGGGTATGAACGTATTAAAACAGTTTCATTTCCAGCTTGATCAAACTACCGCTGAGCTGTTGCTCACTCTTCGCGACAACAGTGCCCCCTGACCCAGGCCGCCTTAGCGGGTGAGCCAGGCTTTCATTTGTTCGGTTTGCGGAATAGAGCCACTGTGAACCAGTTGGCCGTCAACGACCACCGCAGGGGTACTCATTACACCGTACTCCATGATCACCTGAGGATCCGTTTGTTTGCTCACAGTTACCTCGATGTTCATTTCCTGCGCTAGTTTTTGTAACTGTTCGGCGGTTTTAGTGCATTTTGCACAACCACTGCCCAATACTTTAATATCTTTCATTAGTCACCTCACATAAGTGCTGCTAAGGCATTTAATAGCCAACCCACCAGGGTAAACGACACCAGCAGCATCACGAAAACACAACTCAGCAAGCGCCACTGCATCACTTGTTTGAGTAAGATAAATTCCGGAAAGCTGGCCGCCACGGTACTCATGCAAAAGGCGATGGTGGTTCCCACTGGCAGGCCATTTACCAGCAAGCTTTCCATTACCGGGATCACACCGGTAGCATTAGAGTAAAGCGGTATGCCCAACACCACCGCAGCGGGTACCGACCACCATTGCCCCTCCCCAAAATGCTGCGCAATCCAGCCATCCGGTACCACGCCATGCAAAGCGGCCCCTAACCCAACGCCAATAAGTACCCATTTCCAGACCCGGCTAAAGATATCCAGCGCCTCTTGTTTGGCAAACTGGTGACGTTGTTTGAGAGTCAGGGAGGGTTGCTCGCTCTGTGAATTGCTGACGGGTGCTTGCCGGGCTTTTTGTAACGCCTTCAGAGCAAAGTCGCGGAGCCATCGTTCGGCTTTGATCGAGTCCAGGAAGGCACCACCGAGGATGCCTGTCATCATACCAATCAGGACATACATCAGCGTTATTTTCCAGCCCACCAGACTCAGCAACAGCAGCACTGCCACTTCATTAATTAACGGAGAAGTAAGCAAAAATGCCATGGTAATCCCCACCGGGATGCCCGCCGAGGTAAACCCCAGAAAGACCGGAATACTGGAACAGGAGCAAAACGGCGTGACGGCTCCGAACAGACTGCCCAGCACATAGCCAATGCCTTTGTTCTTTCCCGCCAGGTAATCGCGGACCCGTTCGACATTAAGCGCTGCCCGTATTAATGCAATCAGATAGATCATCACCACCAGCAAAACATAAATTTTGCTGATATCTTCAATGAAAAAATGTACCGCATCACCCAGTTTTGTTTCAGCTGACAATCCCAATACGGTATAGGCCAGCCAGTCGGCAAAACGGGTAAATATCTCAAGCATAATAATGGGTCCACTGCCGTCGCGCCTGGCGCTGATCGAGGTTGCAACTTTGGGCTACTCATTTCATGATACTTAATGGCTGGCAATGTTTATTGTCCGAAAACAATAAACGGGGCTGGTGGTGTTATTTTTATAATTTCCCCTGAATAGCAACGACCAATAGCACTACAGACCTCATAGTTTTTACTATTTTTCTATTGCGCTGGTTTGCGATTTGTCATCTACTTGTAGATGGCGTGAAGCATCCTGTCCTTCAGGCTAAGTCAAAATAATCCTTACACTTTTTCTGCCACATGAGAATTTACAATGATGAAAGACACCCGACAGCAATTTAGTAAAATCACCATCTCACTGCATTGGGCAGTCGCTTTGCTGATGATTGCCTTGCTGACCGTCGGCATATACATGACCGAAAATAAAGACTATAGCTTGTATGGCCTGCATAAATCCTTCGGCGTGATCGTACTGGCACTGGCGCTGGCCCGGGTTTACTGGCGGATGAAAAACGGCTGGCCTGTGGCGGCGGGCAACTATAAAGTCTGGGAACATAAACTGGCCCATATCGTGCACTGGGTACTTATTCTGGGCACACTGATAATGCCCATTTCCGGTGTCATTATGTCGTCGATGGGTGGCCACAACGTGCCGCTATTCGGTATCGACTTAATTCCTGCCAATCACGATCCGGCCAACCCGCAGGATGTTATCCCGCGCAACGCCCAGCTGGGTGAAATGGCAGAGGAAGTCCACGAAATAGTAGGTTATCTGCTGATAGCTTGTATCGTATTGCATATTGCAGGCGCGCTTAAGCACCATATTATCGATAAAGACGGTACGCTAATGCGTATGAAAGGAAAGCGAATAGACGTGGAGTAACCGTCAGGGAATAAAGGGGTCAGAGTCCATTATCGATAATAATGGACTCTGACCCCTTTAATTTTTAGATAGCCATGGCCACTTTGGTGCCCTGTTCGATGGCCCGTTTGGCATCAAGCTCCAGCGCTTCATCGGCGCCACCGATAAGGTGATAAGGCAAGGTAAGACCCTCTACCAACGCCCGTTGCGGCTCCTGACCGGCACAAATGATCACATTATCCACGTCAAGCACTTGTTGTTCCTCACCCACCGTGACATGCAGACCGTCATCATCAATTTTATGATACTGCACGCCCGGGATCATTTTTACCCCTTTCATTTGCAAGCCCAGGCGGTGTGCCCAGCCGGTGGTTTTACCCAGGCCCGCACCCACTTTACTGGACTTACGCTGCAGTAACACGATTTGCCGTGGAGAAGGCTCCGGTTGCGGCTGCATACCTTCCACGCCGCCACGGGCTGAGAAGGTCATATCAATCCCCCACTCGCGCATAAAGGAGGCAATATCCTGACTGGGCACTGACTTACCGTGACTTAAATACTCCGCAGTATCAAAGCCAATGCCACCGGCACCAATAATGGCCACTTTAGCGCCTACCGGTTTTTTCTCCCGCAGCACATCGAGGTAAGTCATGACTTTACTGTGGTCGATACCTTCGATAGCAGGTGTCCGCGGCACAATACCGGTAGCCAGTAATACTTCGTCAAAGCCTTGTTCGTTTAACGTTTGTGCGGTGACCTGAGTATTTAGCTTCACCTCGACATTAAGCAGCTCCAACTGGCGCTTAAAATACCGCAGGGTTTCATAGAACTCTTCCTTACCGGGGATCTGCTTGGCAATATTAAACTGCCCGCCAATTTCTGCGGCCGCATCAAACAACACCACACTGTGCCCGCGTTTGGCTGCTGTGGTAGCGGCGGCCAGTCCTGCCGGACCGGCGCCAACAACTGCCACTTTTTTCGGCGATTCGGCCGGCTTCATTTTGTACATCAGCTCATGACAGGCAAACGGGTTAACCAAACAGCTGGTGAGATTGCCGGCAAAAATATGATCCAGGCAAGCCTGGTTACAGCCGATACAGGTATTAATCTCATCGCTGCGCTGGGTTTGCGCCTTATTAACAAATTCCGGGTCTGCCAGGAATGGCCGGGCCATAGACACCATATCGGCATCGCCCCTTGCCAGCACTGATTCGGCCACTTCTGGGGTATTAATACGGTTAGACGTGATCACCGGAACACTCAGTGCCTTGCGAAATTTAGCCGTCACCCAGGTAAACGCTGCCCGTGGCACTTTTGTGGCTATCGTCGGGATACGCGCTTCGTGCCAGCCAATCCCGGTATTAATAATGGTCGCACCGGCTTTTTCGATCGCTTGCCCAAGAGTAACCACCTCATCGTAAGTGGAGCCGCCTTCCACCAGGTCGAGCATGGACAACCGGTAAATGATAATAAACGCCTCACCTACAGCCTCGCGTACCCGGCGCACTACTTCCACTGGCAACTTGATGCGGTTTTGGTAATCTCCGCCCCATTCATCACTTCGATGATTAGTTCGGGCCGCAATAAACTGATTGAGGAAATACCCCTCAGACCCCATGATTTCAACGCCATCGTAACCGGCAGCTTTGGCCCGTTTGGCGGTTTCAACAAAATCGTTAATCTGCCCGTCAATTTCTTCGCTGGTTAGCTCTCGGGGTTTGAACTGATTAATCGGCGCCTGTAAGGCAGAAGGCGCTACCAGATTGGGGTTGTAGGCATAACGGCCGGTATGCAGAATTTGCATACAAATCTTGCCCCCGTTGGCGTGCACCGCGTCGGTCACCATTTTGTGGTGCTCCACCGCTTCATCGCTGTCGAGCATCTTGGTTTTAATGTGTACGCCGCCTTCCTGGTTAGGCCCGATACCGCCGGTAACCATCAACGCCACACCGCCCTTGGCCCGGGTAGCATAGAACTCAGCCATGTGAACGTGTCCGTTAGGCATCTCTTCCAAACCGGTATGCATGGAGCCCATAACAATACGGTTTTTTAGCTGAGTGAAGCCTAAATCCAGTGGTTCGAATAAATGCGGATACGACTGGTGTTGATTTGCAGCGGTTGCCTGCGACATGAGTGCCCCTTTTATTAACCTTTCATTAAACTGAACAGTGTCAAGATAGGCTTATAATTTGACACTGTCAAGATAAAGATTATGCTAGTCAGCAATTGTGACAATCTTAGGAAGCAACATGCCGTCAGCCGGCAATCAAACTTATCACCATGGCGATTTACGCTCGGCGCTATTAGACGCCGCGTCGGCCCGTATTGAAAACCAGGGCATAGAAGGCCTTTCATTACGCAAACTGGCCGACGACGTGGGTGTCTCCCGCTCAGCGCTGTACCATCATTTTCGTGATAAGAACGCGCTGCTTAATGCGGTAGCCGCTAATGGTTTCGCCAATTGGATTGCAATGACCTCTGAATCCGGCGGTGATGAGTCCGTCCCTGCGCCAGTACGGATGAAACAGTTTGTGCATGGCTATGTTCACTGGGCGGTAAAACATCCGCAGCTTTACGACTTAATGTTTGGCCGCCCTATCTGGAAAAACGATCTGGCCGACGATGAACTGAAAGACGTGGCCTACCCGGCCTTTCAATATATGCTGAGCCTAATTACCCACTGGCAGCAACAGGGTTTGCTGCTGGCCGATAAACCAGCGCTGCGTCAGACTCAGGTGATCTGGGCGACTCTGCACGGCCTGGCAAAACTGGTTACCGACGGCGTGTACGCCGACTCCAGCCATATCGATGAAATGTGTGACTGCGCAGTAAACATGCTACTGCCTAAGCAATGATGAGGTCCAATAATGGGGTCAGAATACATTAGCCGAGATAAT
>NZ_BAAJLP010000034.1:0-63364 GCF_057547795.1 Alteromonas sp. 4NH20-0104 | reverse complement strand
ACTGCTTTAGTTGCTCGCAGGCTCGCTGGGACACAAACTCATAGGCTGCTTCGTATTTTAGCCTCTATGTTTCTGCCCCTTAAACGAGGCATCTTATCACGGGGTAGTTCAGTGGAAGACAAGGACTTGGTTATTTACGATGGTGTGTGTAACTTTTGTAATGGAGCAGTTGCATTTATTTTGAAGCGCGACAAAACCGAGCGGTTTATATTCTCACCAATGCAATCAGAATATGCACAAGAAGTTATCGAACGCTATAAAGTCGATACCGTAGGTGTTGATACTTTTATGCTGGTTAAAAACGGGCAAGTCTTTCTGTGGTCGGGCGCTGCACTAGAAATAGCTAAAGACCTAGCTGGGTTCTGGTTTTTATTCGGTATATTTAAAATCGTGCCGAGCTCATTTAGAGACTTTTTCTACAAAGTTTTTGCCCGGAATCGCATTAAGCTGTTCGGTGGTACAAAGCATTGTCAAATACCCGATGAAAAGGTCTTAAGTAGGTTCCGAGGTCTTGCTATATAACAAGCAAATAAAGTCACTCGTTAGCGCTCGTGGGACGCATATACGGGGCCGTTTTACGAATATAGCCCCACTCCTGCGCGCCAAAGCTTAGCGTTATATGAAAAGGAAATAAAATGAACACGGATGGCAACAACAAATCAATTTTCAGTAAAGAATTCTCGAGATTTGAAATGATCGCTTGGCTAATGGCGGGTTTGTCGGGAATCTTAATTGTTGCGACTAAGGAAATTAATATTCCGGCTATGTATGGTTATATGGGGCTTCTCATTGGCGCTGGGTTAGGTGGTTGGCTTTATGGAAAAAAGTAAGAAAGCTTAGCGTCAATTATCCATACAAACGCATTAACACTCGCTAGGGGCAAATATACGTAGGCATCCTGCAATTCGCTCGGTATTTAAGCCTGCCACGTAGCCTAAAATGATGCGCCGTTTTAAAGCGAAATACCAGCACCTCTAGGGGAAACTCATTTTACAGTGGACACAGCAAAATGAAATTCTTAATGCACCAGGCAATAAAATACCTATCTTTGTTGTTAATCGTTGTTCTGCTAGCAAGTTGCTCCGCCATGCGCAGTAACTCCTTAAGAGAAGTGAGTATTGAGGCTACGGCCAACGCTAATCGTTCTATGCCGGTGGCTTTGGATTTACTGTTTATTAGTGATTCAACACTGTTGCCGCAATTAACATCGTTAAGCGGACCTGAATGGTTTGCTAACAAACAGCAACTTATGATGATTTATCAGCAGCAAGTCCTCTTAGCTAGCTTCGAGATAGCGCCGTCTTCAGTAATAAGTTCGGTACTATTGCCAGAGGGTCATAAAAGTGCAGAAACCGTCATAATGTTTGTAAATTATCCAGAGGGTGAGGGCCAGCACGCTGCGGAATTAAGCAACTTCAAGCAGCTGAACATACGCTTAGAGCGTGAGCGTTATCAATTGCTGGAAATTACTAAAGAATGACAGTATACCAGTACATCCTAAAATCTGGTTTACCGGAAAGTACTTTCGAGCGCCTGGCAAAATGAAAGTCGCGACAGCCTTTTGCGTGGTCTGCCTCCGAGTATAGGCGTTAGATTCTTAGTTGATTTTAGGCCTTCGAATAAGCATTATTTCAGTTGGCAGCAAGCCTGATAATTTACTGCCGGCGCAATGGGGCGCAAACACATGGGCTGCCTCAAGGTGTTCCTCCTTATTGCCCATTTATTTCCGCCCTTAAGCAGGGCGTTATGTGCCAAAAGGATTTTGAATGCGCAGGAATAAACCGTTAATAATCGCTGGCAGTTTAAGCTTACTAGCTGCACTGCTACACATTAGTTGTATTTTTGGTGGCCCGGACTGGTATCTCTTTTTTGGGGCTGGTCAAAGAATGGCTCAACTCGCTGCTCAGGGGGACCCATATCCAACCATTGCCACATTAGTCATTGCTGCAATTCTTGCTGGTTGGGGCTTGTATGCTTTATCTGGTGCCGGTGTGATATTTAAATTTCCGCTACTTAAAACAGGTTTGGTTTTAATTACTGCTATCTATTTGGTGCGCGGTGTCGCTGGCTTAATTGGCCCCTTTCTTACGTCAGACCCGGTGGTACATCAAAATTCAATGACGTTTTGGGTAATAAGTTCAATTATTTGCTGTATCTATGGTACGTTTTATTTATTGGGCACCGTAAAGCTATGGCAGCAGTAAAAGTGTGCTGGCACATAACAAGTCAATTAATACACCTGTTGCGTTAATTCGCTGCTAATTTTAGCCCATGTGTTATCGCCCCTTTGTAGGAAGTTTTACCCGTACTTAATTATGACCATCTTTTTTTATACAAAAACTGACGCATATGGTGAATTCTCAAACTTTTCCAAACATGGAATAGAGGTAGATGGACTCTGGTGGCCAACCGTAGAGCATTACTTTCAGGCTCAGAAATTCGAAGACAAGGAATATCAGGAAAAAATCAGGACTGCTCATTCACCTAAGCAAGCGGCTGAATTGGGCCGAAGCCGAAAGGTTGCAATTAGAGAAGACTGGGAAACAGTTAAAGAAGAAATCATGTTTCGCGCGGTGTTAAAAAAGTTCAAAACTCACCCCAAGCTATCTGAATTACTATTATTTACGGGTAATCAAAATATAGTAGAGAACGCACCAGGTGATTATTATTGGGGAATTGGAAAAAACGGCACTGGTTTAAATAAGTTGGGAGAAATCCTGGTGTCGGTTCGAGAGCAACTCAAAATCTAACTTAACACTGCAGTCACTCGCTGTTTAAGGCGTGAGTGATTTAAGGAGAAATTTTGAAGTTCATCTTACTAATTGCCATTACGTTGTCTTTCTCACTTTCTGCCCAGCCAAATCTGCTCAGTGTTAACGAGTTTGAGCTGGAGTACGAAGTGGCGGGAAAAGTTAAGCATACTGTTTTGCTGGAAGCTGGTGGTGGCGCCGGAATGTCTGATTGGGACTCCGTTTTTAATAAAATCGCCGAGTATGCAACGGTTATTCGCTATTCCAGAGTAGGCAATGGTAAATCAACAGCGATAAAGCAGCATTTTACGTCGAATGATTATGCCCGCTATGCAAGTGAACTTTTAGTCAAATTGAATGATAAACAACCTGTTATTTTAGTCGCTCATTCGTATGGTGGCAGCATTGCACGAGATTTTGCTGCGGCATATCCAAAACAAATAAAAGCCCTATTAATGTTAGACCCATCCTCTGAACATGATGTTGATATAATGCGTGCAATTGATTTGGAAAAAGGGAACCAGCAAATTGCTCAAATCAAACTCTTTGATATGGCTGATGGTATGTCGAACCAGTATCTCGATTTTTGGAGTAAAAGGCCGCTACCTGATTATCCACAGATTAAAGATATGCCTGTAACGGTTATTGCTTCTGTTAGGAAAATCACTAATCCGGCTAATTTGTTTTTTACCGATCTAGGCAGGAAGAAGTGGGGGGAACTGTGGCAAAGCTGGACAGGTGCATTTCCACAGGGAAAGGCTGTTCTGACAGAAAAAAGTGGCCACTTTATTCAGGTGGATGAGCCAGAGCTGGTTATGAACGAGCTTTTAGCCCTCATGCAAACGCTGGACAAAAACTAACAAGCAAAGGTAACAAAACATTTTCGTACATAAATGTATAACTGAGCGCACCTAAGGAGCGATAACATGACTCGGGTAACAGGAATAGGCGGCATTTTTATAAAGGCCAAAGATCCAGAGATGCTGCAGAATTGGTACAAAAAACATCTAGGGATAGATGTGCAAGCCTGGGGGGGAACCTCCTTTAAATGGGTCGATGGTGAAGGAAATCCCTACGCGGGTACCACTGCCTGGATGATAGGGAATGGTGAAAATTTCACGCCGAGCGAGTCTCCTTTTATGGTTAATTATCGGGTGGATAATTTGCCCGGCCTATTAACCGCACTTCATGCTGAAGGTTGTAATGTCCTCGATAAAACCGAAGAATCAGAATTTGGTAAATTTGCCTGGGTAATAGACCCTGAAGGAAATAAGGTCGAGCTTTGGGAGCCTCCATTGGGAGAATGATGCTCCATCAGGTGCCGTTTGCAGGCCCGCTCAAACGTTAATAGCCCGTTCCTGGTGGCGTCAACCGGATCTCAGGGGCTGTTTCGCAGTATTTAACTACACGTTTTACGCCTCCAAATCAGGGCGATACGTTGTTTGGAGAGAGTGCGTGTTTTATAAACGAAGCCTAACATTTTTATTTGCGTTTCTGTTTGCAATGATGAGTTTATCTGCCTGTGCTGACAATCAGATAAAGAGAAAGATGTACAACCCCTGGGAAGCAGAAATAGGCTACTCACAAGTGGTTGTTGCAGGTAATAACGTGTATTTATCTGGCATCGCTAGCGATAAGCCAACTATGGAAGAGCAGGTGAGAGAGATCTATTCCCTGATCCAGAACACCCTGCGTGATCAGGGCTTAGGGATGGAGCACATCGTTAAGCAGGTGATCTACACTACTGATATTGAGTCATTTAAAAAGCTGGGAAAGGTTCGCAAAGAAAAATTTCCCAACAATCAGTACCCCAGCTCTACACTGGTCGAAGTTAAACGCCTGTATAGCCCTAACCATTTAGTAGAGATAGAAGTAATTGCATTTAACGGTAAAGCTTAAAAGATTACGAAAGCGCGTCATCGCGTGGCGTTATGTGCTAATGCGTTAAACCGGGAGTCTATAAATTGTTTGCTGTGATATTCAAAGCCAAAACGGGCAATCAGGATCAGCGCTACGCCGAAACCGTTGCCACAATGCGAGAATTGGCGTTCAGTAAATACAACTGCCAGGACTTCATTGCAGTAACAGAGGGCGAGCAAGAAATAGCGATTTCTTACTGGCTTTCAGAAATCGATATCCAAAACTGGCACCAGGATGCTCAGCATGCCGTAGCCCAAAAATGGGGGCAGGAAAAATGGTATTCCTCTTATTGCGTTGAGGTAGTGGAAATCAAAAGACGTTACGGCTTCGGATAACCGCTCGTTATTGTGAGCCCGGTTGTCTGGTCTTTTGCAGAATTAGTTAAAAGCAAAGGAAATCAATTAGGTAAAGGCAAGTGAAATACTATCCAGACTTGTCGTTAAGCTGTATTCTATCTCGCTCGAAATTGCATGGTGGGTAAAGTTGGTTGCAGGATTTGCAGTGGGTTTTGAAGCGCGCGGTTTAATCGGTGGGTTATTAGGGCTGTTAGTCGCCGCAATAGTTGGCGCCGTATTTCCTGGTGACTTTCTGGTGCTTGACGATATACGCAAAAGACTACACGCACTTGAATAACGTAGTTGATTGGGGCCGCGACAGGTGTTAGAAAATAACCATTATCAATCCTCTGTAATGGCTTGCAGAGTAATCGTAACGCTCGTGGGCAGCGTTGCGTTTTTCTGATTTCGGGCCCACATGTTACTGCCCCGGATAGGGCAGTGAAGTGTTCATAAGGACAGCAAAATATGCGCTTACTCTCTTTTCTTCTTTTCATGCCCTTTCTGGTTTTCGCTGAAATCGATCAGAGCCTACAGAGCGATCTGTTAGAAATGGCCAGACTAGACCAATCGGCACGCAAGCAATTGGCCGACGCAGGCTGGAACGAAGCGCCGAAAGCGCTACACAACAAATTATCAACCATCGACCATAACAATACGGAAAAGCTCAAAAAGCTCTTGAGACACCGGCAATGGTTTTCTATGGATGAAGTCGGCAAGGAAGGTATTGGCGCGGCCTTTCTGATAATTCAGCACTCTCCCGACACGGCGTTTCAGGAAAAGATGTTGCCGGTATTAAAGACATCCTACTTAAATAATGAAGGCGTATCGGGGCAGGAGGTCGCATTATTGACCGACCGTGTACTTATTCATAAAGGGCAAAAGCAACGGTATGGCACCCAAGCAAATCTTGAAGATGGCGAGATAGTGTTTATGCCCATTGCAAATATCGATACAGTAGACGAAAGAAGAGCCGAGATGAACATGCCACCTTTAGCATTTTATAAAAAGCTGATGGAAGAGATGTATGGCATTAAGGACCACCCTGAAATAGATCTCAATTGAGCAACGCATTTTGTTGTTTGAATGATATTTAGCTCGCAGGGCGTTAAGCAATAAGCAATAAGCCTACTGTACTGTGACCCATTGTTTGGGCTAACGGTTAACTATCAGTGTGGAATAATTTTAAAAATCATGGAAGGTACACAGTGAGAATAGTCGTATTATTGGCGGGTTGTTTTATGTTGGCAGGCTGCAACGCTTTAATCGGAGTGCCTGAAACTAGTGACGAACAACCCTGGCGAACGGTTTACCTCATTGCCCTTTCTGCTATATGCATGGTGCCGGTTATTTCACTTAGTACGCTTATTGCGGTAAGGATCACGAGGCCGGCGTTTATCCGGCGCAGTCAGTTACTTTTTGTATTCTCAGCCGGTATGTTTATGCTGCTGCTTTGTGCCTGGCTGGTGTTGGAGCTTTCTTTGCCTAAACACGCTAATATCCGGATAGATCTGTTTATTGTCATCCCGGCGGCTGCGCTGCAAGCTATATTGATTGCTTTGTCAGGGTATTTTTATGGTCATAGCCACAAAGATGCTGCGTAACATGGCTTTTCTGGCGTCTTGCCGCAAACAATTGCGCCTGGCGATATCCCGGCAGATGTGCTGGTGGCGCAAAGAATAAGCGTTAATAGGGAGCTAAGATACGATGAAAGAAAAGGAATTCAAAAACTGGCAAGAAGCAAGAAAGCATGGGGCATTAACATTTACCCTGGTGAAAGGCTTGCTGCCTTGGGTGTCCCAATGTTTATCCTTATGACGTTTATAGTTAATGATGTAATTGATGAACAAGGTCATATTGAGTGGGCTCATATTGTTATCGGAGCCATAGTATGGACTGTCGGGGGATGCCTGTTTGGCATTGTTTTATGGTTTGTTACAGAGCGGCAGTACCAAAATGAGTTACAAAAGCGAGGCAACGAAGAGCAAACCCCCTGATGATGCGTAGTTGCCAATGGACGCGGCCAGCCAGGATTAACGTTGGGATAATCCTCATCGGTTTATTATGCGGATTTAGTTGTTGTGAAAACCGGCCGGTTTAAACCGAAAGCCGGGTGGGCGGTTGCGGCTTTTGTCAAACAATACGGCTACATTGTTTTTGGTGTGTTTGTCTTTTCTTTTTTGTTTACCCTGTTTTTCGGTAATTACCCACAATGGCAGGATGAGAAATACCACGAAGCCTTAAAGCAGTTTTTCGAGCCGGAATTACAACATATTACTTTTAATCGCATCAGCACTTCACAACCGGTGATCAAACTAGTCTTTACTTATTCTGATGGTACCGATCTTTCACTCACAAACTATCAACGTCCGAATAAACAACAACTCAAAGCTGAGTGGAAAACCTCTATTCTTAACCTGGTTTGTGTTCACGATGATTTGAGAAAGCAGCTACAGCGGGGCAGAACGATTGATATTGATTTGCGTGATGGCGATAGCCAAAGCCGGGTAAGCATGATCACCAATATGGTTATCACTGATGCCAGGTGCTAAATCTTGTGAAAAAGCTTAAGCCCGAGAAGCAATAAAAACACAACATATGGAACCGGATTACAAAAACTATACAGTCGATGAACTCTGTGAGGCGCTGGACTCAATTGATAAACAGGTTTATCCGGCGCGGGTAGAATCGATAAAGGCCCAGTTAACACTTAAGGGCTATTCCGAGCCGGTAGAACCGGTTGATGAAGAGTTAGAGCAGCCTGAGGAGGGAAAAAAGCCACTGGGGCCTGCGGCACAGTTTTTTCTGTGTTGATTGCTGTTCTCTTATCATGGTTTGCATTCAATGCAATACAGACCGGCTCTATAAGTGGCCAAAGAGGCAGAGAGTACACCTTTGAGTCTTCGCCCATTATGTTTTTATTCTTACTGTCTGTTGATATTCTTCTTGTAGTGATGCCCCTCTACGCTGTAATCAAGTCCCGGTGGCTCTCGCCAGCGCATTAAAAAGGCTCCCTTGGGAGCCTTTACATTAATTACTGATTTTTTCGGTACTCTTCGTAATCCATATTGCTTAACCATACGGTTTGATAGGGTTTTAACTGAATAAAGCCCAGTACATCATCAATTTGTTCACGGGTAACTAAATCAATCCAGTTATCGGTGCCAATCAGGTTAAGATCAGATAACAGGATAGATTGTTCTTCATCAGTTACGTTCGAGATACAGAAAATACTTTGTTTGCGATTCAGGCTTTGACGCCAGTAACCAAACAGAGTCGCGCCTAACTGCAGGGTAAACTGCGTAGCGTTAGGATGGAAAGCTTCCTGTGCCTTACGGATGCGGATTAACTGCGACAAACGGGTGAGCACCTTATGATGTTGCGAATAAGGTGAGTCCAGCTGTGACTCCAGCTCTGAATAGTCCCAACGTTTGCGGTTTATGGAACGATTCTGGCCGGTATTTGCCACTTTATCGTAGTCGTTGGAGGTACCCAGCAGACTATGAATATACAGTCCTGGTATACCTTCCATCCCCAGCATAATAGCGTGAGCACATAAAAAACGGTCGACCTGGAATTTATCCGGCCCTTTAACCGTGCCTTGCATGGCATCAAATAGCGTAATGTTAATTTCATACGGCTTTTGCTGACCATGCTCACTGGAGCGCCATGAGATGCGGCCACCAAAGTTTTGCATCGACTGCACCAGCGTACCAATTTCCTCGTCACTCAGCAGGCCTTCAGCCGGGCGTAACCCTATGCCGTCGTGGGAAGCAATAAAGTTAAAGTAGGTCGTCCCGTTTTGGGCCGGCGGCATACTCATCATCCAGCTTTTCAGGTAAGTACAGTCACCGGTTACCATGGTGTTAACCAACAGCGGCGGCAGCGAGAAGTTGTATATCGCGTGGGCCTCGTTGGCATTACCAAAATAGGTCAGGTTTTCACGATTGGGAATGTTAGTTTCGGTAATAATAATAATACTCGGGTCAACATGCTCAATCAGCGTGCGCATTAAGCGGATCACTTCGTGCGTTTGCGGCAGGTTAATGCACTTGGTGCCAATGATTTTCCATAAAAAAGCCACTGCATCCAGGCGGAATAATTTGGCACCGTTATCAATGTAATGCTTGATGATTTGGATAAACGTGATCAGGACCTTCGGGTTTCTAAAATCAAAATCCACCTGGTCGTGGCTAAAGGTACACCATACATGCTGGGTACCGTTTGCCGTTTCTGTTTCACGCAGTAAAGGGCTCGTGCGGGGGCGGGTAACATCTGTTAAGTCGGCCGTTGGATCGGCGGTTAAAAAGAAGTCACTGCCCGGGCCTTCGCCTTTAATAAAGTTGTCGAACCACATACTGCGCGACGAGCAGTGGTTGATCACCAGGTCAAACATCAGGCCGTACTCCGCTGCAATACGATGTACGTCTGACCAGGTGCCCAGTGATTCGTTTACACTTGAATAGTTTATTACCGAAAAGCCATCATCAGAACTAAACGGAAAGAATGGCAGGATATGCACTTTGTTGATCGTGCTTTTACAGTAGGTGTGTAAAAACCTGAACAAGGTAAACAACGGTGACTCGTGTTCGTTGACCACGCTGTCACCGTAGGTGATCATGACAATGTCCTGCTCATCCCAATAGTTTCTGTGTGGCTCGGGGATCACTATGTCATCTTCTTTTTGCAGGCCAATGGTATTCATCAGCTCTGTGGCCAGATCGCCTATAGGCGTGCTAGTAACCACATCTGCATAGATAAACTGAAGATGATGACTAATTTTTTCGTGTAAGTAATCCCAGCGTTTTGTCATTGATTATCCTTTAAATTCTTCTGTATCAGCTTCAACCGCTTCGAGCAGACGGTCAAGAATGTCGGGTACTGCACTGGTTACCCGGTTCCAGCTTGGAATAAACGGTGTTTCCATTGGGTTTTCAAGGAAATGCTGACCGGCTTTCATAATGTTACTGGCAAACATTTCAACGGCTTTTTCTTCGCTGTGAATATCCAGTGTCAGGCCATTCATAACCGCATCGTTGTGATAGGTTTCAATGAAATCCAGGGCAATACGGTAATACGTGGCTTTAATCGAACGGAACATTTCATTGCTGAATGATTGCCCCTGAGTCGCTAACTTACGGAACAAGGCTTTGGTAATGTCGATAGACATTTTGGATAACCCGCCTTGCTCATTGTTCAGTGACAGGTCCTGATGTTTGTGATCGTAGGTTTCAGCAATATCGGCCTGACACAAACGGTTGTGCGAGTAGTTGCGGTGCATTTCAGACAGCACGCCAATTTCCAGTCCCCAGTCACTTGGGATACGGATATCGTTAAGTACATCGCGGCGGAATGAGAATTCACCTGCCAGTGGATAGCGGAAGCTGTCCATAAATTCAATGTATTCGTTGTCACCCAGCGTGCGCTTAAGCGCTCGCAGCAATGGTGTTACCAGCAAGCGTGATACACGGCCGTTGATTTTACCGTCGGCAACGCGGGCGTAATATCCCTTACAGAATTCATAGTTAAACTGTGGGTTGGCTACCGGATAAATCAGGCGTGCCAGTAAGTCACGGTTGTAGGTAATAATATCGCAGTCGTGCAGTGCCACCGATTCGGCTTTATTAGAGGCCAGAATATAGCCCATGCAATACCAGACGTTACGGCCTTTACCAAGCTCTTTAGGCGCCAGATCCAGGGCCTGGAGCTCTTCATCGATGGCTTTTAAACGCGGGCCATCATTCCATAAAATACGGTGGTGTTGGGGCAGACGACTGAAAAAGCCCTGTGCATGGCGGTACTGATCCAGGCTCGCGCGGTCCAGTCCGATAACAATTTCAGACAGGTAAGGGACATTCGTTAGTTCGTCAACGATATGGCCTAATGCCGGTCCTTCAAGCTCCGAAAACAGCGATGGCAAAATAAGTGCCATGGGACGTTTCTGAGAAAAGCGTAACAGCTCAGCTTCGAGTGCTTCGGTCGAGCGGCTGGCGAGATTGTGTAGCGTTGTCACGACACCATTTTGGTAAAAATCGGCCATGTGTCCTCCTAATCTTTCAATGAAAGCAATTGTGTAAGCATTTCTGTCCAGCCCTCAGGGCCAAGTTGTGTGCTGGTATATACGTTATCTTTTTTATCTACCGGGGGAGGCTCATGCGTGGGTGACGCAATACGTACGGCAATATCTGCAGCTTCCATCATGGCGATGTCGTTCTTACCATCGCCAAGGGCTATAGATGTTGCAGTTACCGCCGACTGACGTTGATACTCCTCCATAAACCAGCTTAGTGCTTTACCTTTAGTACAGTCTCCGGAAATATGGATGAAACGGCCGCCTTCCAGCGGTGTTGCGCCACGTTCTCTGACTGACTCGATAAATTCGGCTTTGCGAATTTCACTACCAAGCCACATTACCGGTTCGCCAAATTGGCGTTTGGCTGCTAAGCGGGCTTCGTCCTCGCTCAAACCGGTGGCAGCCATTAAATCTTCGGTGCTCATTTCACTAAAGTGGGTAAACTCACCTGCAAAATCAGCTTTAACAATTTCCAGTAGTTTTAACCAGTAGCCCTTTGAAGAGATAAAGGACTTACACCAAAAACCGTCCTGCCAGATCGTGCCGGCCGGTTTTTGTTTAAAAAAGCCATGTGGGATATACGCTGCAGCGCCATTCTCTACCACGAAAGGGCCGTTTAAACCGATTTTTTCCCGCAATTCGGTCATTTCTGCGAAGGTTTTGCTGGTATTAGGTATCACCGGTACCCCGCGTTCAGCCAGCGCATCCAGCGTTGGCTGTGCGGCTGCAAAGCTATAGGTGTGATGATCCAGCAACGTGCCGTCCATGTCAGTAAAGATCACAGTACTTGATTGATCCATTAAACAGCCTTTTCTACATGAGTGATTTGACGGGTGTCGTCCAGATGGTAAACGTAATTACATCGCTCGGGCAATGTCTCCAGACTTTGTTCGGTTAAACGCTGGTAGTGCTGTATAAACCGTTCGATTTCCAGATCGGTCATAATGCCACTGTGCGCCTCAGATGAACCCAGTTTAGCAGCGAGTTTATGTTCCTGCTCTTTGCGCCAGTTGTAAACCTGCCCGAAAGAGGGGGCTTTTAACATGACCCAAAAAGCCATCTGGTCGAACAGCCCCTGATAGCTTTCGCTGAGTTGCTTATTGACGTAGGTCCGCCAGATCCCCAACGGATCCTCATCCTGTTCCAGTGCGTTAACCGGTGTCTCCAGTTGCGCTTTGGTTTGCGGGCTTACGCCCCAGCACCAGCCTTCAACCAATACAATATCCGGTGGCGAGTGGATAACCGGCCAGTCGACCACCGGGAAGGGGTTATCGATAGCTTTATTGAAGCGTGGAATAGACACGGTGCCGTAACCGCGTAACCTGTCAAACGTTGTCTTTGCCAGGTCTACATCGTGTGTCCCGGGGACGCCACGGGTAGCCAGCAGAGGGTGAACTTTTACCGCCAGTGCGTTACGGCTCGACTTGTCCAGATAAAAATCATCCAGCGACAGCGAGACCACATTGAGCTTTTTATACTCAGTCAGATAAAACACTAAAAAGTCACACAGGGTGGATTTTCCCGAGCCCTGGCATCCATTCACGCCCACAAAAAAAGGCTTCTTTGCACTACTTTGGTGCTCATGGATTTCATCTGCTAATGGGATGAACCATTTTTGTGCAATGTCGCGGTAGCTCTCTGGAAGTTGATGCGCCGCAAGAAATGTAGAAATGTCCATAAAGCTGCCTTAGTTATTGATGATTCGCACAGCATGTTCGTAATTTTGTTACAACATTTGTGCCAATTCAGTCGATAATTACTGCTTAACGATCCCTTTTGGTAATGATTGCACAAAAAGCGATCGAATGCAGGTCTCTGCATGCTTTAAGAATGGATTTATCCCTTATTGGCGATAATCACAGCCCGTTTGGGGGCTGGATAGCCCTCAATCGTTTTAGACGGATCCTCAGGGTCAAGAAAATCCACCAGGGAGTGGGTGCTCATCCAACTGGTAGCGCGTTGTTCGTCGGTGCTGGTAACGCATTCATCCACCACCTGACAATCGGTAAAGCCAAGACGCTGCAGCCATACCAGTAAGGCTTTCGAACTGGGCAGAAACCACACGTTACGCATTTGTGCATAGCGGTCACCCGCCATTAGAACGGTTTGTTCGTCACCGTCGACCACCAGGGTCTCCAGCACTAACTGGCCGCCTTTGCGTAATTGTGACTTCAGCTGCTGTAAAAATTCCATAGGATCACGGCGGTGGTAGAGCACCCCCATAGAGAACACCGTATCGAATGCGCCAGTGGCCTGCATTTGTTCGATGCCCAGTGGCAGAAAATGCACCGGCGCGTCGCCAATAAAATGCTTGATGGCTAAAAACTGGATCAGGAATAACTGCGTGGGGTCGATGCCATAAACACCGGCTGCGCCTTCGCCATACATGCGCCAGAGATGATAACCACTGCCACACCCTACATCCAGCACCTGCCTGCCTTGTAATGGCGCAAGATGCGGTAACACCCGGTCCCATTTCCAGTCGGAACGCCACTCGGTATCAATGTGGATCCCGTGCACATGATAAGGCCCTTTGCGCCAGGGCATAAACTGGCGGAGTAAGCCCTCAATTTGTTTTTGGGTGTAAGTATCGATGTCTGCTGCTGCGCCAATGGTAACGCTGTCTTTAAAGTTAAGCGCACCGGCTTCTGTGGCAGGCAGTTTGGCAACCAGCTTTTGCCACTTCTTAAACTCACCGTGCAAGGCGTTGCCATACCAGTCATCCATTTGCCGGGGCAGGGTATTTAACCAGTGTGATAGCGGACTATCGAGTAAGTCTTTATAGCAGTTGTAAAAGAGTTCAGATGCAGACATAAATTCAGGCCCGGATTATTTAATTGCCACCAGTGACATAAAGTTAAAACAGCGATACCACATTACCACATCAGTAAAGCCCGCTGCTTTTAGCCGCGACTGATGAATATCAAAGGTGTCAATTAGCATGACGTTCTCTAAAGCGGCGCGCTTTTGACTGATTTCAAGCTCGCTGTAGCCATTTTGACGTTTAAACTGCAGGTGCAGGTCATTAATGACATTATTACCCTGATCATTGTCGTGGCGAATCTTTTCGGAGATAACGAAGATCCCCCCCGGTAACAAGCCATCATAGATTTGCCTGATAATACCGGCGCGCTCGGCAGGCGGAATAAACTGCAGGGTAAAATTCATTACCGCCATCGACGCATTAGTAATGTCTTCTGATTGCGCAAAACCCTGCTTTACGGTGATTGGGTTGGGCAACTGAAACGCTCCAACTTTGCGCTGACAACGTTCAACCATGGCCGCTGAGCTGTCGACGGCTATAATATTGCAGTGGTCTTGTGGGCAATGGCGTGACACCGAAAATGACGCAGCGCCTAAAGAACAACCCAAATCATACACGTTGGTATTGGCTTTCACATGGCTGGCTGCCAGTTGACCTATGGTTTCGATAATGGTTTGGTAACCGGGAATAGAGCGGCTAATCATGTCGGGAAATACATCCGCAACGGCATCATCAAACTGGAAATCGCTGACCTGTTTTAAAGGCGTTGCAAACAGATTGTCTTTATTCGACACGATAAATTCTTCTTTAGTAGCAGTTTGGTCGGCAATTTTACCCGGTGGCGGCAGAAAACCAAGCCTGTATATAAAAAAATTCGGTTATACGGCATTCTTTACTTCAATCGTTTAATCTTTAGTATTAACCTATACTCATTGATAATAATGACAGCCACCGAGGCACCGATTTAATGAAGTTTATAATTGCCGACGATCATCCGCTTTTCAGGGAAGCTTTATCAGGTGCGTTAACCCCGCTGTTTGAGGGACTGGAAGTTCTTGAAGCTGAATCGACGGATGCATTAATTGAACTCCTGGCTCGCAGCAATGATGCTGACCTCCTGCTACTGGATTTATCCATGCCGGGTGCCAACTGGTTCGAAACGCTCACCACAGTGAAAGAACGTTATCCGGCGTTACCTATTGTGATGGTTTCGGCCAATGACGATATTGATGTTATTTCACAGGCAATCACCCTGGGCGCAAAAGGTTACATCACTAAAGCCACGCCAACTAAAACCATTGCTGAAGCCATTGATATTGTGCTCAGCGGTGAACAGTGGCTACCCGCCGATATTGCCGAAAAAATGACGTTCAACAGCGGTAACATGAATGACATGCTTGAGCGTTTCAAAGAACTTACTCCTAAACAGGTATTAGTGCTGAAATACGTGCGTGCAGGCATGATGAACAAGCAAATTGCGCACGAAATGAATGTTACCGAGGCAACGGTGAAAGCACATATTAGTGCGGCGCTTAAAAAACTGGATATCAATACCCGCACGCAAGCGGTGCTGTTGATGGACAAGCTTCAGATTAACTGATCCACTGTGATAGACCCGCAGCTTCCACTGGTGGATATCCACCGTCACCTCGACGGTAATATCCGCCCTGAAACCATATGGGATCTTGCCACCAGGCATAACATTGCACTTCCTGCTAAAGATCTCGACGAACTTCGCCCGTTGTGCCAAATCCAGGATAAGACTGCCGACTTACTGGCGTTTCTGGCGCGGCTGGATTATGGCATTTCCGTGCTTGCAGATACCGAGGCCTGTTACCGCATCGCTTATGAAAATATGCAGGATGCCAAACGGGCCGGGCTAGACTACGTTGAGTTAAGATTTTCCCCGTTCTACATGGCGCAGTCACATCAGTTAAACGTAGCGGATGTGGTGGAAGCGACCATAGCCGGCTGCGCCGAAGGCAGTCGCGATTTTATGATTAAACATAATTTAATCGGTATCCTGAGCCGCACTTTTGGTACGGATGCGTGCACGCAGGAACTCAACGGTTTGCTGGCACATAAAGATCATATCACGGCACTGGATTTAGCCGGCGATGAGTTGGGTTACCCGGCGCCTTTGTTTACCGAGCATTTTAAACAGGCCAGGGATGCTGGCTGGCAGATAACCGTACACGCCGGCGAAGCCGATGGCCCGCAGAGTATCTGGAATGCCATTGAGCTGCTGGGCGCCAGTCGAATAGGGCACTGCGTGGCCGCCAAAGACGATGACAGGCTGCTCGAGTATCTGGTAGAGCACAACATTGGTGTGGAAAGCTGCCCCACATCCAATTACCAGACCGCCACCGTAGTAGACACTGCCAATCATCCTATGAAAGCTTTTTTAGCAGCGGGTATTGAAGTCACTCTTAATACTGATGACCCGGGCGTATCGGCCATCGACATTAAAGATGAATACCGGGTCGCCAAAGAGGTTGTTCAGCTAACGGATGAGCAGCTGCGGCAAATTCAAATCAATGGTGTTAACCAGTCGTTTATCTCCGCCACAGAAAAACAGCAATTGTTCGAAATGGCTTTAAACCGCTAATCACTATTGATTACAAACGTGGTTGCTTACTATATTTTCAGGGACTGAAAAATGAATAAAATCACCGTGTGTTTTTTAGTGCTGTTTCTGTGTGGGTGTGCGAACACTAAAAACGAATTCTTGGTTGATGGCAGTTCGGCTCAAAGTACGCAAAACAGTTTGCAGAAAATTGATAAAGCGTTGAGTAAGTAACAACGCATCGACTTGTTAATGGCGCTGCTGGCCATTCAGCTTGATAACGCGAAAGCCACGGATTTTATCGCTAATGCCGGGGCAGACGGTAACAAAAAGGTGGGCATGGAATATGGTCCGCTGGGCAGTAAAATTGACGGCCTCAATTACTACCAGATTCTGGAGTTGGCTAAGCAATCCTCAACCCGGGTAAGCCGCCAGTAACTAAGCCTGTAATGAGTTAAGTGAAACTACAAAGATACCGGGCCAGACAGACATAAAAAAGGCTCCTTAAGGTGCCTTTTTTAGTAACGGTTATCGCAGAATTACCTGATTGCGGCAACCAGCTCTTCCGGCGCAAAATCATCGACAGCAATAATCTTAGCGCGGCCTTTTTCGGTGCGCTTAAGCAGCTCTGCTTCTGCTTCACTGATGAGATCCTTCGCCAGTGCTTCTTCGGCCAGTTTGTCGAGCTGGGTAAAGCTGCGTCGTTCACCTAACGCCCTGCAAATATTGTCGAACACCGGCTCGGCAGCCACTACGTCTTCCAGCGTTTGCTCCAGTTCACCAGGCAGGCTGCCCGGCTCGCGGGTAAGATACTGGCCCTGGCCAAGGCGGGTTCTGGCCGTGCCGGGGGTCTGTAACAATCTGGCGATGGCATGCTCGTTAGCGTCACTGGGTTTTGATACCCGATGCCCGAAGGGGATCAGTTTTAGTTTTAAGACCTGTCCCAGCCATTTAATCGGGAAGTTGTCCAGGAAGTCCATCAACGCGGTTTCCAGATTATAAATCAGATCCTGCATTGCCCAGTGAAGCAAAGGCAGGTCTTCATGCTGACGGCCTTCTTCGTCAAACCGTTTAAGGGTAGCACTGGCCAGGTAAATATAGCTCAGCAGGTCACCAAGTCGTGCTGATAACCGTTCACGGCGTTTCAGCGAGCCACCCAGAATCCCCATGGACAAGTCGGTAAGCAGCGCCAGGTTAGCGCTATAGCCCTGTAACAGCTGATAATAACGGGCGGTGCTGTCTTTAAACGGTGACTGATGGAAATAGCCCCCGGTCAGCGTAAACCAGACGCTGCGGTACGCATTGGCAAGGGCAAAGCCGATATGACCAAAGACGGCTTTATCAAAAGCCTGAATGGCTTCCTGTTCATCCGGCAACGCCGCGGCTTTAATCTCGTCAAGCACAAATGGATGACACCGCATGGCACCCTGACCGAAGATCATCATATTACGGGTCAGAATATTCGCACCTTCCACCGTGATAGAGATAGGCATACCCTGATACCCGCGGCCGAGATAGTTATTTGGCCCAAGCATTATGCCTTTACCGCCATGCACATCCATCGCGTCGTTCACCGTGATCCGTGAACGTTCGGTCAGGTGATATTTACAGATGGCCGAAATCACCGATGGCTTTTCGCCTAAATCGACGCCCACTGTGGAAAAGCGTGTCACTGCATCCATCATGTAGGCATTACCGCCAATGCGGGCGAGCATCTCTTCCACGCCTTCCATATGCCCGATGGGGAGCTTGAACTGGCGTCTGATACGGGCATAAGCACCGGTAGACATAGCGCAGGATTTAGCGCCGCCAGCCGAGGTTGAGGGCAGGGTAATACAGCGGCCTACCGACAAACATTCCATCAGCATCCGCCAGCCTTTCCCGGCCATATCTGCGCCACCAATGATGTAATCCAGCGGTACAAAAATATCGTTACCGCGCACCGGGCCGTTCTGGAACGGCGTATTCAGCGGGAAGTGGCGTCGGCCAACGTCCAGTCCCTTAGTGTCGTGGGGAATTAACGCACAGGTAATGCCCAACTCTTTCTTGCCGCCCAGCAGCCCATCGGGATCGTACAGCTTAAACGCCAGACCAATCACTGTGGCAACCGGTGCCAGGGTGATATAACGCTTGTCGAATGTCAGGCGCATGCCGAGTACTTCTTCGCCTTCCCATTCGCCTTTACACACAATGCCCTGGTCAGGGATTGCGCCGGCATCAGAGCCTGCTTCGGGACTGGTTAAGGCAAAGCAGGGGATCTCATCGCCACTGGCCAGGCGCGGCAAATAATGATTCTTCTGCGCCTCTGTGCCGTAATGCTGGAGTAATTCTCCCGGCCCTAACGAATTTGGTACCCCTACTGTGCTGGAGAGCACGGCGCTGGTGCCGGCCAGTTTCTGAATAACCCGAGACTGGGCAAACGCCGAAAATGCCAGACCACCGTATTCTTTTTTGATGATCATGGCGAAGAATTTATGTTCTTTGAGATAGGCCCATACCTCTGGTGGCAGATCGGCATCTTTGTGATTCACCTGCCATTCGTCAATCATGCTGCAGACTTTGTCTACCGGCCCATCCAGAAACGCTTGCTCTTCCGGGGTCAGGCGACCCATCGGGATGGCATGGAGCTTTTGCCAGTCCGGACGACCCGAGAAAATCTCGCCGTCCCACCACACGGTACCGGCGTCGATAGCTTCCTGTTCGGTGGTCGACATTTCCGGCATGACCTTGCGGTAAAATGCCAACATGGGCCTGGTGAGATAAGGAATGCGAATTGACGACACGGCAAAAGGCGCCATGACAACAACAAACACGAGCCAGCTAAGTAGCCCAAGGGAACCAAAAATGGTACCGATCAACAGTACGCCGCCTGCAACAATAATGGCATTCATTAAGGGCAGGCGTTGATAGGCGGCCACACACAGTGACAGTATTACCAGTAACACCCAGATAAAATCAGACATTTTTTCTCCTCGTCCAAGTACTCTTTGTTTTGAGGTCTGACCAGATAATCTAAAGCTATCTTCGCTGCCGGAAAAAATCAAGTTATAGTGACAGGAGAGTTGGCCAGGTAAGTGTCATAAAATGATGACGATTGGCTCACAGTCAGAGGGTAACCGCGCCGGGGAATGGTGGCATGCACGTTCAGAGCATGCCACGAATTGATTAATCGCTTCGCTTGATGGAAAAAGCTTTTAAGCGTAAATCGCCTTGCTCATCACCATCTTTAAACTGTTGCAGGCGTACCAGCTGATAATTGAGATCCGGTGCAAACCAGGCCAGCGTGTGCCGGCTTTTTGATTCACGAACAATCTCTACTTTAATCGCTTCAATTTTGCCGTAGGGTAAATCAACTAGTTCCTTGCCGATCACCCGCATACCGTAATGGCGTTGTTGGCCCCGGTAATTAATAAAGTCGTAGCTTAACGTCTCAGCCCCCCGAGCAAGGCGAATTGGCACGTCCAGGCGGTAAAGCTGATTATCCAACTCACCCTGCCAGGGCAGTGTAAAGGCTTCATCATCTTTATTTAGTTGGATTTGGCCGCCATCAACCTCCGGAAATTCCACTTTTAAACTTTTATCTGGCCCTGTACCCGTGCGCGAGTAGTTATACTGCTGCGGGATCAGATGGTCACCGTCTACCAGAAAAATCGAGTGTTCAAAACGTTTGTCGGAGAGGAAAAACTTCGACACCTTCGACTGATAAGTCAGCGAGTACAGGCCTTCCGATAATTGTTCCAGTGAGATTTTGGCTGAGCCCAGATTATCATCCCATTTGTAAGCGTAGTACACGGCTTCAAAAGGGGTTATCAGCGGGGAGGATTCTGCTGCTGCGGTATCGGCGAGTGCCGACATGCATAAAAAGCCTGACAAGAGTGTCAGGCCAAGGGATTTAGTCGTTCGCGTAACCGTTGTCCGGAAGAACTTTACCATCTAATAATGCCTTATTGTTGTTCATTTTGAGCCGGTCACTGCAATACCAGTGAACCACTAGCGGGTAAATACTACGTTCCTGCTCCTGAACCCGTTGGGCCAGAGCATCGGCGTTATCATCTTCAAACACCGGGACTTTACATTGAATGATGACGGGCCCGCCGTCAAGCTCAGGCGTCACAAAATGAACACTCAGGCCGTGTTCACGGTCACCATTTTCCAGTGCACGTTGATGGGTATTTAACCCTTTGTACTTAGGCAACAAAGACGGGTGAATGTTCAATAAGCGGCCGCTAAAATGTTCAACAAACTCAGTGGTGAGAATGCGCATAAAGCCTGCCAGCACAACACAATCGGGCTGATAGCTGTCTAATGTGGCTAGCAAGGCCTGATCGTAGTTTTCGCGATCTTCATACTGTTTGTGATCCAAACAGATAGCTTCGATGCCCGCAGCGCGGGCTCGTTCCAGACCATAGGCGTCAGGACGGTTAGAAATGACACAAGCAATGTTAGCCTTTATTTTGCCCGCTTCTACCCAATCGATAATGGCCTGAAGGTTAGAGCCATTACCCGAAATCATAACGCAAATGTTAGGTTGTGTACTCATGTGACTAATTGATCTCAACCTGATTGTCGCCGTCGAGTTCGGCTATTTCACCGAGCAACCAGGCCTTTTCACCAGCGTCGTTTAATACCGCGAGGGCGGCGTCAGCATCCTGCTCGTCAACTACCAGAATAAGACCTACACCACAGTTAAAGGTGCGGTACATTTCGTGTGTTTCAACATTGCCGTTTTCCTGCAGCCAGTTGAACACAGCCGGCCATTCCCAGCTGTTTGCATCGACCACGGCTTTTTTATCGTCAGGCAGTACGCGCGGGATATTTTCCCAGAAACCACCACCGGTGATATGTGAGATAGCCGATACTTTAACGCTTTCCAGCAACTTCAGTACTGACTTTACGTAAATGCGTGTTGGGGCAAGCAGTTGGTCGATTACCGGCGAACCGTTCAGGTTGGCGTTAACATCGGCACCGCTGACTTCGATAATTTTACGAATTAATGAGTAACCATTGGAATGCGGACCCGATGAGCCCAGTGCCAGAATCTTCTGACCGGCTTTAACCGTACTGCCGTCAATCACATCCTCGGCTTCAACCACGCCAACGCAGAAACCCGCGATATCGTAATCGTCGCCATGATACATGCCGGGCATTTCTGCCGTTTCGCCGCCAATCAGCGCACAGCCAGCTTGTTCGCAGCCGGTACCAATGCCGGAAACCACTGCCGCAGCGGTATCGACATTAAGCTTGCCGGTGGCATAGTAATCGAGGAAAAACAGCGGCTCAGCGCCCTGTACAATCAAATCGTTTACGCACATAGCAACCAGGTCGATGCCTACGCTGTCGTGACGCTCAAAGTCCATGGCTAAGCGTAACTTGGTGCCAACCCCATCTGTTCCAGAGACCAACAGCGGATTTTTATATTTTTCCGGCAGTGAACACAGTGCACCGAAGCCACCTAAACCACCGCGTACTTCAGGACGGTGAGTACGTTTGGTGACGGACTTGATGCGTTCAACGAGTTGGTTTCCAGCGTCGATATCGACACCGGCATCTTTGTAACTTAATGACGTATTTTTTTCAGACACGGGTAAGCCTTGTTGCATGGACTGGTTTGAATGCGCGGATTCTACCAGTATCCGGGGGTAAGTCCAACGTGTAAGCAGGGTTTACTTGGCAAATTGCACCAATGTTTAAGCTGGTGTCTGTATAAATTGTCGCCAGTCAGTCGGCTTATTGGCAAACAGAACGCAGATAAGCCAATAATTAAGGTGAAAAACGTGTTTAAATAGATAACAATAAACCGCCCAGAGGGCGTGCGCCTTTGTTGGTATTAACATGGAGTTTGCTAAGCTTTTGCCCGTACCAGTATTACTCAGATTACCGAGAAAAATTTCGCAGCTGACCGCCGCAATAACCTTGTTAGTGGGGGCGGGATGGATCGGCGCAGCGCATGCCAGTACCACTATAGAACTCGGTACCGGAAAAGTGATCGTCGATAACAAATCGAGCCGGGCACTGACCAACGGTACCCGCGAAGCGCTGGAACAGTTGCTGGTTAAAATAACCGGTCAGCAGGACATCAGCGATTACCAGACCGTGGATACCCTGCGTAAAAATGCCAACCGCTATTTACGAGCCTACCGCTTTACCGAAGAGCAGGGTGAACTGTTTTTAGTGGCCGAGTTTGACCGCGAACTCATTGAAGCCGAACTGGTTAAACAAGGCTTGCCCATTTGGGGCAGTCGCCGCCCTGATGCGTTGTTATGGCTGGCCATCGAGGATCAGGAAGGTGAACGTCGGATTGTTGACGATGGCAATCAAAGTTCGCTGGCCAGAATGACTCGTCGCCAGGCTGATACCCGCGGTATTCCGCTGGCGCTGCCGTTAATGGATTTAGACGATACACTCACTATTAACGGTTATGATGTGTGGGGATTGTTTCCTGAGCAATTGGTTAACGCAGCAAAACGCTACAATGTAGATTATGTTTTAGCGGCAAGATTATACCCCAATCGCACCCGCGAGCTTGTATATAAGCAGCCCGAACGCCCGGTTTCTACCCGCTTTGTGCCAGCACCGTTTAAAGTCCCTGCGCTGAGAATAAACGAATACGGTGAAGTCATTTTGCCGTTACTGGCAGAGTTGGATGCCATCCAGATGTCCTGGGTAGAAAAAGAATCGGCCAGTGGGCCGGTGTTCACCCAGGAAGAGTTTTCAACCGTTGCGGCACGCGCCAGAAAAGGCCGCTACTCACTGGATTATCTTTACCTGGCGGCCAGCCAGGGGGCGTATCAGATTACCCATGACACCCTGATAGGCGATGAACCGGAAGCACTGCTGGCTACCTTTATTAATGATTACGCCAACTATCTTGGGCAGAACTTTGCGATCCTGCCCACCGATGGCGACAGAACCCAGGCATTTGAAATCTCGGTTGGCAATTTGTCGAGCCTGGCCGGCGTAGTGGCCGTACAAAATTATTTGCAGAACCTGAGTGTTACCGACAAAGTCATGCTGGTTAAACAGCAGGGCATGGTCAGTACTTTCAGGCTTAACCTGTTGGGGACCGAACAGGATCTGCGCTCGGTATTGTCGCTGGACAGTCAGTTGCAACCATTGACCGATGCATTTGGTCAGCCTCTTCAAGGCATGCATTACTTCTGGAGTCAGTAACCATGCAGCTGCCCTTACCGGTTACGCTTCCTGATGATGAGACCTTCGACAGCTTTATCCCTGGCGGTAATGACGAGGTGGTTTCATTGTTGAGCTGTGTCGCCAGTCATTCGCCTGACTGGCGAGGCGAGCCTGCATTGGCGTTACTGGATGCCGCTTCGATTCCGCTTATCAATCTGGTGGGCAGTTCCGGTCGGGGCAAGAGTCACTTGCTGTATGCCATGTGTCATCAATTGGCTGCCCGCGAAATCCCCCATGCTTATGTGAATTTTACCGATGTAGTGACCTTGTCACCGAAGCTACTTGAAGCGCTTGAACAGCTGCCGGTGATTTGTTTGGATAATCTCGAAGCTATTGCCGGCCATGCGGCGTGGGAAGAGGCGGTTTTCGACTTAATTAACCGGGTCAGTGAAACGCGCTTCGGGATGTTAATTGTTGCCGCCCAGTCGGGGCCAAACGCCAGTGACGTCAGGCTACCGGATCTGCGTTCACGTATCAGTGCCGGATTAACTTATCAATTAGTATCGCTGAGCGATGAGCAGCGTGGCGAGGTGCTGAGTTCCCGGGCACAACAACGGGGATTATCGTTATCAGCGCAGGCGCTTCACTATCTACTGAATCACAGCCAGCGTGACCTGCCCAGTTTAATGGCGCTGCTCGACCGACTCGACCAGCGCTCATTACAGGAACAAAAGAAAATCTCAGTTGCTCTGGTTAAACGAGAGCTGGCTGAAGATACGGATCCTTCTGCTTCCTAGTACCTCAGGTGATTATCCCAGTGTCGTATTTGCAGAGCCGGGCGGTAGGGCTGCGTTGAATCGTCCACTCGCAATGGTGATAAACGCGGTGAACTGGTCAGTGATGCAAAATCAAACCACGAGGTATTCGCTCGCAGTTGGATCGTGGCCGGTAATTCAGCCTGGATCTGCGTTACATTCAGGTTAGGTAATACCCGCTCTACCGTGAACGCCGTTCTGGCCTGCAGCGTATCCTGATTGATCCGGTTACGCTGGCCCCAGGTGATGAGCGCATCGGGATTGTTATTGGTACCAATGACGCCCACATCGGCACTTACGCCCAGGCGATGTAGCATCATAAACCGCTCAAACAGCGTGGCATAATCTTCCCGCTCGGTGTAATAAGCATAAAACGCCGGTGCGATATCAGCGCTGAATTCATCGGCGGCTTCACTCGCCGTGTAATTACGCTGCGCGGTGGTAGCCGTTTCGCCGCCAAAGGAAACATCAGCCAGGGCATCCAGTACTGAGGAATTCAGTGGATATTGGTTGTAAAGCAGGGTAGAGCGCGGCGCATTGTTCTGGAAGAAACTCAATGGCGTTTGCGTGTCAGCGATGCTTGCCCAGGATGTCGGCGGAAAGAAATCGTTAGCGTGGGCCAGTTCGTGATACATCAGCCACGCCAAAGCGGCTTCCAGTTGTGCCAGATCACGGCTGTTACGGCTACTTTCAGCCAGAGACGCCTGTGGATAGTAATAGCTGTTGTCTTTAACGTAACGCCAGTAGATACCAAACTGCAAATCGTTACCAAAATCACTGCGGTAATCCGGCGCGGTGTTTAACGTATCCCGTTCTTCAGGTGTGCGCCAGAAGTTGCGCGCATCAAGATAAATAGCACCGGTGCGGACCCAGTAAAATGACGGGCGTACCTCGTAGGAAATCACTATAGCCGTCACCCCGCGCAGCAAGTTCAGCATGTCTTCTGATGTGGCAGAATTTTGCAGGAACTCAGCAAACCGGTCGCCCATCCACGGGTGTGACACCAACGTTTTATCTAAAATGGTTTCAATGGTGGGGTTATTGGTTTGCATGCCTATTAATGGCAAATCACTAAAGGTACAACTGTTAACCAGCTGATTGGTATAAACGCAGCGTGCCAGCCCCTCTGCCCATGGCGTATCAGCCCGGTACGGAATAAGGTCGGTAGTCAGGTACATATCGTTTTGTGTAAAGATACCATTGCTGCTGATCGTAGCATCGTTGATCCCCACTAACACGGTGTCACTGGCTGTGGTGCCATCATCAAAGGTCAGCGTTACCGCAAATTCCATGACCTGGTCTTCAGACACTTCCGGTGCGGCAAAAAATGCGCTTTGCAATGGTCCGCCGGTGCTGTCTTCCTGATATACAATCTCTTCGGCCTGGGGCCCGGCCAGTTGTTCCCACTGGGCATCGGTTATGATTTTGGCGGTGGGCGAGTCGACCCGTAAAGACACCCGGCCGCGCTCGGTTGCCATGTGGTCGAGACGAATATTGGCCTGATTCTCTGCACCGGAGGCTTCGGCGGTGAGGGTGAAGCTTAATGCGCGTTGCTCACCGGATGTCGTTGTAGCGGTAACGGTGAATTCATAGGTGCCAGTTGCCGGAATATCAAAGCCAACGGCCTGGGTATGGGCCGCCAGTAAATCAACGGCGGGGCCGCTGGTTTGCTGCCAGTCAATGGTGTCGAGAGTCTGGCTGTCGTTGCTTAGCACAACAAAGCCCACCGAGGCATCGACACTGGGATTCAGGTCGCCAAACAGGCGCAGGTTATCCACGGTGAGGGCCGGTGCAACTTCGGTGAATCCGGGCGCTGGAGTTCCTGGTGTGGGTGTTACGGTGCTGCCACCGCTATCGCCACCACCGCCACAACCACCTATCAGTAACGCAGCCGATAAAGCGGCCGCACTGCGGGTGGCTAAGAACGCTTTGAAAACCTCTCGCATTCCTCTTTCATCTCCTCTTTTAGCTTTTTCAGCCCCAGGCCCAGTTCGCGCCCTCTTAAGCGGGCAAATACGCTGCAACCGGTAAACATACCGACTACCAGCACAACTTCCACTGCGGCCAGCCAACGTTCACTGTCGACGGCATAAAAGACAGTGAGTCCATGAAGTAAATAATATAAAGCAATAAAATTTGCCCAGGCATGGGTGTAAGGCTTTGCCTTAATGATGCCATGCAACGGCAATAATAAGGGTAAAACGTACAACAGAAAGATAAAGACCAGTGAATACTGCTCATCGGTTGTTAAAAAAAGTTGCCACAAGGTGATCCAGGCCAGCAAACCAAGATGGCTGACCAGTGCCAGTAAACGAAAACGTTGGGTCTTTGCCGACATGGGGATCATACTGCTTTACCTTTTTCTGTGTTCATTGATATCAGTGTTCCGGCCAGCTTAGCCAGTCGTTTGCCCTGGGCGTGGCAAAGTTGCTTTTCGTCACTGCTTAACGTGGTGACATTGCTGGCGGCAAGGTGAGTTACGCCATAGGGCGTGCCGCCGGTTGCAGTGCTGTGTAAGGCCGGCTCAGAGTAGGGCAGACCTGCGATCACCATACCATGGTGAAGCAGCGGCAGCATCATCGACAGCAGGGTAGACTCCTGGCCACCATGCATACTGGATGTAGAGGTAAACACGCAAGCGGGTTTGTTGATCAGCGCACCGTTTAACCACAGTCCACTGGTTGAATCGAGAAAGTGTTTCACCGGCGCGGCCATATTACCAAAGCGGGTCGGGCTGCCAAGCGCCAGAGCGCTACAGTCTTTTAAATCATCAAGCGTTACGTATGGCGGACCGGCAGCCGGGTCGTCTGGTTGCTCGGCCTGCGGATCGGATGAAATGGCGGGCACGGTGCGGATCCTGGCTGTTGCACCGCCGGCCTCCACGCCTACGCCAATTGCCCGCGCCAGCTGCTCAGTGGCACCGTGTCGGCTGTAATACAGGATCAGTACCGGCCCCATTATTAAAGGATGTCCAGTACGGATTCTGGCGGACGACCAATTCGGGCTTTATCGCCGTTTATGACTACCGGGCGCTCCAGCAGTTTCGGATACTGCACCATGGCGGCAAAGCGCTGTTGGTCAGTCACCCCCTCGGCGTTCAGTCCGGCTTCTTTATATTCAGCCTCTTTAACCCGCATCATTTGCTTCACGTCACTCAAGCCCAGTTTAGCGAATAAGGCTTTAAGCTCGGCTTCAGTCAGCGGCTGCTTTAAATATTCGACCACGTCGGCTGCAATGCCATTTTCCTCGAGAAGTTTTAGGGTTTCGCGACTTTTTGAACAGCGTGGGTTATGCAGTATTTTTATTTCAGACATAGTGTTCTACTTATTTATTGTGTTGTTATGATAGCGCCAGATGTTTTACTTACGCTTATCAGGTTGAACAGATTGAAAATTGTCGCAGATTATAAACGAATAAAGCAACAACGTGGATCTTTCCGTGTTGTTCTGATGCTGCTTGCCGGGATTGTGGCGCTGGCAGGCGGCATTGCCTTCAGAGCTATGCAGCCGCTAACGGTGCACACGGTGCAAGGTCAGCCGTTTAGCTGGCAAAGTGAGCAATGGACGGTAGTAAATTTTTTTGCCGAGTGGTGTCTGCCCTGTTTACGGGAAATTCCCGAGCTTAACCAGGTATACAATGAACAGCAGTTCAGAGTGCTTGGTGTGAGTTTTGATGAACTCGACGACGAAGCGCTCAGCGCAGTGGTAACAAGACAAAACATTCGTTTTCCGGTAGTAGTCAGTAACGCCATGACGGATTTGCCGGTGTCGATGCCCATTGTATTGCCCACTACCTATATTATTTCGCCCGAAGGCGAGGTTGCGGTGACCCTGCGCGGAGAAATTACACAGGAAAAGCTGATTAGTGCTATTCAACAGGCTCAATCAGAACTGCTTTAGTTTTTCCTGTTCGTCTCTGAACTGTTGAATTCGCGCCCGGATGCGCTGTTTTTCAAGGTGATCGTCGCCCGTAAAGTTGTACGCGTGCTGAAGCTCATCAATAGCGTTGGGATAGGCACCATACAGCGCCAGTAATTCAGCCTTGCTTTGGTGCATCCCCTTATAAGACTTTTCGGCTTTATAGGCATTACTTAATAGCTGATAAGCCAGCTGATCGTGAGGATGTACCAGCAAATAATCGCGGATTAACTCAATGGCAGTTTCATGATCTTTATTGGCCATGTAAGCGTTGGCCAGGTTTAGTACCACTACGCTGTTGCGCGGTTTGTGTTGCAGCTCTTTTTGTAGCATCGCTATGGCTTCATCAGCCTGGCCCATTGCCAGCGCGATATCCGTAGCTAAATCGACATAAAACAGGTTGCCCGGCGTTCTGGCCAATAGCTGATCGTTTATCTGTTTGGCTTTTTGATTTTCTTCGTTGGCCAGATAGGCAATAGCCAGTCCGTACAGACCCGCATCGCGGATTGGGAACGTGTCATTCTCGACCACCGCTTTAAAGTGTTCCAGTGCATAATCCGGAGCAAACTGGTACCGGGCCAGCAAGCGCGCTTTAGCAAGATTAAACGACAGGCTAGGGTGGAGTCTTACATCCGGGTACCGCCGCATGCGGTTGCGGGCATCGGCAATCCGTTTTTCGGTTAAGGGGTGCGTTAACAAGCGCTCTGGCGGAAGCGACCTGGTGCGATATTCTTCGGCCATTTTACCAAAGAATGTGGATGCGGCTTTTGGATCGAAACCCGCCTGATACAAAATATCAATACCAATCCGATCAGCTTCCTGCTCGTTGGAACGGGTGTAATCAATATTGAGCTGGTGAGCGACAGCCGTGGAAGTCTGCATGGCGGCAATACCGGCTTCCGGATTGGCCATGGCCAGCAAAATACTGCCTAACATCGAAGCGATCTGCAGCGGAGAGCTTCGTTGCTGCGATAAGGCGCGACGAGCCAGATGGCGCTGGGTAACGTGGGTGACTTCGTGCGCCAGTACCGACGCTACTTCGCTTTCTGTGTCGGCGCGGGTAATTATACCAGAGTGCACGCCCACGTGGCCGCCATAAAAGGCGAAAGCATTCATTGCGCTGTTATTGATAATAAAAAATTCGAAAGGGAACTTGGTGTTTTCGGCCTGAAGCACCAGCCGGTTGCCGAGATCCTGGATGTATTCGGTGAGCACCGGATCGTCAATGACCGGAGCCTGGCCGCGCATTTGCCGCATTATGGCGTCACCGACCAGCATTTCTTTATCCAGCGTAAGGACTTCTGATGCGACCACGCCAATGTCCGGCAGCGTATTTTTATCGCTACCGATAGACTGGCCAACAGAGGATACCGGCAACAACGCCGTAGCCATGCCCATTGACACACCCAGGATACCGGGTCGAAAAAATTGTCTCATTTTCCCTCAAATAAAGCCTGATACTGCTATATATACGACAATCTGACGGCATTCAGTTCCCTGAATTTGGTAATATATTTCAGATTTCACCCTTACCATGCCATGGTGCAGTGAAGCCGAAGGGGCAACACTGCAATCGCGCTGATGGTCTGATCACACCATAAGGGGCGTCAGGGTGCAAGTTCTATGCGTTACAATTCAAGTGTTTGTCGGTATAGTAGCGCTCTCAATTGTAAAGTGCCGGTAGTTAGCTTTTTAGCCGGGCAGTGCAATCACTGCTGGCAGAAAATGCGTGAAGGAATTTTAAATGTTTAGTGTTTTTGGGCGCTGGTACAAACGCAAGTTTTCCGACCCTGATGCAGCCATGCTGCTTATACTTATTTTGATCAGTAGTGCCTTGCTATTGCTGTGGGGCGACATGCTGATGCCGGTTATTGTAGCCGCCGTGGTCGCCTATTTACTGGACTGGCCGGTCACTCAGTTAAACCGTATGGGCCTGGGGCGTTCTCCGGCAGTGGCCCTGGTGCTGCTGTGCTTTATTCTGGTCATGGTGTTACTGGCCATTGGTTTGGTACCGGTAGTCACCAAGCAGAGCGTGAGTCTGGCTCAGGAGTTGCCCACTATCTGGCAGAATGCGCAATCCTGGCTTTTGACCTTGCCGGATAAATACCCGGAATATGTGCAGTTTTCACATATCTACGAGATGATGGAAGGCGCTAACCAGCGGCTGGTTGATTTTGGTGAGCAGGCCTTATCGGCGTCAATTGGTTCAATTACCAGTGTGGCAGCGTTGTTGATTTATTTCATTCTGGTACCGCTGATGGTGTTTTTTATGCTTAAAGACAAGCAGTATTTCACCGACAGTATCTCCCGGATTCTGCCCAGAGAGCGTCGTCTGATCGCTCAGGTAGGAAATGAAATGAACGTGCAGATAGCCAACTACATCCGGGGCAAGGTCATCGAAATTATTATTGTTGGCGGGGTGTCCTGTGTAACCTTTGCCATTATGGACCTGCGGTATGCTCTATTACTCGGGGTACTGGTCGGGCTTTCGGTGCTGATACCTTATATCGGCGCCGCCGTGGTAACCATTCCTGTAGGGGTTGTGGCCATGTTCCAATGGGGAATTTCGCCCGAGTTCTGGTACCTGATGGTCGCTTACGGCATTATTCAGGCGCTGGACGGCAACCTGCTGGTACCTATTCTGTTTTCCGAAGCGGTTAGCCTGCATCCGCTGTATATCATTATTGCAGTGCTGTTCTTCGGTGGATTATGGGGCTTCTGGGGGGTCTTCTTTGCCATACCGCTGGCCACTCTGGTGAAAGCGGTGGTCACTGCCTGGTCGTCATCCCCGGAACACAAACCTACCGGCGATGAAGCCTGAATACGGATAAAACGGCCAGTCTGACTGGCCGTTGTTGTTTTGTAACCCTTTTTCTCTTTAAGTCACAACGCCTGGTTGAATAACGCCAGCGTTTGTTGCCAGGCTCGTTCAGCCTGCTTCTCGTTATAGACTCTGGAATCCGGTGGCGTCCAGCCGTGTAAAGTCTCTGCATAGACTTCAATATGAGCGGTGAGGCCTGCAGCCTGATACGCCTCTTTAAGCAGGGGCTGCATCTGTGGTGAACGTTCATTGTCATTCTCGGCAATGGCATGCAGTGCCAATGCATCAGACTGCGCGACTGTATGGTGGGGACTATCGGCCTTATCGGTTGCCAGACCACCGCCGTGGAAGCTGGCAATGGCCCCAATTCTGCCGGGCATGGCGGCTGCCGCAAACATCGTAAATGCGCCACTCATGCAGTAACCCATTAACGCCCCCTGGCGTTTTGCATCAACCGAAGATTGCTCATCAAGAAAGGCGAAGAATGCCTGGGCATCGCTTACCACGGCTTGTTGTGTGAGCTTTTCGCGCATGGGCGAAAGTGTTTGCCACGCTTCAGGTGAGGGAAATTCAACGCCTTTTGGCAGGGCGGCGCCGCTGGTATCCCGGTAAAAAGGATTCACCACCAATACCGCGTAGCCTTGTGCGGCGAGGCGTTGGCCCATTACATCAAAAGCCGCTCTGCGGCCTTTAATATCAGGCCACATGACAATGGCCGGATGCGTGCCGCTTTTGGGTGCCGTAAACAAACAGTCTGCCATGCCGTCAGGGGTTTTCACTGTCACTTCCTGATGCATAATACTCTCATCGGCTACTGCAAACTGCGGCATGACTGCGCTAAGGGTGCCCAATGCCAACAACTGATTAAACTGGCGTCGGTTAATCGTGCCGCCTTGCGCGGTAACGCGTTGTATATCCTGTTCGGTTGAATTGTCACACATGATATTTCCTCAAAAGGGGGAGCTAAGGAAATAATACGCTGAAATGACGGGGAAAGTTTGTTTACTTGCGTGATTAAATGCTGGCAGGTCGGGCGACCTGCCAGGAGCCGGCGTTATTCGCCGTTATTCAGATAATTAAGGATGACCAGGTGGTGTTCTTTGGTTTTAAACTTATTAAAGACCTGTTCAACGTTGCCTTCTTCATCTATCAGGAAGGTAATACGATGGATGCCGTCGTATTCTTTACCCATAAACTTTTTAGGGCCCCATACGCCAAACGCATCGGCAACCGTATGATCTTCATCTGACAGCAGGGTAAAGTTCAGCTGTTCTTTTTCGATAAATTTAGGCAGACGTTTTACCGCGTCCGGACTAATACCCAGAACCACTACATTTTTCTGCTGTAGTTCGTTTTGAATATCACGCAGACCCTGCGCCTGCACGGTGCAGCCTGGTGTCATGGCCTTAGGGTAAAAATAAACCAGTACCTTTTTACCTTTCAATGACTCAAGCGCAACCGGGTTACCGTCCTGATCGGGCAGGCTAAAAAGTGGCGCAGCGTCACCGGCAGTAAGTGTATTCATATTATTATCCCTTATGTTTATCAATAATGTTGGATGTCAGGTGAAGTACCTGACACAGCAAATTCAGGTTATAGCGAAACTCCGGCATGGCAACGTCGTCAGGGATATTTACCACCAACTTAAAGCGCATCATTTTGTGGCCGTTATCATCGTCCACACTGGTGGTCTGACGAAAGGCGCTGATAGAGACGTGCTGGTCGGCAAAAAAGCGAGTAATGGCCTGGATCTGCCCCGGATTATCCACACCATTAAATTCAACGTCGTAAAGGTGAGTCAGATTTTGTTTGGTGTGTTCGCGAGTACGTTTCAGAATCGACAACAGATCACGGCGCTGGCACATCTCAGGAATACTGAGTTCGACCCGCGTAATGGCGTTATGGGTGCCTTCGATGATCATGGTTAACGAGAATTCCTGACCATAAATAGCGTGTCTGCTGTCAAGAATATTGCAATCTGATTCGCTGACCAGGGTGGCAATATCGCTAAGAATACCCACCTGATCGGTACCTAAAATAACCGCGATTAACTGTTGTTTCATGGACCTGACTCGTATTAAGGGGCGCAGATTCTACCATAGCCGTGGCCAAAGTCGAACCGCCCGCAGGTCTGATTTCCCCCGGATATAAATTCAAGGATATCGGTAAACAGATTTAAATTAGGGGCTGTAAAATTAAAAACGGTCATTTTCTGGTAATAATATGCATTCGGGGCGTTCAAATGCTTGTTTTTAACCAGTACGGCAATTACCATGTGCGCTCGCAAAAAGTGGAGAGAATATGTTTACCGGTAGTTACGTTGCGCTTGTCACCCCAATGTTTGATGACGGCCAAATTGATTATCCTGCGCTGCGGGAATTGGTGGAGTTCCATATCCAACAGGGCACTCACGGTATTGTGTCGGTAGGCACTACCGGCGAGTCAGCCACACTGCCTTTTGATGAACATATTGAAGTGGTCAAACAAACGGTTGACGCTGCTGCAGGACGCACCAAAATCATTGCCGGGAGTGGTGCAAACTCCACGTCAGAGGCTATTTTTCTAAGCGAACAGATGGCCGGCCTGGGCATCGATGGCTTTTTAAGTGTTGTACCTTATTACAACAAGCCTCAGCAAAAAGGCATGATTGCCCATTTTGAAGCCGTAGCCGACGCCACCGATTTACCGGTACTGCTTTATAACGTGCCCGGGCGCACTGTGGCAGACATGCTGCCTGAAACGGTAGCTGAGCTGGCTAAACACCCTAAAATTGTTGGCCTGAAAGACGCCACCGGCGATATCGCCCGTTTAAAAGCCACCCAGGCTTTAGTTAACGATGACTTCGTTCTCCTTAGCGGTGATGATGGCACTTCATGTGAATTTTTATGTGAAGGCGGCCATGGCGTTATTTCGGTAACCGCCAATATTGTGCCTGCGGCCATTGCTCAAATGTGCGAAGCGGCCCTGGCCGGCGACCACGCCCGTTGTCGGGCGCTCAATGCCAGCATTGAAAAACTTCACTCAGCACTGTTTATTGAACCAAATCCGGTGATCCCGAAGTGGGCATTGTATAAAATGGGCATGATGAAAAGCCCCTTTTTACGCTTGCCGATGGTTTTACCGGAACTTGCGAGCCAAAAAAGCATCGAAGCGTTATTACATGAATACGCTTTAATTTCAGAATAAGAGATAACTATGAATAAAAAACTGGCTTTGGTCAGCGGTATTGCCAGCCTTGTTCTTACTGCTTGTGCTTCACAACAAGAACGCGTGACGGCCTCCGGGAGTTACGAATACTTAAAATCGACAGAGCGCACGCAGTTACAAGTGCCAACCGAACTTGATGCGCCGGAATTTACCAGCGACTATAATATTCCGGCCCTGCAACAGACAGCAGATACCACGCTGGTAGGACGTAACCTCGAAGTAGTGCCACCGGCACTGGTGATCCCGCTGGTACAGGGCTCACACGTGGAAGAGGGCTCTAAAGGCGCATCGGTACTGCTCGATCAGATTAGAGATTCAGAGACGCTGGATAAAACTATCTGGAATTCACTGATTGGTTACCTGGAAGAAAAAGGGATCAGCGTTGATAACTTCAGTCCTGAACAGGGTGAGCTGATCACCGGCTGGATGAATGTTGCCCCGGCCAGCACCGAAGAAGGTAATGGCGGCTGGTTCGACTGGTCGTCTGACGAAGGTGAAGTGACTGGTAAAGGTCGCTATAAGTTTGATGTTGAATTAAAACCTCATGGCCGCACAGCGCAGTTATCGGTTGCGTTACTGGATTACGAAAATGGCGATAAATCGATTGGCGATTTAAACGCCATGGAAAAACGCCGCGACGAAGTGATGGTGTTAAACCGTGTGATTGGCCACTACGAGTACCTTAACCAACTCGAAACCAATCGTCGTATCGCACAAATTCGTCAGGGTCTGGACATGGATATGGGCTTTGATGACGACGGTAACCCGGCGTTTGTGCTCGATGCGAACTACGATATTGCCTGGCCACGTATCCAACTGGTACTGCGTAAACTGGGCTTCAACGTAAAAGATTTAGATAAGTCGAACGGATTGATTTTTGTGCAGTATACTGATGAGCAGGTGAGTTGGTGGCGTGACCTGTTTTCATCCAACGATGCACAGTTGCTGGATTATGAAGACTATCGCCTGAAGGTGACGAAATTAGGCCCTAAAACGTCTATCACCTTTATGGATAATGAAAGCACACCATTTGATGCCAAACAGGTTGCTGATCTGTTCAAACCTTTTGAACAGGTAATGACTGAAGACGGCTTAGACATTTAATACGAGACCTATAATGGAAAAACGCGACGAGCTTTATCGCGGTAAAGCGAAAACTGTTTATCACACAGACGACAGTGACAAGTTAATTTTATTGTTTCGCAACGATACTTCGGCTTTCGATGGTGAAAAAATCGAACAGTTAGATCGTAAAGGCGAGGTCAATAATAAGTTTAACCACTTTATCATGACCAAGCTGGAACAAGCCGGTATTGCTACGCAGGTAGAGTCACTGCTGTCGGATACCGAGTCACTGGTGAAAAAGCTGGATATGATCCCGGTTGAGTGTGTGGTTCGAAACGTAGCGGCGGGCTCTCTGGTTCGTCGTCTGGGCGTCGAAGAAGGCAAGCTGCTAAACCCACCGGTGTTTGAATTCTTTTTAAAGAACGATGCGCTGCATGATCCTATGGTCAATGATTATCACATTGAATCATTCGGTTGGGCGACAGCCGCTCAGGTAGCCAGAATGAAAGAGCTGACTTTTGCCGTCAATGATGTGCTCAAAGCCTTGTTTGATGAAGGCGGCATGATGCTGGTTGATTATAAACTGGAGTTTGGCGTAGACAGTGCAGGTAACATTGTCCTGGGTGATGAGTTTACACCAGACGGTTGCCGTTTGTGGGATAAAGAAACCCGCAAGAAAATGGACAAAGACCGTTTTCGCCAGGGCCTGGGCTCAGTGGTAGAAACCTACATTGAAGTAGCTGACCGTTTGGGTTTAAAACTTTAATTGCCACATTTTGAAGAATACCCGCCATTGAGCGGGTATTTTTTTGCCTGTAATACGGTCTGGTATTTAGCGCTATCAGTAATGAATAGGCGCTAAGTGGTATTGAATTTAGTAAACCGTATGTAACACTATTTAAAACGATTAGCGGGACACCCTATGTCACTCATAAAACTGGTTTTGTTGGCATGCTTAGCCATGACGGCTTTTGCGGCTAACTCGTTGCTGTGCCGGATGGCGCTGGTAGAAACCGATATCGACCCGGCCTCGTTTACCTTCTGGCGATTAACCAGTGGCGCCCTGATGTTAACCCTTTTAGTGGTTATGCGTAACCAAAAACCACTACAAGAAGGCAATATGGCTTCGGCTATAGCGCTGTTTGTTTATGCTGCCGGCTTTTCGTTTGCCTATATCAGCATGACTACAGGAGCCGGCGCTTTGCTGCTCTTCGGTGCGGTGCAGGTGACTATGATCAGTTGGGGGTTGTTTAATGGCGAAAGGATGAGTGCACTGCAGTGGGGCGGATTTCTGCTCGCCCTGGTTGGCCTGGTTCTGCTCCTGCTTCCTAACGCGGCAGTACCACAGCTTTCCAGCGCGCTGATGATGCTGGCGGCAGGCATAGCGTGGGGCATTTACTCGTTAAGAGGGAAAGGCGCTAAACTTCCTATTGAGGCCACAGCGGGTAACTTTATCCGCGCCACGCCGCTGGCGCTGGTATTGCTGGTGATATTCTGGCCGGGCGGGGAGTTTCATGCTGAAGGCATGGCTTACGCAGTTGCTTCAGGTGCTATTGCCTCGGCATTAGGTTATGCCTTGTGGTATAGCATTCTTGCACACATACCAGCAGTTAAAGCCGCTACCTTACAACTATCCGTACCCGTTCTGGCGGTATTTGCCGGGTGGTTGTTCCTGGATGAAACGGTCACTCTGAGGATTATCTTAAGTTCACTGGCCGTTCTTGGCGGTGTGGCCATGGTGATTTGGGTGAAAAAAATCGCTGCGTAAGCGGCGTTTTTCATGCCGAATTATGTTCTTTCTCAACCTTAAACTGTCGATTCATGCCGAAAACACCCGTGCCGCACAATCACAAATAAGAGATACAGACTACGCCAGCGAAACGGCCAGCCTGGCAAGAAACCAAATCATCCAGCAAGCCAGTCAGTCGATACTCAGTCAGGCCAACCAGCGGCCTCAAATCGCCTTAACCTTACTAAACAGTTAAAAAACCAATTTAATTTTTAAATGGTTAAGCGGCTTGCAGCAGCAGGGTAGGATCTCATCATCATCAATAAAGGCGAGGGGATCGGTAGTGTATTCCACTTCGCCTTCCAACAGGGTGGTGCGACAGGCACCACAAAACCCTTCGCGGCAATGGTATTGCACGTCAATCTGTTGAGATTCAAGGCTTTCCAGCAGCGTTTTATCGGGTGATGCGGTCACCGTTACCGTATCGAGGATATCGATACGGTAGGTGTTGTCGCGGTCGGTCATGCCTGCTATTTATAATTCGAAATCGGCAAAGTCGTCTTCGCTAACAGCAGAGTCAATCTGACCTACCAGGTAAGAACTGATCTCAGATTCTTGTGGTGCTACCTGCACGTTGTCAGAGATCAGGTAGTTGTTCATCCATGGCAGCGGGTTAGAGGTTACGTCATAGGGCTGACCCATGCCGATAACGGCCATTCGCTGGTTCGCGATGTATTCTACATACTGACACAGAATTTCTTTGTTCAGGCCGATCATAGAGCCATGCTGGAACAGGTACTCTGCCCACTGCTTCTCTTGTTCGACAGCCTTCATAAAGATGGCTTTGGCTTCTTCAGCGCATTCTTCTGCTATTTCTGCCATTTCCGGGTCATCCTTGCCTTTAGCCCACAGATTCAGAATGTGTTGGGTAGAGGTAAGATGCAGATTTTCATCACGGGCAATCAGACGGATGATCTTGGAGTTACCTTCCATCAGTTCACGCTCTGCAAAGGCAAAGGTACAAGCAAATGAAACATAAAACCGAATGGCTTCCAGTGCGTTAACCGAGTTCATGCATAGGAAGAGCTTTTTCTTTAGCTCGCGCATGTTAACCGGGTAAGGTTCGCCATCGTTGGTGTACATGCCTTCGCCCTGGGTTTGCCAGAGTTGTGTGGCGTAAATCAGGTCATCATAGTACTTGGAGATATCGGTAGCGCGACGTTTAATCTCATCGTTAACCACAATATCTTCAAAAATGCTGCTCGGATCGGTAAACAGGTTACGCAGAATGTGCGTGTAAGAACGGGAGTGGATGGTTTCAAAGAACGACCATGTCTCTACCCAGGTTTCCAGTTCCGGTAACGAGATAATCGGCAAAAAAGCGATATTCGGGCTACGGCCCTGAACCGAATCAAGCAGTGTCTGATATTTCAGGTTGGAGATGAAAATGTGCTTTTCGGGCTCGGTCAGCTTTTGAAAGTCGACCCGATCACGGGTGACATCCACTTCTTCCGGACGCCAGAAAAAGCTAATTTGCTTTTCGATGAGCTTTTCAAATATTGAATGTTTTTGTTGGTCGTAACGGGCGACGTTAACCGGATTACCAAAAAACATCGGCTCGTCGAGCTGATTCACATTTTGCTGATTAAACGTGGTGTATTTCATATTTTATTATCACTTCACTAGCGCAATAAGAAGCCCGGCTAACGCCGGGCAAATGAACAAATGTTATATTTTACAAGCACCGCCGGCACAATCGTCGTCTTCTTCTATCACGACTTCCTGAGCGGCTGGTTTTGCTGCGGCGGCGGTAGTTGTTTCCACCGGCGCATCGGCAGCACCATCACGGGTGTTGTGGTAATACAGTGTTTTGACGCCCAGTTTATAAGCCGTAAGCAGGTCTTTAAGCAACAGGCGCATAGGCACCTTGCTGTTCTCATACTTAGACGGGTTATAGCTGGTGTTAGCCGAAATGGTTTGGTCGACAAATTTTTGCATAATACCGCACAATTGCAGGTAACCATCGTTAGACGGGATATCCCACAGTAGTTCGTATTGATCTTTTAAGCGCTCATACTCAGGAACAACCTGTTTAAGCACACCGTCTTTACTCGATTTAACGCTAATGTGGCCGCGTGGCGGTTCAATACCGTTGGTCGCGTTAGAAATCTGAGAAGAGGTCTCCGATGGCATCAGTGCCGACAGGGTAGAGTTACGTAAGCCGTGTTCTACGATGTCTTTGCGCAGTCCTTCCCAGTCGAGATGCAGAGGTTCGTTACATACCGCATCGAGATCTTTCTTGTAAGTGTCGATTGGCAGAACACCCTGCGAATAGGTGGTTTCATTAAACTTAGGACATGCGCCTTTTTCTTTCGCCAGATTGTTCGACGCTTTGAGCAGGTGATACTGCATGGCTTCGAAGGTTTTGTGTACCAGGCTGTTAGCACTGAAGTCTGAATACTTAACGCCATTTTTGGCCAGGTAGTAAGCAAAGTTAATCACACCAATACCCAGCGTACGACGATTCATCGTGGCATTGTAAGCTGCCGGTACCGGGTAGTCCTGATAATCTAACAGGCTGTCCAGGGCACGAACGGCTAAATCTGATAACTCTTCAAATTCATCCAGCGACTTGATAGCGCCTAAGTTAAAGGCCGACAAAGTACAGAGCGCGATTTCGCCGTTTTCATCGTTAACATGTTCAAGTGGTTTGGTTGGCAGCGCAATTTCCAGACACAGGTTGCTTTGACGTACCGGCGCAACGGTAGGATCAAACGGACTGTGCGTATTACAGTGATCAACATTTTGCAGGTAAATACGGCCAGTGCTGGCGCGTTCCTGCATAAACAAACCAAACAGTTCCATGGCTTTAATGCGTTTCTTGCGGATTGACTCGTCCTGCTCGTACTTAACGTACAGCTCTTCAAACTTAGGCTGGTCGGCAAAAAAGGCATCGTAAAGGCCCGGTACATCGGATGGGCTGAACAACGTGATGTAATCGTCTTTCATCATGCGCTGATACATCAGCTTGTTAAACTGTACGCCGTAGTCGAGATGACGTACGCGGTTTTCTTCTACACCACGGTTATTTTTCAGTACCAGCAGTGATTCAATTTCCAAATGCCATAACGGGTAAAACAACGTTGCTGCGCCGCCACGAACACCGCCCTGAGAACAGCTTTTAACCGCTGTCTGGAAGTATTTGTAAAACGGGATACAACCGGTGTGGAAGGCTTCACCACCGCGAATAGGGCTGCCCAATGCGCGAATTCGGCCGGCGTTAACACCGATACCGGCACGCTGGCTCACGTATTTAACAATGGCACTGGCGGTGGCATTAATAGAATCCAGGCTGTCGCCGGTTTCAATCAATACACAAGAGCTGAACTGACGGGTAGGGGTACGTACGCCCGACATAATAGGCGTTGGCAGAGACAGCTTGAATGTAGAGGTGGCATCGTAAAAACGACGTACGTACTGCAAACGGGTCTCTTTTGGATAGTTTGCGAATAAACAGGCCGCTACCAAAATGTAGAGGAACTGGGCACTTTCGTAGATTTCACCACTAACCCGGTTTTGCACCAGGTATTTACCTTCCAGCTGTTTAACGGCCGCATAGCTGAAATTCATGTCACGCCAGTGATCGATGTAGCTATCCAGCTCGGCAAATTCTTCTGGCGTATAATCTTCCAGTAAGTGCGTATCGTACTTACCCATGTCGACCATACGGGCAACATGATTGAATAACTTGGGTGGCTCAAATTCACCAAACGCTTTTTTGCGTAAATGGAAAATGGCCAGGCGCGCCGCCAGATACTGGTAATCCGGCGCTTCAGTTGAGATCAGGTCTGCTGCTGATTTAATGAGAGTTTCATGGATCTCGGCGGTTTTGATACCGTCGTAAAACTGAATGTGGGCTTTAATTTCTACCTGTGATACCGAGACATTATTGAGTCCCTTGGCTGCCCAGGTAATGACTTTGTGAATTTTATCGAGATCAATGGGCTCTTTTTCACCATTGCGTTTGGTGACTGATAAATTGTTATTCATTTTAGTGGCCGTTTGTCAGTTAGCGCTTTTCGCGGGGCAAGCTTGCACTGCCCAATATGTTTTAAATTATAAATTTCGAAGGGATCCATCGGCGATCGCTTCGATCCGTGAATGTTTAATCCGCCTGAGAAATACCTGTATCAGTCGGTTTTTTAAACAAGACTGCTATCGGATAAACACAAGATAGTGAGGTTTTGACTTTAATGCAACCCAATATCTGGTGCTTAATTCAGCGATCAAATCTTCTCTGTAAAAAGGTTAGTATTGACTAACCTTTGACGTTTGAACGAAGCAAGATCTGGACGAATGCAAGCACTTTAGATTTTTTTTACGATCGCTTAAAACAATTTAATCCGAATATTTAATTTTTATAAAATTGCGATATATAGTGCTTAGAATAATTTATTGGCACTATATATTGTGTGACGCTCATTTTTCACATTGCAAAATATAGTTGACGTCAACGTTCCGATCCGATAATACGAATGCCTGATTAAAGGGATCAAAATGTAAGCCGGTGGCAGAGCGCGTAAACAAGCCAGCCTGATCGGCCATCTTCATTAATTCAGACGGTTTGAGGAAACGCTGATACTGATGTGTCCCTTTAGGCACCCACTGTAATACATACTCGGCTGCGACTATGCCCATCAGGTAAGATTTGAGATTACGGTTTAACGTCGAAAAGAACACCTTACCGCCGGGCTTTACCAATGTTGCACAGGCCCGGATAACCGAACTCGGGTCGGGCACGTGCTCGAGCATTTCCATGCAGGTTACCACGTCGAAAGATTCTGGTTGTTCCAGCGCCAGGTCTTCAACACTTACACAGCGATAATCCACTTTCACGCCACTTTCCAGGCTATGCAACTGGGCGATTTCCAGTGAAGCACTGGCCATATCGATACCGGTTACTTCCGCGCCTCTTGCAGCCAGCGATTCGGCCAGAATACCGCCACCGCAACCGACATCCAGAATGTGTTTGCCAAATAGGCCGTCACTTCTTTCTTCTATATAAGAGAGTCGTAAAGGGTTGATGGCATGTAAAGGCTTAAACTGGCCTTGTGGGTCCCACCAGTGGGCGGCGATTTCAGAAAACTTATCGATTTCCGTTTGATCTACATTTTGCTGTGTTTGTGTCATGAGTGTGAGATTTCATCTTACCTGAAGTTCAATATCCGTTTTACATTACCGCAAATCGGTAATCTGCACATGGCTTATTTGCCGCCCGGGATAGCAATCGCGCAAAAAATAAACGCTTGGCGGATAAGTGGTCGTAAGGATGCATTAATCACTACATAAATGCTGATTTGGGTGATAAACTCATTGGTTAATTAGAAGACCCCCAATGCGTGATCCAAGGGGATCCCGACGCAGGATCGTCAGGAACTATCAGGATTACGACAAACTTATAATAAGGGACCAAGCAGTTTATGACTGATAACGCCAAAGAAATTCTCCCCGTTAATATTGAGGAAGAGCTCAAAACGTCGTATCTGGATTATGCGATGAGCGTTATCGTTGGGCGCGCACTGCCTGACGTACGTGATGGCCTGAAACCAGTACACCGCCGTGTACTGTTTGCCATGAATGAGTTGAAGAATGACTTTAACAAACCTTATAAAAAGTCTGCCCGTGTGGTGGGAGACGTCATCGGTAAATATCACCCCCATGGTGATTCAGCGGTGTACGACACCATTGTACGTATGGCGCAGCCATTTTCTTTACGTTACATGCTGGTCGATGGTCAGGGTAACTTTGGTTCGGTAGATGGCGACTCCGCCGCCGCTATGCGTTATACCGAAGTTCGGATGGCAAAAATTGCTCACGAACTGCTTGCCGATCTGGATAAAGAAACCGTTGATTTTGTACCTAACTATGATGGTACAGAACATATTCCGGATGTATTACCAACAAAAATCCCCAATCTGTTGGTCAACGGGTCTTCTGGTATTGCGGTTGGTATGGCTACTAACATACCCCCACACAATCTCACCGAAATTGTTAACGGCTGTATCGCTTTAATTGATGAGCCGTCACTGGATGTTGACCAGCTAATGGAATACATCCCGGGTCCGGACTTCCCAACCGCGGCATTAATCAGTGGTCGTAAAGGCATTGTTGATGCTTACCGGACTGGTCGCGGTAAAATCTACATGCGCGCCCGCGCTGAGATTGAAACCGAAGACAATGGTAAAGAAACCATTATCGTTACCGAAATTCCTTACCAGGTTAACAAAGCCCGCTTAATCGAAAAGATTGCCGAGCTGGTAAAAGAAAAACGTATCGAAGGTGTTTCTGCTCTGCGCGATGAGTCGGATAAAGACGGTATGCGCATTGTTGTTGAAGTGAAACGCAACGAATCAGCAGAAGTGCTGCTTAACCACCTGTATGCCAATACACAAATGCAAACCGTGTTTGGTATTAATATGGTGGCACTGGATAACAATCAGCCGAAGGTCTTTAACCTTAAAGAAATTCTGCAGGCGTTTGTATTACACCGCCGTGAAGTGGTTACCCGTCGTACGGTTTACGAATTACGTAAAGCCCGTGACCGCGCCCATATCCTTGAAGGTCTGGCGATTGCACTGGTTAACATCGATCCGGTGATCGAATTAATTAAAGCGTCACCCAGTCCGTCAGAAGCTAAACAGGCATTAGTAGGTTCCGGTTGGGAACTCGGCGACGTGGCAGAAATGCTGCAACGTGCTGGTAATGATGCGGCACGTCCAGACTGGCTGGAGCCGGAGTTTGGTATCCGTGATGGTAAATACTATCTGACCGAACAACAGGCACAGGCCATTCTTGATCTGCGTTTACACAAGCTGACTGGTCTTGAGCACGAAAAAATCCTCGACGAATACAAGCAACTGCTTGAACTGATTGCTGAGTTACTGCACATTCTGGGTAGCCCGGAACGTTTGATGGAAGTTATTCGTGAAGAACTGGAAAAAGTGCGTGATGAGTTCGGCGATGAGCGTCGTACCGAAATTACCGCTGCCAGCCACGATATAGACCTGGAAGACCTGATTGAACGTGAAGAAGTGGTGGTTACCCTTTCTCACGAAGGCTACGTGAAATATCAGAAACTGTCTGAGTATGAAGCCCAGCGCCGCGGTGGCCGTGGTAAGTCGGCAACGAAGATGAAGGATGAAGACTTCATCGACAAGCTGCTGGTTGCCAATACTCACGATCATATTTTATGTTTCTCTACCCGTGGCCGCTTGTACTGGCTGAAAGTGTATCAGCTGCCACTGGCCAGCCGTAACGCCCGTGGTCGTCCGATTGTTAATATTCTGCCATTGGAAGAAGACGAACGTATTACCGCTATCCTGCCAATCAAAGAGTTTGAAGAAGACAAGTTCGTGTTGATGGCAACGGCAGCCGGTGTGGTTAAGAAAACCAGCCTGACAATGTATTCACGTCCTCGTTCTAACGGTATTATTGCAGTTAACCTGAATGACGGTGATGAGCTGATCGGCGTAGCGATTACGCACGGTGATGATGATATCATGTTGTTCTCAGACGCTGGTAAAGTAGTGCGCTTCAACGAGAAGCAACGCGACGCAGAAACCGGTGCAGTGAAACTTGATCCGGAAACCGGCGAAGAGCTGCTGGCACTGCGTCCAATGGGCCGTACTGCAACAGGTGTTCGTGGTATTAAGATGCCAGATGGCCAGAAAGTTGTTTCGCTAATCGTGCCACGTGGTGACGGTGCGGTACTGACTGCCACCGAAAACGGTTACGGTAAACGTACACCGCTGGATGATTACCCAGCTAAGAGTCGTGCAACCCAGGGCGTTGTGTCAATCAAGGTATCGGATCGCAACGGTAAAGTGGTAGGGGCGGTTCAGGTTGATGAAAACGATGAAATCATGTTGATCAGTAACGCCGGCACGCTGGTAAGAACCCGAGTGAGCGAAGTCTCTACCGTTGGGCGAAATACCCAGGGTGTGAGATTGATCCGTACGGGTGAAAATGAGCAGTTAGTTGCCCTGCAGCGAATCGAAGAAATCGAAGAGGCTGATTTAATCGAAGCCGAAGGTGACGAGGCTGAGGCCGTCGACACCAACGCCGCGCAAGACGGCGCAGATGAGTCAACGACAGACGAATAATCCTGCGATAAAGGATACAACAAGCATCGCAAGCGGCTCTTATTGCCGCTTGTTTTTTAGTGTATGAAAGCATTTATTCATCAGTACCCCAATAGTGCTGTAAAACAATAAGTGCTTCCTGACAGTATTTAAGAAGCTCATGAAAAACGTATTCAATTTTAGTGCTGGCCCGGCCATGCTGCCTCCTGCAGTGATGGCACAGGCACAACAGGAATTTATTAACTGGCGGGACAGTGGCTGCTCGGTGATGGAAGTCAGCCACCGCGGCGCGGACTTTATCGAAATCGCCGCGACGGCTGAACAGGATTTGCGTGATCTGCTCAACGTACCGGAAAACTATAAGGTCTTGTTCCTGCAAGGTGGTGGGCGCGGTCAGTTTGCTGCGGTACCCCTTAACATTTCAACGCAGGACGATACCTCGTTACATCTGGTCAGTGGCTCCTGGTCTAAAGGCGCAGTGGCCGAAGCGGCCAAATACAATAATGCCAAAGTGATTGGTGAAGTGGTTGATCATAATGGCTATCAGTTTATGCCTCAACCGGCGTTAGCTGACATTGACCAAAGTGCCGCTTACCTTCATTTCTGCCCCAATGAAACGGTAGATGGGATCGCCTACAACTGGCTACCTGAAGCGGGCGATGTTCCCCTGGTGGCAGATATGTCATCGAACATTCTGTCGGCACCGATTGACGTCAGCAAATACGGTATTATTTATGCCGGTGCACAGAAAAATATTGGGCCTTCAGGCTTGTCTGTGGTTATTGTACGCGACGATTTGGTGGGTAAAGCGCGTCAGAGCACCCCTTCGATTTTCGATTATGAGCTGATGGCTAACAATGACTCCATGTATAACACGCCGCCCACGTTTTCGTGGTATCTGGCCGGGCTGGTGTTTAAATGGTTAAAAGCCCAGGGCGGGGTAGAGGCCATGGCGAGTCTGAATCAACACAAAGCAGACACACTGTATAAAGCGATTGATGATTCATCGTTTTACCGCAATAACGTGCATCCGGGCAACCGTTCTATTATGAATGTACCTTTTCATTTAGCCGATCCGGCGCTGGATAAAGTGTTCCTGGAAAAATCCAAACAAGCGGGTTTACTGGCACTCAAAGGTCATCGCTCGGTAGGCGGAATGCGCGCCAGCATTTATAACGCAATGTCTATCGACGGCGTAGAAGCCCTGGTGAGCTTTATGAAAGACTTCGAGGAGCATCACGCATGAGTGCAGAGCAGTTAACGTTACAGCCGGTCAACAAAATCGACGGTACCGTCAATGTGCCAGGCTCAAAGAGTTTGTCTAATCGGGCGTTACTCCTGGCAGCTCTGGCACAGGGCGAAACCCGACTGACTAACTTATTAGACAGTGATGACATCCGTCATATGCTCGATGCGCTTAAATTGCTTGGCGTAGAGTACAGCTTAAGCACCGATAAAACCGAATGTAAAGTAACCGGCTTAGGCGGTGCGTTTAACGTAGCAGAACCGTTGAGCCTGTTTTTGGGTAATGCTGGTACCGCCATGCGCCCTCTGTGTGCTGCACTGGCGGCGTCTGATGTCACCGTTGAATTAACCGGTGAGCCACGCATGGAAGAACGTCCCATTGGTGATTTGGTTGATGCCTTACAGGAAGCCGGAGCGGATATTCAGTATCTGAAAAACGCCGGCTACCCACCGCTTAAAATCAATGGCAGCCAGTTAAAAGGCGGGGCACTTTCGGTAGATGGCAGCGTGTCGAGCCAGTTTTTGACTGCCTTGTTAATGGCGGCGCCATTATTTGCTGAAGACACCACCATTTCCATTAAAGGTGAGCTGGTCTCAAAACCTTATATCGATATTACCCTCGATACCATGGCCAAATTTGGGGTATCCGTTGAAAATCAGGCTTATCAGCATTTTGTGATCAAAGCAGGACAGCACTATATAGCACCGGAAACCTTTATGGTGGAAGGCGATGCTTCCTCGGCGTCTTATTTTCTGGCAGCCGGTGCAATTAAAGGTGGTACCGTAAAAGTCACAGGGATTGGCAAACAAAGTATTCAGGGCGATATTCGTTTTGCCGATGTGCTGGAAGCCATGGGCGCGAAGGTAGAATGGTTTGACGATTGCATTGTGATTCATGGCGCGCCGCTTAAAGGTGTGGACATGGATATGAACCACATCCCGGATGCGGCCATGACAATTGCCACCACGGCCTTGTTTGCGGAAGGTGAAACCTGCATTCGTAACATTTATAACTGGCGGGTAAAAGAAACCGACCGGTTATTTGCAATGGCTACTGAGCTGCGTAAACTGGGTGTGGAAGTAGAGGAAGGGCACGATTATATTCGGGTAACACCGCCAGCTTCGCTGCAACATGCCGCTATTGATACCTATAACGATCACCGCATTGCGATGTGTTTTTCACTGATATCACTCAGTGACACGCCGGTTACTATTAACGATCCGGGTTGTACTGCTAAAACTTTCCCCGATTATTTCACCCGTTTTGCCACAATCTGTCATCGATAAGACAGATTTCAGATCTACTATCAATTGCGCTGGTCGGCAGGCCAGCGCGCATTGACTTCAAACTTAGGTATTATCCCCGGGGATTTATTGACGTGTATCATTGCCTATTTGGCTTACACGGGTATAATTGCCGCCGTTTTCGAGTTCTTATTAACATTTTATTAAATAACTGGAGCAGGTATGCATCCAATACCCGTAGTAACGGTAGATGGTCCGAGTGGCGCAGGGAAAGGCACACTTAGCGCATTGATCGCTGAACAACTGGGTTGGCACCTTTTAGACAGTGGCGCAATTTATCGTGTTTTAGCCGTAGCCGCTATGCACCACGATCTACCCGTAGACGACGAAAGTTCAATAGTCCCGCTGGCCTCTGGTCTTGACGTAAGTTTTGAGACCGACAACGAACAGCGCCGCGTGGTACTTGAAGGTGAAGATGTCACCGATGATATTCGCACTGAAGAAGTCGGCGCAGCCGCTTCACAGATTGCCTCGCTGGCCCGCGTGCGTGAAGCATTATTACGCCGTCAGCGTGCGTTTCAACAAACGCCGGGACTGATTGCCGATGGTCGCGATATGGGCACGGTGGTGTTCCCTGATGCCAATGTAAAATTATTCCTGACCGCCAGCGCTGAAGCCCGCGCCGAGCGTCGCTATAATCAGTTGAAAGATAAAGGTCTGGATGTTAACATTGCGCGCCTTTTAACCGATATCAAAGCCCGGGATGATCGCGATGCGAATCGTTCCATAGCGCCATTGGTACCGGCAGAAGACGCTGTAGTGATCGACTCAACAGATTTGGATATTAACCAAGTCTTTGAAAGTGCAATGGAAATTATCAATTCCAGGCTGTAAAGCCAGGGTTGTTTTGACCAGCGCAATCGTTGTCACAGGAGGTGACGACTTTGTTTAATAACCCCACGTTATCCGGATAGAAATGTGGATGTCAACTTAAATTATTTACTGAATCATATGACTGAAAATTTTGCACAACTTTTTGAAGAGAGCTTACAAGAACTGGAAACTCGTCCTGGTTCAATTGTAAAGGGTACCGTAGTTTCAATTGATAAAGACATCGTTCTTGTTGACGCAGGTCTCAAATCAGAAAGTGCTATCCCAGCTGAACAATTTAAAAATGCCGAAGGCGAATTAGAAATCGCAATCGGTGACGAAGTCGACGTAGCGTTAGACGCAGTAGAAGACGGCTTTGGTGAAACTATCCTGTCTCGTGAAAAAGCTAAGCGTCACGAAGCGTGGGTTGAGCTGGAAAAAGCTTACGATGATAAAGCCACTATTAAAGGCGTTATCAATGGTAAGGTTAAAGGCGGTTTCACTGTTGAAGTAAACAGTGTACGCGCATTCCTGCCAGGTTCACTGGTTGACGTACGCCCTGTACGTGACACCACTCACCTGGAAGGCAAAGAGCTTGAATTCAAAGTAATCAAGTTAGACGCTAAGCGTAACAACGTTGTTGTTTCTCGTCGTGCTGTTATCGAAGCAGAAAGCAGTGCAGAGCGTGAAACTCTTCTGGCTAACCTGGAAGAAGGACACGAAGTTAAAGGTATCGTTAAGAACCTGACAGACTACGGTGCGTTCGTAGATCTGGGCGGTGTTGACGGCCTGCTGCACATCACTGACATGGCTTGGAAACGCGTTAAGCACCCAAGTGAAATCGTAAATGTTGGTGACGAAATCAACGTTAAAGTGCTTAAGTTCGACAAAGAAAAGCAACGTGTATCTCTGGGCATGAAGCAAATGGGCAACGATCCATGGCAAGAAATTGCTCAACGTTACCCAGAAGGCACTAAGATCACTGGCCAGGTTACTAACCTGACTGACTACGGTTGTTTCGTAGAGATCGAAGACGGTGTTGAAGGTCTGGTTCACGTTTCTGAAATGGATTGGACTAACAAGAACATCCACCCATCTAAGGTTGTTAACCTGGGCGATTCTGTTGAAGTTATGGTACTGGAAATTGACGAAGAACGTCGTCGTATTTCTCTTGGCCTTAAGCAGTGCATCGACAACCCTTGGGAAACTTTCGCTAAGTCACACGAAAAAGGTGACAAAGTGTCTGGTAAGATCAAGTCAATCACTGACTTCGGTATCTTTATCGGCCTTGACGGCGGCATCGATGGTCTGGTTCACCTGTCTGACATTTCATGGAACAAGTCTGGTGAAGACGCGGTTCGTGATTATAAGAAAGGCGACGAAATCTCAGCGGTTGTACTGCAAGTCGACCCAGAGCGTGAGCGTATTTCTTTAGGCGTTAAGCAAATCGAAGAAGATCCTTTCAACAAGTATCTGACAGATACCAAGAAAGGTGCTATCGTTAACGGTACAGTTACAGCAGTTGATGCCAAAGGCGTTACTGTAAACCTGGCTGAAGAAGTTGACGGTTACATTCGTGTAGCTGACCTTTCTCGCGACCGTATCGAAGATGCGTCTGAAGTGGCTAACGTTGGCGACAGCATCGAAGCGAAGTACACCGGTGTAGACCGTAAGAACCGCATCGTAAACCTGTCTGTTAAAGCGAAAGACCAGGCTGACGAGAAAGAAGCAATCGACAAAGTGAACCAGCAAGATGATGGTGGTTTTGCTAACGCGATGGCTGAAGCTTTCAAAGCAGCAAAAGGCGAATAAGCTTTTTGATACATCAGGTATACGGTGAATGCCGTATACCTGTTGATGTAGCTGTTTGATGGATTGAATGACAAAGAGGTTTACACATGACCAAGTCTGAATTAATTGAGCGGCTCGCTGATCAGGCACGCCACATCCCGGCAAAAGAATTAGAAACCGCTATCAAAGAAATGTTGGAACAAATGGCGCAAACCTTACAAAAAGGGGATCGCATCGAAATCCGCGGATTTGGTAGTTTTTCTTTGCATTACCGCGCACCACGCGTGGGGCGTAATCCTAAAACAGGTGAAACGGTTGAGCTGGACGGTAAATACGTTCCTCACTTTAAACCTGGTAAAGAATTACGTGACCGGGTGAATGAGTCTATCGCCTGATTATTATCTGAACGGATAGAAATAAAAAGCACTGTTATCAGTGCTTTTTTTGTATGTGCATGCTGTAACCCCAGCAACATTTTGTTATCCTGATTTTAATTTCTTTATTTAGGATCACGCTCTTGAAAGGCTTAGCATTTTTACTTTGCATTATTGCGATTCTGGTACTGGCGATTGCCGTTGGTTCTCAAAATGATGCTGTAATTTCAGTAAATTACCTGATTGCTAAGGCTAATATGACCGTTGCTACGCTAATTGCCATCGCACTGGGATTAGGCGTTGTAGTAGGCGTTCTGGCCATTCTAAGCAGCTGGCTCACGCTGAGGGTTAAGCTGATGCGGGCGCAGGCTAAGCTTAACAAGCTGCAGAAAGAATAAGCGTCATGCTGGAGCTGTTATTCTTACTGCTACCAGTAGCAGCCGGTTATGGTTACATAATGGGCCGCAACAGCGTTCGCCAGGCGCAGCGAAAACAATCCAGTATTCTCTCTAAACATTATTTCCGTGGATTAAACTTTCTCCTGTCTGACCAGCCCGACAGGGCCGTGGATACGTTAATTAAAATGATTAACGTCAACAGTGATACCGTGGAAACCCACATTGCCATGGGGAATTTCTATCGCCAGCGCGGTGAGATAGACCGGGCAATACGCGTGCATCAGAATCTGGTCAGTCGTGATGAAATTCAGGCTACCCAGCGTGAGTTAGCCCTTAAGGAACTAGGCCGCGATTACATGCAGGCCGGTTTTCTGGAAAGAGCGGAAGGGGCTTTCGTAAGCCTGCTTAATTCCGACAAGCATTTCGAGTTTGCCCAGCAGCAGTTATTTGCAATATACCAAACCACGAAAGAGTGGGGCCGGGCCATAGAGCTCGCCGAAAAAATGCTGGCTGAAAATGACAGTATTCGCAGTAAACTCGGTCATTTTTATTGTGAGCAGGCCCAGCTCGAGTTAGATAACGAGGATATTCCGGCAGCACTGAAGGTACTGCAAAAAGCCGTCAACGTAGATGAACAAGCGGTCAGACCCTGGTTGATGCTGGGTGAAGTTACCTTTGATCAGGGCCGTTTAAAAGAAGCCGGTGAATACCTGGTGCAGGTCGCTAATCGTGATAAGAACTGGTTTATTGAAGCGGTGCCGTTACTTGAGCAAATTGCCAGTGAAACCGGTGATTGGCAGAAATTTGAGAACCTGTTAAATGATAACTGGGTGCAAAGTGCCACCTTGTACCTGGCTATGGTGGATGTATTTTCCAACAAGGGCGAAGTGCAGCACGCCGCTGATTATTTATTTGAACAACTGCAAAAAACGCCTACCATGCGTGGCTTCCATCGCCTGATGCAGTTGTATTGTGAGTTAAGTGATGATGCCAACGCGAAGGCCACCTATCAGCAGTTACGGCAACTGGTGGCCAAGCAAATTGAACAGCGTCCGCGTTACCGGTGTAAGAGCTGTGGCTTTTCTGGTCGCAAACTGTATTGGCTGTGTCCATCCTGTAAAAAGTGGGGGGTCGTTAACCCCATTAGAGGTCTAGACGGAGAGTAAAGAGAATGAACCAAGAAGCCCGTGTGATCGTCGCATTGGATTTCGATGATGCCGATAAGGCCATGGCCCTGGTAGATCAACTGGATCCTGGTGCTTGTAAGCTGAAAGTCGGCAAAGAGATGTTTACCCTGTTCGGGCCTGAGTTTGTAAAATCGCTCATCGCCAAAGGGTTTGATATTTTTCTGGATTTAAAATTTCATGATATCCCGAATACCGTAGCCAAAGCTTGTAAAGCCGCGGCCGAAATGGGGGTATGGATGGTAAACGTGCATGCCAGCGGTGGTAAGGAAATGATGATGGCGGCAAAACAGGCCATTGCAGAGTCTGCTCATCCTCAAACCAAACTGATTGCGGTAACGGTGCTGACCAGCATGGATCAGGCGCAGTTGAATGATGTGGTGCCAGAGGTATCACCAGCCGAGCAGGTTAACAAACTGGCCCAGCTAACGGCCGATAGCAGGCTCGACGGCGTTGTTTGTTCTGCAAAAGAAGCGGTAATGTTACGTGAAACACATAACGACGAGTTTCTGTTAGTAACACCTGGAATTCGTCCTGCCGGGGCAGATGTGGGCGATCAGAAAAGGGTTATGACACCGGTTGATGCCATCGATGCAGGTGTAAGTTATCTGGTAATGGGCCGGCCAATTACACAAGCTGAAAACCCGTTAGCCGCCCTGCAGGCAGTAAATCAAAGCCTGGCGTAAAACATCTAAGACCAAATAAAAAATAAAGGGGTCAGAGTTAATTAATATTAATTAACTCTGACCCCTTTAACTTTTTAACTCTTTAACTCTTTTTAATTTTTGACGATCAGATTCCAAATTCGATAAGCGATTTATGTCGAAATTGGCATGCTTAAAGCCTGCTAAATGTTGAAAGGGCTTTATATGTCACGAGTTATCACTTCCGATTTGAACACTCAGCCATCGTTCCAATCGAGGCTAAATCACAAGTTCGAATTAATGTTAAAAGCCTGGGTGGCGATTATTCTCACCGGCCAGTGGATATTTGCGTTATACATCCTCGTACAATTTACGTTGCCGCTGTTAACCGGGCATTTGGATGAGTCCCGCTACGCTTATATGATCAGGGGATATGTAAACGGCGACACCATTAATAACGCCATTTTATTGCTCCATGTGATACCCGTGATGCTGATTAGCCTGAGCGGCACATTCCAGCTGTTTCCGGCGATTCGCCACCATTACCCACGATTTCACCGTATCAATGGCCGTGTTTATCTGACCTTTGGCCTGTTGGGGGCCATTGGTGGCTTGTATCTTACCTGGGTAACCGGAAGTCGCCTGAGTGATTTAGGCGCGTTGGGGGTTACCTTGAATGGTTTACTAATTCCGGTAATGGTTTACTTTGCCTGGCGCTATGCAGTGCAACGGGATTTCGAGCGTCATCAGCGTTTTGCCGTGCATGCGTTTATCTTAATTAACGGGGTATGGACATTTCGATTACTGCTGATGGGCTGGTTTATGCTCAATCAGGGACCACGGGGTAACAGCGCCAACCTCGATGGTCCGGCTGATGTTATTCTGTCGTTTGCTTCTTATCTGTTGCCCATGTTGATTGCGGAACTAATTTTAAGGGCTCGCGCTCGTAATACCGTGGCCAGTCGCGTTATAGCCACCATCGCAGTGGGAATTGCCATACTTATCACTTTGATTGGTACCGCCGCGGCTACCATGATGATGTGGGGGCCACGTATCATTGCTGGCTGACTGAGGGCTGCGAGTTACCCACTCAGGCTTGTGCTGACTCAACCGCCAGATGTTGCTGGCGGTATTGATTAGGCGTACAGCCCTCGCTGGCTTTAAATGCACGATTAAAGGGCGCTAGTGAGGCAAATCCCGATTCCAGACTAATGACTAAAATGGTCCAGTGCCGACAATGCCCGGCAGTTAATAATTGTTTGGCATGGGCAATTCGGTAGCCATTGATAAACTGATTCACATTGGCCGAGGACGTCATAGTGCGGATGACCCGGCTGACCTTGTATTCTGATACCTGCAGGGCGGTCGCTATATCAATGGTCTTTAAGTCGTGTTGAAGAAAGCACTTTTGTTGTTCCATTAGTTGCCGGATTTGTGCGGCCAGCTGTTTGTCTTCGAAGGTCGCGGTATTATCTAATTGACTTTGTTGACTGGCAGCCGACGTTAACCGGCTACTTTGCCTGCGTACCTGGCGCTGCCAGACTAAAATGACCAGGGTTGTCAGCAGAATGGCCAGAGCTGAACTCACCACGAGCCAGGGTCTAACCTGCCCACTGACTGCGCCGGATAACATGCCGTCTGCTATCACCGTACAACTGAATACGCCGCTGAAAAACGTGGTGGCAAACAATAACCGTTGGTGCCGCATCGGTTTATCTGCATTATTAAAGCCACGTACTGCCTCCCAGAAAGCCAGTGCCAGAATGGTAGAAGATAACAACTGCGTGACTTCAGAAACAGCACCCTGTATCCAGCCAATCTTTTGCGCTGTAAGCCAGTCAACCGACACCATCAGTTCCAGACTGCGATTGGTGACGACTAACAGGGCGATTGCGCCGGCAAATAGATAATGCTGTGTTGCAAGGGCCTGAGTGCCCCTGAACAACGCACGGGATATCAGCCAGATAACATTACAGGTAGCGCAGGTGCCCAGTGCAAACACATACTGATAAGCACTGCCTGATTCGGCGGTAAGTACCTGCAGCGCCACCATCGCCAGCGACCCGCTAAAAATAGCAGTAAGGATATGCTCAACTCTTACCGGTCTGAATGATAACTGGGCCAGCATTACAGCGAGCGCGGTAAGCAATAATACGTAATAAGCGTAACTAAGCCACATAAGTGAACCACATAAGATTGAGCTGTCGATGGTGATGGAGTGACTGTTAATACTAATGCAAAGCAGGGCAGAGGCAAGGGCAGATTTGTTAGTCTTTGTGTCATAAAAAACGGGGCCTGCCAGCCCCGTTTTAAAATATTTACTTTTACGCGCTAGCGCAACCTATGCTAACGCATCCATTGCTGGCGTATATTGAATGCCTAACTGATCGCCTAAGGCTTCAACAACCGCTTTGTAGGTGACTTTACCTTCATGAACGTTAAGGCCGTTTAACAGGTGAATGTCTTCCATCATGGCCTGCTTAGGTCCTTTATTGGCTAACGCCAGACCAAACGGTAAAGTAGCGTTGTTTAGGGCCATAGTAGAGGTACGTGCTACACCGCCAGGCATGTTTGCTACGCAGTAGTGCACCACACCGTCAACAATATAAACCGGATCCTGGTGAGTGGTGGCTTTTGATGTAGCAAAACAACCGCCCTGGTCGATAGCCACGTCTACTACTACAGAGCCTTTTTTCATATTGGCAATATGTTGCTCATTGAGCAGTTTCGGCGCCGCTGCACCCGGGATAAGTACCGCACCAACCACCAGATCAGCAGACGCTGAATAATGCTCAATAGCATCAACGGTAGAATAAACGGTTTTCACCTGACCATTAAAGATATCATCCAACTGGCGTAAACGCGGCAGTGAACGGTCCAGAATAGTCACATCGGCGCCAAGGCCTAATGCCATTTTAGCGGCTTGTGTACCCACCACACCGCCACCAATAACCAGCACTTTACCCGGAGCTACTCCAGGTACGCCGCCTAATAAGGTGCCGCTGCCGCCGTGCGCTTTTTCAAGATAATGAGCGCCGGCCTGAACCGACATACGGCCAGCCACTTCACTCATAGGCGCCAATAATGGCAAGCCACCCCGTGCATCGGTAACCGTTTCATAAGCAATACAGGTTGCGCCGGACTCAATCAGTAATTCAGTCTGGGTTGGGTCGGGTGCCAGGTGCAGGTAAGTGTAAAGTGTTTGGCCACGGCTTAGTTGTTTACATTCCTGCGGCTGCGGCTCTTTTACCTTAACGATCATTTCCGCTTCGGCAAAAACCTGCTCGGCACTGGCGGCAATGCTAGCACCGGCTTCCACATACATCTCATCGGTAAAACCAATGGCTGTGCCAGCGTTAGTCTCGACCATTACCTTATGACCATGCGTTACAAACTCTTTCACCGCCGCCGGAGTTAAGCCTACGCGGTACTCGTGGTTTTTAATTTCTTTAGGAACACCCACTAACATAATTGTCTCTGCCTGTTTAAACTATTGAGTTACTAATGATGCTAGTATATCGAAAGGTTTTAAAATATATCTGCTGTAGTTTTTTTATTGCCAGTGTAATATTCTTCTAAAAAGGCCTTTTGGAGTATTTAATATGCTGGTGAAAACACCCAAACATCTCGACAGAATAGACCGCAACATACTTTCCATGCTGCAAAAAGACGGTCGAATTTCTAACGTTGAGCTGGCAAAACAGGTTGGGTTGAGCCCAAGCCCCTGTTTAGAAAGGGTAAAGCGCCTGGAGTCTCAAGGGTATATTAAAGGTTATCACGCTCATCTGGACCCTCATCAGTTGGGTGCCGCCATGCTGGTGTTTGTGGAAATCACTTTAACCAAAACATCGGTGGATATTTTTGCCGAATTTTCAGCTGCCGTTCAGCAGCACGATGATATACAAGAGTGTCACCTGGTCTCTGGTAACTTCGACTTTTTGTTAAAAGCCCGGGTGGCGGATATGTCGAGCTACCGAAAATTGCTGGGGGACACATTATTAAGGCTGCCTGGTGTGAGTGCCTCGAGAACCTACGTGGTAATGGAAGAAGTTAAAAGTACCAATAGCCTGCGAATTAATACAAAATAAGGTCAGGATGGTATGATAAACTTTTGGGTCACCCGCTGAAGCCAGCCGCTTCTGTGACCCGGGTACGTGCGCAAAAATAAAACCAATGACTGGTGTCTGTAACACCGGCAAAGAGAGATATTTAGGGATATGGTGCGACTTTCTGGCGTTCAACGCATATGGGAGACAGGTATTATTATTGCCTGTGCTCTGGCGTTCTTTTTATTATTGGCGTTAGCCTCTTTTCATCCGGGCGATCCTGGCTGGAGTCAGGCTGGCCTGCAGAATAGTGTTCATAACTGGGTGGGTCCTACCGGCGCCTGGACAGCCGATCTGTTCTTTTTTACCTTTGGTTACCTGGCTTACGCCACGCCATTTTGCTGTGCTTTTATTGGCTGGTTTATTTTTCATAACATCAAGACCTGGCGCGAACTGGATTACCTGACAATTGGGCTGCGTTTGATTGGCGCAATCCTGATTTTGCTTGGCTTAACCGGCATATTCAGCATTAATTTTGATGATCTGTTCAGCTTTACCGCCGGTGGGTTGATTGGCGATGTGATCAGTTCTGCGCTTATTCCCTATTTTAATGTGGCCGGAACCGTACTATTACTGCTGTGCTTTTGCTGTGTTGGCTTTACGTTGCTGACTGGTATTTCCTGGTTGCTGATTGTGGATAAGCTGGGCGAAGGGACCCTGTGGTTTGGCCGTAAATCCATCGCTGCGCCACAAAAATTGCTGGCCCTTAATATGCCAACATTATCGTTACCCAATAAATCGGCCAGTAAAGACAAAGACAGTGATGAACTAAACATCACCAGCCTGCGTGCCGAACCGCCATCGGATAAAACGGCCGATAAAGTACCGCCAAAACAAGCCGCCCCGATTAAGGCTGAGCGCAGCGAACCTACCTTCACCATTCCGGATGAAATCTTTGCCTCACAGGAGGATGAAAATGACGAGATGCCGCCCTTTATTGTAGATACCAACGATGGGGCAGGGGAGTCCTTCAGTACTGATGAGCCAGTCATTGCTACCGAGGCTGAACCTCGAAAAGTGGCACCAGCGGCGCCTGCAGCCCCCCAACAACCGGCCGCCCGGGGCGCTAAACAAATCAGACCGCCACGCACTGAATCCGATGGGGATGTGGACATTGGCCCTATGCCTTCGTTCGAACTGCTCGACCGTCCGGATAAAAAGGAAAACCCCATTACCCAGGAAGAACTGGATATGGTTTCCCGTTTGGTGGAAGAAAAGCTGGCAAACTTTAACATTGATGCTGCGGTGGTGGGCGTGTATCCAGGCCCGGTGATTACGCGTTTCGAAATTGACCTGGCACCAGGTGTAAAAGTGAGCAAAATTAGTAGTTTGTCGAAGGATTTAGCCCGTGAGATGTCGGCAACATCAGTACGGGTAGTGGAGGTAATCCCCGGTAAGTCGGTGATTGGCCTTGAACTACCCAATAAAAAGCGTGAAATGGTGCGCATGAGTGAGGTGATTGAGTGTGAGGCTTTTCAGTCGAATGCGTCAGCTCTGACCATGGTACTAGGCTCCGATATCAGCGGCGATCCGGTGGTCGTAGACCTTGCCAAAATGCCGCACCTGCTGGTAGCAGGAACCACCGGTTCCGGTAAATCGGTGGGTGTAAACGTGATGATTCTGAGCTTGTTATACAAATCCACGCCAGAAGATGTGCGGATGATCATGATTGACCCCAAAATGTTGGAGCTATCGGTGTATGAAGGTATACCGCACCTGCTCGCTGAGGTGGTCACCGATATGAAAGAGGCCGCCAATGCATTGCGTTGGTGTGTAGGGGAAATGGAACGCCGCTATAAGCTGATGTCGGCATTAGGGGTTCGAAATCTTAAAGGGTATAACGCCAAAATTAAACAGGCGATTGCCGATGGCGAGCCGATTAAGGATCCGCTCTGGCGTACCGAAGACAGTATGCTTGAAGAAGCCCCGGATCTGGAAAAACTGCCTTCTATTGTAGTAGTGGTTGATGAATTTGCCGACATGATGATGATTGTGGGCAAAAAAGTCGAAGAGCTGATTGCCCGGATTGCGCAAAAAGCGCGGGCGGCCGGTATCCATTTGGTACTGGCTACACAGCGCCCTTCGGTAGACGTGATTACCGGTTTGATAAAAGCCAATATTCCCACCCGGATAGCATTCCAGGTATCGAGTAAAATTGACTCGCGCACTATTCTCGACCAACAGGGCGCTGAAACATTGCTGGGAATGGGGGATATGTTGTACCTGCCGCCTGGCAGCCCGGTGCCCACCCGTGTGCACGGTGCGTTTGTTGATGATCACGAGGTACATGCTGTGGTAGCCGACTGGAAGAAACGCGGCGAACCGGAGTATATCGATGAAATCCTCAATCCCGAGTCTACCGCCGAAGTCTTGTTACCCGGTGAACAGCCGGAAGGCGGCGATCAGGAAGTGGATGCATTCTATGATGAAGCCGTGGCATTTGTTACCGAAACCCGCCGTGCGTCGGTATCCAGTGTACAACGCAAATTCCGTATTGGTTACAACCGGGCAGCCCGGTTGGTTGAACAAATGGAGCAAAGCGGTGTCGTTACTCCTGCGGGCCATAATGGTAATCGTGAAGTATTGGCGCCGCCTCCACCGAGAGATTAACAGGAAGTCGTTTATGAAAGCATTTTTTAGCAGAGCCTTACTGACTCTGTCATTTTTTTCTGTTCCAGCACTGGCCGATGACGCTGAAGCGCTAAAAACCAGACTTGCCGCCCTTGAGTCTTTCAAGGCCGCTTTTACCCAGTCGGTTACCGACGAGAAAGGCGAAGTGGTGCATCAGGCCACCGGTAATCTGACGATGGCCCGGCCGGATAAACTGCGCTGGGAAACCTTAACGCCGGACGAAACGGTATTGATAGCGGATGGCAGTGCAGTGTGGCATATCGATGACTGGGTAGAGCAGGTTACCGTTATGGCGCAGGACCAGGCGATAGACAATAATCCCATGGTGCTGCTTACCAGTAACGACGATGCTATCTGGCAACAATATACTATTCACGCTACGCAAGCTAACACCTTCAGCGTTTCTGCCAAAGCTGAAGGTGGCCAGATTCGTAGCCTGAGCCTGAGTTTTGACGACCAGGGTCTGGCACATCTGGTGATGCTTGACAGTCAGGGTCAGCAAAGTGCCATTGATTTCAGTCAGCGTGAATTTAATACACCCGTTTTCCCTTCGGCATTTATTGCTGATGTGCCGGAGAGCTTCATGGTAGACGATCAGCGTCCATGAGTTTGTTTAGTCAGCAAACCTATGCGCCACTGGCTGCGCGCATGCGCCCGGTGAACCTGGATGAGTATGTTGGTCAGGGGCATTTGGTTGGGCAGGGGAAACCCCTGCGCAAAATGCTCGAGTCGGGCCATTGCCATTCCATGGTACTGTGGGGCCCGCCGGGCACCGGCAAAACCACCATGGCCGAGCTGATTGCGGTGTATACCAATGCGCAGGTCATTAAGCTCTCTGCGGTTACGTCGGGCGTTAAAGATATCCGTGCGGCCATGGACCAGGCTGAACAGAATAAGTCTATGGGTGAGCGTACGCTGTTATTTGTAGACGAAGTGCATCGTTTTAATAAATCCCAACAGGATGCGTTTTTACCCTTTGTGGAGTCAGGCGTGGTGACTTTTGTTGGCGCCACAACTGAAAACCCGTCGTTTGAGCTGAATAATGCTTTGCTCTCCCGGGTTCGAGTGTATGTGCTGAAAGGTATTGACGATGACGCCCTTAATAACCTGCTCGACAGAGCGTTGGCAGATGCTGAGCGCGGTCTGGGAGAACGTAATTTAAGTCTGGCCGACGATGCCAGAAATGCGCTCATTGGCTTGTCTGGCGGTGATGGAAGGCGTTTATTAACCTATTTGGAACTGGCCAGCGATTTTACTAACGAAAGTCAGATCAGCCTCAATGATATCGAACAGGCGGTTGGCGAGAAGGTCGCCAGTTACGACAAGCAGGGTGATACTTTTTACGATTTAATCTCGGCGTTCCATAAATCAGTGCGTGGCTCCGACCCCGATGCGGCGTTGTACTGGTATGCACGAATATTAAATGGTGGCGGTGATGCCCTTTACGTGGCCCGCCGGCTTCTGGCAATATCTTCTGAAGACATTGGTAACGCCGATCCCAGAGCTATGCAATTGTGTATCAACGCCTGGGATGTGTATCATCGCGTTGGCCCTGCTGAAGGGGAGCGTGCTATTGCTCAGGCCGCGGTTTATTGTGCCCTTGCAGCCAAAAGTAATGCGGTTTATATGGCGTTTAGTCAGGCCAAACAGGATGCCAGAGAAAAACCGGATTACCCGGTGCCGGTGCATTTACGCAACGCGCCAACCAAATTATTAAAAGAAATGGGCCATGGTGCAGAGTATCGCTACGCACACAATGAGCCCAATGCATTTGCCGCAGGCGAATGTTATTTGCCTCCGGAACTGGCCGATGCAAGATATTATCAACCTACCGAACGTGGGCTGGAAAAGCAGCTTAAAGCCAAGCGGGAATATCTGGATCAGTTAAATAATAGCAGCCAACAAAAACGGAACGGCTAATGTCTCATACTCTTTCGATATATCTGTTTATCGCCACTGGTGGTGCCGTAGGGGCGTGCTTGCGCTTTTTCTGTACCGGTTTAGTGGATTCGTGGTTTGGAAAAGCGTTGCCCTTTGGTACACTTGCGGTCAATATTATCGGCTCATTTTTACTGGCCGTTTTGTATGGCTTTATTGAGCGCGGCGAGATTGCCGAACAGCCTTTCCGGGCGCTGATTGGCGTAGGGATGTTAGGGGCGTTAACTACGTTTTCAACCTTTACCATTGAAACCCTCACGTTACTTGAGAACGGACTGTGGATTAAGGCGCTGGCCAATATATTATTAAATGTGTGTGCCTGCCTGCTTGCAGCATGGCTGGCAGTAGAACTAACCAAAGGATAAAGAAAAGAACATGTTAGATGCAAAGTGTTTGCGCAGCGACATCGTAGCAACGGCCGAACGACTGGCCAGTCGGGGATTCACCCTGGATGTTGACGCTTTTAATGCCCTGGAAGAAAAGCGTAAGGCATTACAAATCAAAACCCAAGATTTGCAAAATGAACGCAACACGCGAAGTAAATCCATTGGTAAAGCTAAAGCACAAGGCGAAGATATAGCGCCTTTACTGGCCGAAGTGTCTGATTTAGGCAATAAGCTGGATGCAGCCAAAGTAGAGCTCGATGAAGTACTTGCTGAAGTGAATGCTCTGATGCAAGGCATTCCTAACCTGCCACACGAAAGCGTACCGGTGGGTAAAGACGAAGCCGAAAACGTTGAAATAAGCCAATGGGGCGAGATCCCATCATTTGATTTTGAAGTTAAAGATCACGTGGACATTGCAGATGCCCTGAATAAAGGTATCGACTTTGAAGCATCGGTTAAGATTACCGGTAGCCGCTTTGTGGTAATGCGTGACAAGTTTGCTCGTTTACACCGTGCACTGGCTCAGTTCATGCTGGATACCCACACCGCTGAGCACGGTTACACCGAAATGTACGTGCCGTATCTGGTCAATGCCGACAGCCTTTACGGCACCGGTCAGTTACCCAAATTTGGTGAAGATCTGTTTCATACCAAACCGGCAACGGAAGAAGGGCAGGGCTTGTCGCTGATCCCAACTGCCGAAGTACCGTTAACTAATTTGGCCCGTGATGAAATTTTCCCTGCCAAAGAACTACCGATTAAAATGACTGCGCATACACCTTGTTTTCGCAGTGAAGCGGGTAGCTATGGCCGTGACACTCGTGGCCTTATTCGTCAGCACCAGTTTGATAAAGTCGAAATGGTTCAGTTGGTAAAACCGGAAGACAGCTTTAACGCGCTGGAGGAGCTGACTGGCCATGCCGAAATGATCCTGCAAAAGCTGGGACTGCCATACCGTAAAGTACTGCTGTGTACCGGTGATATGGGCTTTGGTTCATGCAAAACTTACGATTTAGAAGTGTGGTTACCAGCACAGAATACCTATCGTGAGATCTCATCTTGCTCAAATATGCTGGACTTCCAGGCGCGCCGTATGCAGGCTCGCTATCGTAATCCCGAAACCAACAAGCCTGAATTACTGCATACCCTGAATGGTTCTGGCTTAGCAGTGGGACGTACGCTGGTTGCTATTTTAGAAAACTATCAGCAAGCCGATGGCTCGGTAAAAATTCCGGAAGCGCTGGTAGGTTACATGGGTGGCGTTACCGAAATAAAGTAAAACGTAGTGATACCAAAAGGCCGCTAATCAGCGGCCTTT
>NZ_BAAJLP010000033.1:0-64480 GCF_057547795.1 Alteromonas sp. 4NH20-0104 | reverse complement strand
GTCTGTATGTTAGGTAATTAAAAGGGAATATAAATGGGATCGCGCACTATAATAAACGCCAAACTCATGGCCTCAGCACTCCTGATCGCTGGCCTGTTGCTGAGTGCCTGTAACGTAAACGCTGTTGATTTTGAATCTGCGCGCATAGAAATTAACGACATGACACTGCAGGTGGAATTTGCCCAAACGTTTGAACAACGGGCGCAGGGCCTGATGTTTCGCAAAACATTGTGCGAAAGCTGCGGCATGTTGTTTGAGTTTGATCCCGAAAAACAAGCAAGCATGTGGATGAAGAACACCTTCGTTCCACTGGATGTGGCATTTATCGACAGAAACGGCGTGATTACTGATATAAAACCACTGCAACCACAGGACTTAACGTCTGTAGGTGCCTCAAAAGTGGTGAAATACGCGCTAGAAATGAACCAGGGCTGGTTTGCTAAACATGGTGTCCATGTTGGCGACCAACTGATTGTCAATCCATCACGCTGATTTGAACAGCGTACAAACGGAGAACACCGTGAGTAAGGCGTTAACTATTGCAAAATTTGGCGGCACCAGTGTTGCCAACTATGCTGCTATGCAAAACTGTGCCCGCATTGTTGCTGGCAACCCAGGCACTCGTATCGTGGTGGTAAGCGCCGCCGCAGGTATTACCAATCATCTGGTCGACCTGGCGCATAAAGCGATGACCCAGGAACAAATTGCCGAAGTCTGTCAGGCGATTACCGATATTGAGTTTAAAATTCTGAATGAGTTAAAAGACCGGGACAGTGTTTCAGCTAAGCTGGATGACCTGCTTGAAGAAGTCAGGAAACTCGCTTTTCACGAAGAAATTCTGCACCGCGCCGATCTCAAGGACCAACTGCTGTCGATGGGTGAGCGCATGTCATCACTGATGTTCAGCGCCGTACTGGCGGAGCAGAACGTAGCGACCATGAATTTTGATGTGCGCAAGGTACTGCGTACCGACAGTGAGTTCGGTGCGGCGACACCGCAACTGGAAGCCATTGCCGAAAACGCTCAGGCTTTGCTGAAGCCTGAAATTGAAAATGCCATTGTGGTTACACAGGGCTTTGTGGGAGCCGACGAAGAAGGTCGCACTACCACATTGGGTCGTGGTGGTTCAGACTTTACCGCCGCGCTGCTTGCCGAAGCCATTGATGCTGAAGTCTGTGAGATCTGGACCGACGTTACCGGTGTTTACACCACGGATCCACGCATTACGGCGGCGGCTCACCCGTTACCGGAGCTTAGCTTTGAAGAAGCCGCGGAAATGGCAACCTTTGGCGCTAAGGTGCTGCATCCGGCCACTATGGAGCCGGCAGTTCGTAAAGACATCAAAGTGTTTGTTGGCTCCAGTAAAGAGCCGGAAAAAGGCGGTACCTGGATTGTTAAAGACTGTGAAAACGAGCCGCCGTTTCGTGCCCTGACACGCCGCAAAGAGCAGGTAATGGTCACCGTTAAAACACCTAAGATGATGTATGCTCAGGGCTTCCTGCAGCAGGTGTTTGCGATTATTGCCAAGCATAAGCTCAGTGTAGACCTGGTAACAACGTCTGAGATATCGGTATCTTTTACCCTGGATAACCCGGCCAATTCCGTGGCGCAGCGCTTAAATCGTGAGACGATAGCTGAGCTGGAAACCATCTGTGACGTTACTGTGGAGCATGGTTTTGATTTGGTTACTGTAGTGGGTAATCACATGCAAACCAGTAAAGGCGTATCGAGCCGTATTTTTGCGGCGGTGTCTGACTATAACCTGCGAATGATTTGCTTTGGTGCTAACCCGCACAATATTTCATTCCTGGTGAACGAATCCGACAGTACCGAAATCGTTACCGTGCTGCATAAAGAGCTCTTCGAGTAAGAGCGACAAAAGCTAAAGCTTAGCTAAAACCAAATAAAGGGGTCAGAGTTAATTAATTTTTAGGAATTAATTAACTCTGACCCCTTTATTATTATTGTTCTTCCTCATCTGCATCATTTACCCAACGGTTACGACCGGTTCGTTTAGCCCGGTATAGCGCTTTATCAGCGGCTTCAATTGAGGGCAGGGTAAGACTGCCGTCCTGTTGCTGGCCAACAGAAATACCAATACTCACCGTAACGTGGTCGGCAACGCCACTAAAATCATGGGGGATCTGAGCATTCTTAAATGCATCCAAAATGTGTTTTGCTACCGTTATCGCTCCCTGGGTATCGGTGTCGGGCAGTAATACGGCAAACTCCTCGCCGCCGTAACGGGCCAGAATATCGGTTTTCCTGGGCATTTGTTGTTTAATCAGATTGGCAACTTGCTTTAAACACACATCACCCTGACTGTGACCATAGTTGTCGTTGTACTGTTTAAAATAATCCACATCGATCAGTAATACGGTTAGCGGCCAGCGTTGTCGGGTTGCCACATTGAGCGCCTGAGAATAATAATCATCAAAAGCCCGGCGGTTGGCAATGTCGGTGAGTGCATCGCGCAGGCTCATTTCTTCAAGGGTATTTTTCTGTAACTCGATAGTGGTGGCAAAGCGTTCAAAGCTTTGGGCCAGTTCAGTTATTTCGTCATTGCCGGTAACAGTAATACTGTGACTTTGCCCGGTAGAGCGCCGTTGTACCTGTTTGTTTAGGGTTTTTAAACGATTGACTACTACCCGTTGGATAAACACGGCGAAGCCGATATAGGCAAACAGCAGGATGATAAACAATAAACTGGCTTGCTTAACCTGTTGCTCAACCAGCTTGGATGTTTTCGCCGCCCGGGTCAGAACAGCCTGATTTAACTGATGGGATTCGAACTCGTTTAAACGGGCATAGTCGGCAATAAGATTACGCACAAAGTTACTTCGGCCCTGAACCCGGCCGAGAATTTTAAGCTGTAACTGGCGTAAGGCGATTAATCCGGTTTCAGGATGAAGTACGGTTTCAGATAGGGCGGCAATGGCCAGTTGCGCACTTTGTTGCTGCTCGGCGGGTAACGAATCAGCTAGCGCAGAGAGTGAATTAAAACGATTGTCCAGGGCTTCCTGGCGCTGACGTATCTCGCTTAACTGGTCGAGATTGGTGAGCTCTGCCGATAGCAGCATGATGCGTGAAAACAATAATTGCCAGGATGCGCTCACGGCCGCAGAGTGACCCACGGGGAGATCTTCAGTGACCTGACGATGCAGGTGGTAGAGTTGACTTTCTAACCGGGCAATTCTGGTATTAATTGCAATGCGCTGCTTCACCAGTTGATTCAGCTCGTCGAGTTCCCGCTCAACAGAACTGAGCTGTGAGGTGATATGGTAAGTTTGTTCATGTTCTTGCGACAGTTTGTGCAGGCCATCAATCTGACGCGTAATGGCATTCGTTGCAATGCGGCGCATGGCTTCTGAATTTGCCATCGACAATTGCTCGGTGCCGCTCAGCAACAGGTTCATTTGCGAATAGAGTTTGCCGGATTGAATAACACTGGGCAGCGATTTATCCATCATCGAATTCAACGATTGTTCGAAAGAGGAAAGCTTCGAATAGGTGGTGTAGGCCAGCACCATCACGGCGACTATCAGGGTAACCAGACTTAAATTGATGATCCCCGAAAGGGAATACAACCGGGTCAGTTTAAACCCTTTTTTGATGCGCGCTTGTCCCTGCTCGTTGGTCATCTTAGCTATCTCTGCCGTTGACAAATGTTACTCTGCCTTGTGCGGTAGCAGAAAGCTCGGACTGACGGCGCAGCACACTGATCACAATGTCGGCGATCAGCGGCGTTACCTGCTGGCTGAACGGGACCTCGGTACCGCGCTTAAGGCTCTCGTACCCATCACCACCAATAGCCAGGTAGTCCGAAGTCGCGAGCGAATAAATGCGGTCTGGTTCCATTGGCGCACCGTTTATCATTAAATCTTTAACGCGGTTGCCCGGCGCCGCGGACAACTGCACTTTAAACTGCATACCGGACACGTGGGGAAAACGCCCCGAGGCATCTTCCACCCGGCTCACGCCATTCTCCAGTGCCGATTTTAAATCGGCCCCGGCCACTTTGAGCACACGGATGTGGTTGCGAAATGGCAGTTCGCTGGTGATATCCTTACGGGTTAATAAATGGCCTTCGCGGTAACTGCGTTCACCGCGGATTGCCCCGCCGTTAATTAACGCCACGTCGGTATGGCTGGCTTCCCTCAATGCGTCACTGACCAGGTTGCCAAAGCCATTCTCACGGGTACGCACGGCGGCTCTGCTGGTATCCATCTCTGTGGTCAGACGGGCTACCTGCTCGCTAAGCAGCGCCGTAATTCGGTTGTCATAAGTGGCTACCTGCTCAGCAATTTCCGGTTCTTTCGGGAAATCACTCAGGGGCAGGGTGGCTACTTTAAACTGAGCGTTTTCCGGCTTCCCGTCAGGCCATTGAATACTGACGCTGGCTGCGGCAGATTCGGTGGTGACTATTACGTAGTTTGGCAGCGGTTTTTCATCGCGAGCTACCGGTTCTTCATAGTAAGGATCGTTACGTAAAACTAAATCGACGCTGGCATCGTTCAACAGTTTATTGATGAACGGCAATTCGTCGGAAATCATCAGAATTACAAGCTCCGCGCCACGCTCCCGCAGGGCTGTGGCACGACTTACAATGGTGTCGTAAGGCGAGTTAATCAGCAATCTTTGCATTAAATACTCTTCTGACGAGCCACTGGCGATAACCGTGAGAATGCCTACTCTGACATCGCCGCGTTCCAGAATGATATCCTGCCATGTCCCTTCAAGTTCACGCTTGGTCAATGGATCAGTCACATTACTTAATACCAGGGGAAAGGCGGCTTCATAGGCGCGCAGTGATAGCTCATCTTCAAAGTAACTAAACTCCCGTTTCGCGACCCCCATGGCATCGGGCTCGATAGTGTTGAGAATATCGATAATGTGAGCACCGCGGTCGAAGGACGACAACATACTGGGGGCGAGGCTACCGCCACCGAAAAGAAACAGATTCGGTTGTTGTGTTTCTCTGGTTTGCGCAACCAGGCTGGCGAGGTTGGCGTAACTGCCGTAAGGCGGATTGTTAATTAAAGGCAGTTCGGCTGCATAAAGCACGGTAAGCTGTTTGGACTGACACTCAGTGGCAATCAAAAGTGAGCTTATGCTTATGAAAAAAATAAAGATTGTATAGGAGCGCAACACCTAAAGCTGACCTCGTTGGAGAGTACTTAACCACTTGCTATCGTAACATTGTTATTTTTATGCGGGCTAGCTAAAAAGCCATAAGCTATAAAAATTTGGCGACACGCGGTACTATTCCCTTTGTAACTATTACCAAATGATGGATAGATAAGCAATTATGATTCAGATCACGTCGACACTGACTATCGCCGAAACGGAAATAGAGCTGCAGGCTATTCGTGCCCAGGGCAGTGGCGGACAGAATGTGAATAAAGTCAGCAGTGCCATTCATTTGCGCTTTGATATTGAAGGCTCTTCATTACCAGAGCCGATTAAGCAAAAGTTGCTGAAATGCAATGACAGCCGGGTTAACTCTGATGGTGTCATGATTATTAAAGCGCAACAATTCAGAACCCAAGAGCAGAATCGCGAGGATGCCATTGCCCGGCTGGTAGACTGGATTAAGGAAAGTACCAAAGTTCAGAAAAAGCGCCGTCCTACCCGGGTCAGCAGGGCGGTGAAGGCCCGCCGCAAAGATGCAAAGCAGGCCAATAGTCAGCGCAAACAACAGCGCCAGAAAATCCGCTGGTAATCCTTTCATTACGCCGCACCCGACGAAAACCGGGTGCACGCTCTAAAAGGTATAGCGCAGACTTAATTTAGCTGTGGTACCGCTATACAGGTTGTTAATGATCCGTTTTTGTTCCGACAGATAAGAACGGTCCGGGTAATTCAGTATGTTATTCAGGCTGAACCGGGCGCTCAAATGTTGGTTAAATCGCCAGCTGAAAGACTGATCCCAGACCAGGACTTTTTCTCTGATGGTGTCCTGTTGGGCATCCGCCCCAACATCATCGAGCGCTTCACTTTGCCAGGCCAGATTCGTGCTGTACTGCCATTGGTTATGCTTCACCAGCAGGTTCACCATCAGGCGGTGCTCAGCCCGTTCAGGCATAGCAATCGTGCGGTTTGCAAGGTTGGCTTCAGTATCGGAGTAAGTATAGGAAGCCTTAATTTCAATCAGCGCCAGTGCAGTTTGCGTAAACTGCTGTGACCAGTAGGTTTGCAGGCCGCGAATAAAGCCATCGGTGCCATTTTCGACCCGGGTAACATCGTACACAATCCCCTCGAGTTCTTCGGTGACTCTGGAGTCATAGAAGAAATCAGCGATATCGTTGTAATACAGCCCGGCATAGAGTTTTCCCACTTGCTCGTGCTGATATTCAATACCGGCAAACCAGTTTACGATGGTCGTGGCAAGGAGATCCGGTGAGCCTTCGGTAATGGTTCGGGTGGGTGGGTTGATACGCCGGTAACGCACTGTGTCAAAGTATTGTGGCCGCATTAACTGTTCAAAATAATTAAATTTCAAACGGGTGGAAGACGACAACTGAAAGCGCAGTTCCAGTGACGGCAGCCAGTGTTCATAACGGTTGCCTCCTTCCACAAACGCGGCATCAAAATGATCGAAGGTTTCTTCGATGGTCTGGCCGGCCACGGTGACTGCCGTAATCGGGTCGCCAAGCTCGGCAATCCCGGCTTCTGTTGGCCCGCTCACCGCACCACGAGTGTGAGTCTCGGTTTTTTCAAAACGCAAACCCAGGCGCCAGAACCAGGCATCGCGTTGCTGGTAAGCGTCGACGTAGGCTGAGCTAACGGTTTCTTCACTGGTGTAAATATCCTGAATTGACTCCAGAAAAGACTGCGCCGGATTAAAATTAAACTGACCGGGATTAGCCGCCAGATAGGGCTCACCCAGTAACAGATCCATCCCTGCGGGGATCGTGGTTCTGTCTTCCATAATCGACACTGGTTGATGATTACCAAGGACTTCTGTGAGGCTGAACCTGTCGTCGGTTGCGGTGAATACAGAGCGGTAGTTTTCGTTATTGCGCTCCTTGTTGCGCCAGGTAACACCGCTGCCTAACCAGACCGGCCGCCCGGCCAGGTGAAATTGCTGGCTCCAGTCAGTTATAAAGGCGTAATCCGTGTCGGTGGTCGTTGTTAGCGTTGGCCGGTAATTGGCGAACCACGATTCACTGGTATTGAATACATCGGCGTTCGTCACCGTGGTAGTTGGCAGGTATGGATTATCAATCGAATAATTAGCGCTGAGACCCTGATCGACAAAGTTCCACGGCAGCCAGAGGCGTTCATTTACCCAACGGCTGTAGTACAAGCCGGCCTCAAACGCGCTGGTGTCGGTTTCGTAATTCATGCCAAGGCGATGGCGATGAATATCTCTGGCAGTTTCCATGCGGTGGAAATACCGCCGAATACGGGCTTGTGACACACCGACATCACTTAAAGTGGTGCCATCATTATCCAGTACGGCGCTTTCAATCTCCCCCGCACCAATCTGGTATTCAAGGCGGTTGCGGGTGGCAATATCGTCGTAGTTGGTAGACATGCCTTCGTAACTAAACTGAGTCTGTTCAGACAGTACATAATCGGCACGCCATTGCATGTTAGTGCTGGTGGTATCGAAACTGTCCTGACTGTAACGAGGGAAGCCCAGCAATAAGGCCTGCTGGCCTTCAGCGCCTGGTGCTTCAATGGCCAGCCAGCGGGCTTCATAAAAATCGACAATCCGCTCCAGGCTATTTTTTTGCGCCCTGAATTGGAGCCGCCAGCGGTCAAAACCTTTTGCCAGTTTAAGGCTGCCGCCCGGTGTGTAGTCGCGGGCGACGTCCTGGTAACTCAGGTTGGCTTCAATTTCTGCAGTGTGAGCATCGGCCAGTCCTGTGGGTAAGCGAAACTGGCCACGAAAATCCACCCCTTCGGCATCTGTTACGGCGCTGAAAAAGCGCCCGGGTGTGTCGTTACCCTGATATTCAGAAGCAATGGGATTGCGCTTGAGTAAGATTCTGTCCCGCTCCCTGGCGCTCTGATTGGTCGCATCATCAGAGGGGCGTGCAACGGGCGTTGCAGTGGTTTGAGCAACAGTCGCGCCGGAAATCGACACGGAAAGCGTGGTCATAACAACAGAGAGTAACGATAGTTTATACGAGGTACCGACTGCCTTGAGGCCCCTGCGGCCTCTTCGGGTATCACTAGACATTAAATTCCCTTCAAAGAAGAACAACAAAAAATAACGGTCGTTTTCAGGCAATAGGTACTTAGTCAGTGGTCAGGCTGAGCGTGAATAGTTTTAGGTACGCCGCCGATTTGCCTTGTTCTGCTCTATGTCTGGCAGATTAAAAGGCGTAGCCGGGCTGCTATGTAATTGTTTTTGCATACCCGTAAATGCACTGATTAGCGGCGTAAAGGTAGCTATAAATTGGCTCAAACACGAGCTGAATAAGATAAGCAGACAGTGAATAACGTTCAATGGAGCGTCACATTGTGTAAATTATACGATTGGTTAAGCGTTATAGGCATCTGGCGCAGTAATATTGAGGATTAAGCCGTAAGCTAGCCGGTATCGGCTAAACAGGCTGGCTCACCCAAAGCAGCCCGCTTTTTATGTCGTTCTTTTTAGACCCACGATATCAGGGAAGGGGGTCCCGGATATTTTCTGCGAAAATTCCGGGATGACGTGATGTGAGGAGGTCAAATATACTTTGTTATAACGAGCATACTGGCGGTTTAATTCATAACCGTCATACCGGCCCTCGAGCCGGTATCTCCTGAGCAGCGTGACTCATTTAAAACAGCCCGCTCTTTATGTCTTTTTTTTAGACCCACGATATCAGGGAAGGGGGTCCCGGATATTTTCTGCGAAAATTCCGGGATGACGGGATGTGAGGAGGTCAAAAGTACTTTGTTATAACGAGCATACTGGCGGTTTAATTCATAACCGTCATACCGGCCCTCGAGCCGGTATCTCCTGGGCAGCGTGACTCGTTTAAAACAGCCCGCTCTTTATGTCGTTCTTTTTAGACCCACGATATCAGGGAAGGGGGGCCCGGATATTTTCTGCGAAAATTCCGGGATGACGGGATGTGAGGAGGTCAAAAGTACTTTGTTATAACGAGCATACTGGTGGTTTAACTCATTACCGTCATACCGGCCTTCGAGCCGGTATCTCCTGGGCAGCGTGACTCATTTAAAACAGCCCGCTCTTTATGTCGTTCTTTTTAGACCCACGATATCAGGGAAGGGGGTCCCGGATATTTTCTGCGAAAATTCCGGGATGACGGGATGTGAGGAGGTCAAAAGTACTTTGTTATAACGAGTATACTGGCGGTTTAATTCATAACCGTCATACCGGCCCTCGAGCCGGTATCTCCTGGGCAGCGTGACTCGTTTAAAACAGCCCGCTTTTTATGTCGTTCTTTTTAGACCCACGATATCAGGGAAGGGGGTCCCGGATAACGCCTTTGGCGTTTCCGGGATGTAAAAACACTAGGATGTTAAGGTTAGTCAGCCTGTTAAGGGGATCCCGGATAACGCCTTTGGCGTTTCCGGGATGTAAAAACACTTTAGTGTTTTTACACCTTAAACTGTCGGATTGAGCTTTGCAGTTCTTCGGCGAGACGGGCGACTTCTTCGCTTGAATCTGACGTTTGCTGTGCGCCAACCGTAGTTTCTTCTGCAATACCGACGATGGTTTCCAGTTTCTCAGAGATATCCTGTGATACCAGGTTTTGCTCACGGGCCGATTGTTCAATCTGACTGCTCACATCGTGGGCACGTTTAACGGCTTCAGATATGATATCCAGCGCCTGGGTAGCCAGTTCGGTTTGCTCAACACATTTGGCGGTTTGTTGCTTGCCCTGGTCCATAACGGATACGGCTTTTTCTGCCCCTTCCTGCAGGACTTCGATCATGGCATTAATTTCCTGCGTTGACTCCTGCGTTCGGCTGGCCAGTGTGCGCACTTCGTCTGCTACCACTGCAAAGCCCCGGCCTTGTTCACCGGCACGAGCTGCCTCAATTGCCGCATTCAGTGCCAGCAGGTTGGTTTGATCGGCGATACCACGGATAACATCCAGGATGCTACCAATGCTGGCGCTGTCCTGATGAAGCTTATGAATAACCTGAGCGGCATCTTCAACATCGCGGGCCAGTACTTCAATGGTGGCTTTGTTCTCCAGTGAAATATCGCGTACCTTGTTCGATTCCTGATCCGCATTGCGGATTTCCAGCAAGGTATCTTCGGCATTTTGCGAGACCATCTGTGAAGTGGAATGCATCTCAGTGGTCGCCGTAGCCACCAGACCGATTTGTGCTTTCTGATCCTGAATCGATTTGGTGGTTTGCGTGGTAACCGCTGAAGTTTGCTCCGATGCCGCCGCCAGCTGCTCTGCGCGCACATTAATGCCGCGGATCAGCTCTTTCAGACTGAGTATCAGCTTATTACAGTTTTTCGCTAACTGCCCAAACTCATCCTGACTGGAGTCGTCGAGGTTATGGGTCAGATCGCCAGAGGAGGCGATATTCAGCAGGTCGTTGACTTTCTTAAGCGGCACCGTAATCGCGTTAACGGTTTTGTAACCGGTCAGGAACGCAATGGCCAGCGAGGCTACTACAATAACCAGTACCAGCGTGGTACCAAAGCTGACGTTGCTGGTAACCTGTTCTTCCAGCGTTTTCACTTTGGCATTGGTCAGATTCAGTAACTGCTCAAGTTCGCCTACGGCACTGGCCGCCATCTCTTCAGATTTGCCCAGGGCTTTTTCGGTTTGGTTGCGCAGTTCCAAACGTGAAACATGCAGTTGCACCACACCGTCACTGCCCGTTACGGCATCGATAGCGTCGTCTACCAGGGATTCTACTTCTTCCAGTGTACCAGACGAGTCCTGGCCATTGGCTGCACTCAGCATGGCATCAAGTTGTTCGTGAATCGCATCCACGGCGAACTGCACTTCGTTACCAAGCGTATCAGCACGCACCAGTGTCTGGGTTTTGATGTAATCTGAAGTAACCGTAATGAGTGTCAGCAAACGGGTTTCCAGTTCGCCACCGAGCTCGGAAGCGCGACGCAGATTAGTATTGCTTTGTACTTCCCTTAAATCACTGAAATCAAGAAGGTAGGTGGAAGCGTCATCGGCGTTATCTTCCAAATCCATCAAACGGTTTTCCACATCATTACGGCGGGATAAATAGTTGTTGTGGCTGGCATACAAGCCGTTAACCGTAGACAGGTAATCCTGTGAGATACCGTTTACATTCTGTAAAGCGGCACTGAGTTTGGGATCGTTTTTTACCGTTGTTGCCAGGGCTTTATAGGCATTGGTAAAGTTCTGACTGGCTTCCTGGAACTGTGTTTGCTTTTCGTTAACTGTTGAGAGTTCATCAGACACATAAGCTTCGAAAACCAAACGCCCCATGTTCAGAAATGAGGCTTTAAGCGTATTACTGCCGATTACTGTGGGGACTGCCACCGTATTTACTTCGCCTACATCATTTTGTAATGAACGCAGATTAAACAGAGACACTCCGCTGATGATTAGCAGCAGCACACTTATCGTGAAGAAGCCGAGAATAACCCGCGCTTTTACCGTTAAATTCATTGTAGCTCCCAGAGCATTATTATAGTTTTGGTATTCCAAACAAATATGAACTGTGCCTGTTCGGAGTCTGGTGTTAACCGGTTTCTTTGGTATTGCAGCGTTGCATCCCCTCAAAGCACGCAATAAAACCGGGTAATCTGTAACAGGAGAGCTGTTTCCTCCCGCAAGTTTAGTTATACCAATCTTTTAAAACTGATACAAAAGTATTAGAACTTTTTCAGCGGATTTTTATATCAATCCTGGTGTTTTTATCGGTCGTAATGGCCAATAGTTAAATGATTTTGTTAATGGTTGCCCATTATTATAGTCGGTGACAGACGATTACGCTGATACAGAAATGTATTCGCCGGATTCCTTATGCCACAGGGTCATGGTATTTCCCCACACGTAGCCGGTATCCAAAGCAATGAATTGCGCAGAAGAGGTTTTTCCCTGCAGGGCAGCCCAGTGGCCAAACAAAATGGTTTCATTGGCTTGCAGCTGCTGATTAGACACGTCAAACCAAGGGCGCAATGAAGTAGGTGCATCTTTGGGAGCTGATTTTTCGGTAAGATTTAACGCCAGCGAAGGGCGCACAAAGCGCATGCGGGTGGTGGCGTTGATAATAAAGCGTTGGCGCTGTTTACCGCTGAGTTTCTGGTTCCATTTGGGCGGGCCATCGCCGTACATGTTTTCGAGCAGTTGCCGCCACTTAACACTTTTTAGCTCATCGCTGATTTCTTTACTGTAAGCAATGAGCTGCGTTGTCGACCAGCCCGGGTATAAACCGGCATGGACCATGGTGTGCTGTGCATCCAGAGCCATGGCTAGTGGCCATTGCCTGAGCCAGTCGGTCAGCGCCGCCATGTCCGGAGCTTTTATTAAAGGTTCCAGGTTATCGCTGCGCTTGGGATTCTTAATGCCCTGAGAAACGGCCAGAAAATGCAGATCATGATTGCCCAGAACACTATAGAAACTGCTGCCTAGTGAGCGCAGATAACGCAGTGTACTCAGCGAGTCTTCACCGCGGGCAATGAGATCGCCCACCGCATAAAGGTTATCGCGGCCAGGTTCAAAACTGATGCTGTCGAGCAAACGGCGAAGCCCGGCGTAACATCCCTGAATGTCGCCAATTACGTATGATGCCATATCAGTAGATTAGTTGATGATATTAGGTAGCGCGAGGCGAAATGGCTCAATGGGCACTCTGAATACATCGCCATCAGCGGTTTTCATGTCGTAATACCCTTGCATAGTGCCTACTTCCGTGTCGATAACGGAGCCACTGGTGTACTGAAAACTGTCACCGGGTTCAATGGTAGGCTGTTTGCCAACCACACCTTCACCGCTGACTTCAGTTTGTTTGCCGTTAGCATCAGTTACCAGCCAGTAGCGGTGAGTCAGTATCACCGCAAAGCTATTATGATTCATTACGGTAATCTGATACGCAAAGGCGTACTTGTCACTGTCTGAGGGTAAATGTTCAGGCAAATGCCGCGTGACTACCCGAACGGTAACCAGTTCGGCCGGATTATTTTCGGTCTTCGGTGCTGTCATGTTCACTCACCCAATTCGCAACGGTTGCAAAATCATCGAGCGACAGTGTCTCAGCCCGTCGGGTTGGATCAAGGCCAAGCGCTTCTAACTGTGCTTCGTTAATACAGTCTTTCAGACTATTACGTATGGTCTTTCTACGTTGATTAAACGCCATCGTGCAAACACGTTCAAGCATTTTTACTTCACTGACCTTAACCACCGGGGTGCGATGGGGGGTCAGGCGGACCACTGCAGACTCCACTTTGGGCGGCGGAACAAAAGCACCCGGCGGTACATTGAGTACGGGCTGAACGCTACAGTAATACTGCGCCATCACCGACAATCGGCCGTAATTTTTATTCCCCGGGCTGGCCGCCAAACGGTTTACCACTTCCTTTTGCAGCATAAAATGCATGTCGCCAATAATGCCGGCGTGGGAAAACAGATGGAACATAATGGGTGTGGAAATGTTGTACGGCAGGTTACCGAATACCCGAAGCGGCGCATCGGGCCTGGCCAGGTCGTTAAAATCAACAGTCAGCGCATCCTGCTCCACAACGGTGAGTTTGCTGCCATGGAATGGATGCTGACGCAAGCGTTTAGCCAGGTCGCGGTCCAGCTCAATGACGGTCAGTGCGTTAACCCGCTCACAGACTGGATCGGTCAGTGCACCCAGTCCGGGGCCGATCTCCAGAAGGTTTTCACCGTCCTGAGGGTTGATGGCATCGACAATTTGCTCAATAACAAAAGTGTCGTTTAAGAAGTTTTGGCCAAACCGCTTGCGGGCGGTATGACCTAAATGGGTTTTATTCATTGTTGATGATAAGCCAGTTCGATTGCTTTATTCATTGCTTTGGTAAAACTGCCGCTATCTGCCTGACCTTTAGCGGCCAGATCCAGGGCAGTACCATGATCTACTGAGGTGCGAATAAACGGCAGACCAAGCGTAATGTTCACCGAGGCACCAAAGCCTTTATATTTTAGCACGGGTAGGCCCTGGTCGTGGTACATGGCAAGTACCACATCCGCATCTTCCAGGTATTTGGGCTGGAAGATGGTGTCGGCAGGCAATGGCCCGGTGAGGTGAATACCTTCTTCGCGCAGTTCATCCAGCGCTGGTGAAATGGTTTCAATTTCTTCCCGGCCAATGTGACCGTCTTCGCCGGCATGCGGATTCAGACCACACACGTAAATGTGCGGTTGGGTAATATTGAACTTCAGCTTTAAATCGGTGTGAATAATATGAATCACTTTGTGCAGGCGCTCGCGGGTTATCGCCCGTGAGACATACTCCAGTGGAATATGAGTAGTGGCCAGTGCAACGTTTAATCCGTCAGTAGCCAGCAGCATCACCACATCAATGGTGTTGGACTGGTGGGCAAAAAACTCGGTATGACCACTAAAGGAAATACCGGCTTTATTGATAATGCCCTTATTGACCGGCCCGGTAACCACGGCATCGAAATCCCCTTCAATGTTCGCCTGGCAGGCCTGGCGCAGCGTCTCTACCACGTAGTGACCGTTTTCGCTGTTCAGTACGCCGGGTTCCACGGGAACTGCCGTAGGAATCGACTGGATAAACAGTTCCCCTTGCGACTGAATTCGCGATTCACCATGGGTATAGGGGGTTAACTTCAGCGGTATGTTCAACGCTGCGGCGCGGTCTTGCATCATGGTTTCGTCGGCAAAGATAACCAACTGAGCCGGCCATTCCTGCTGGGCCAGCTCAATAACCAGATCGGGGCCCACGCCAGCAGGTTCACCTGGCGTGATGGCAATTTTAAGCGGTGTCATAGTCAGACCTTAATTTTAATCACTAAGGACTTCGATATAAGCCGAGTCACGCATTTCACGTAACCAGTTCTCACTCTCTTCCGCAAATTTACGGTTAAACAGCAGCTGGTGGGCTTTATCTTCCTTGCGTTGTTCGGTGGCATCGTCGATACGCCGGTCGAGCAACTGAATTAAGTGCCAACCGTGTTGCGTACGTACAGGTTCACTGTACTCTCCAGGCTCCAAATTAGCCAGTGCTTCTTTAAATTCCGGTACATAGATACTTGGGTCAGACCACCCCAGTTCACCGCCGCGAAGTGCTGAACCCGGGTCTGCCGAGTGTTCTTTTGCCAGTTCGGCAAAGTCGGCATCGCCAGCCTGCACCTGTTCCTTAAACTCAACTAACATGCCTCTGGCACGCTCTTCGCTAAGAATAATGGATGGCTGAATAAGAATGTGACGAGCATTAACTTCCTCAACTTCAACCACTTCGATACCCCGGGTATCAAGGATTTTCAGAATATGGAAACCGGCACCACTGCGGATCGGGCCAATCACTTCACCCTTACGCTTGCCTTGTACAGCTTCAGCAAACAGGGTTGGCATGGCGTTAATGTTCATCCAGCCCATGTTACCGCCGTCAAGGGCTTCGGAGCCTGATGAAGCGGCAATCGCGAGGCGGGAAAATTCAGAGCCTTCGTCAAGCAGGTTGAGAACTTTGTCGGCACGTTCACGGGCATCGGTCACGTCGGCATCGGTGGTTTCAGGCGGGAAGCCAATCAGAATATGACCTAACTCGTATTCTGCCTGATCAGAGCCTTGTTGCGCCATCAGGTCAACCAGGTTAGCAATTTCCTGGGAGGTAATGTAGATACGACGACGCACGTTGGCGCGGCGTACTTCGCCCATTATGATTTCTTCACGAACCTGTTCGCGATAGTCGTTGTAAGCAATGCCCTGACGGGTAATTTCGTCACGCAGTTGTTCAACGGTTGCACCTTCACCGGCGGCAATATTGTTAATGGTTTGATCCAGCTGCGGATCACTTACCCGGATCCCCATGCGCTCTGCCATTTGCAGTTGCAGGTTTTTCAGGATCAAACGCTCGATGGCCTGAGTGCGGAGGGCTTCGTCAGACGGCAAACGCTGATCTTTCGCTGCCGCATCTGCTTTTACTTCATTTACCAGTGCCCGTACTTCACTTTCCAGTACCACGCCCTGATCAACAATAACGGCTACTTTGTCGAGTAACTCGGTTTGGGCCATGACTGGTAAGCTCATTACCAGACTTAAAAACAAACCCCGAATAAAATACTTCATAAACTCTCTTGCTTGTTGTTAATACTGCCGTGTTCCTGAACAGGATACCGGCGCATTTAATTTAACACGTATGGCTGTCGATAGCCGAACATGCCGTCCTCGAGCATAGCCCGATTGGACCGGGATGAACCGATCCCTTTAAAAATAAATTGCAGACCAATACTTGAGTCAAACTCATTGGTATTTTGCTGACCCGTTACATCATAACGGTTACTCAGACTTCGCTGAGCAACAATGCGAACCGCCCAGCAACAGGACTCATACTGTACCCCAAAATAGTTTTCGATGCTTCTGTCTCGCTCCAAATCACGATAAGAACGCCCCACCACCTGCCAGTTTTCACCAATTGGCCAGCTGGCTGAAAAGCCAAACTGATCGATGGTTTCGCCAGACAGGTCGCGCACAAACCGGTGACTCAGTTGCACCAGTCGTCTGGCATCAAGGCGATATTCTAACGCCATACCGCTGCGTTCAACCTTGTCATTGTCGGTAGCAATTTGAATGGCTGAGTGCACAAACCAACTGTCGTCAAAACGCCAGTCCAGTTCGCCGGCCAGGGCCGAACGGTTGCGATCATCCACTGCTGTCGTGACCTGTGTGTCTGACAAGTAGAATATCTGACCCAGGCTTATGACAAATTGTTCCCGGTTGTTCTCATCAATTATGCGTGATGTTGCCCCCACGGTAATTTGATCATTGTCGCTGATACGGTCCAGGCCAGTAAACTCCTGGCCACGAAATAAGCCATTCACATCGGTTAGCAGGGCCGTGGTGTCATACAAACCAATGTTGCTCTGATCTTCGTAGGAGGTATACAAATACTGAACCTTTGGCTCAAAGGTAATGGTGACGTCGTTACCAAAAATCCGATCGTTTTTTTCCAGATACAGCGTGCTGAACAGGCGGCCCTGATAAAGTGTGCGGTTCACTTCATCATCAAGTTCAGTGTTGGCAATATTGGTTTGTTTGTAATAGGTATTCATGGCGGTTAATTCAGCCGTGATTTCGCCCCAGTAACGCTGATAAGGCAGCGCCATGGTGGGCGCCAAATGCCAGCGCAGGGCATCCGGGTTGGAGTCCAGAGCGTTGTCGAAATACGCCAGCTCAGAGTCCACCTTGAAAGTCACAAACTCAGCCAGTTGATTGCGCCATTGTAATTTGGCTTCCGGCAGTGCCCGGTAAATGGCATCAAAGTCGCCCAGGGTTTCAAAATCACGTAAATAAAGGCTCATATCCAGCGACTGACTGTAATAATCGAGGCCGATGGTACGGTTGATGGTGGTATCCGAACGATTGTAGAAATCTGAACCCAGGTCAACAATATAGTTGTTGTCGCTGATGCCGTTGAAATCCACATTTAACTGCCATTTGTCCGAGAGTAAACCGTGATGCTGTAAGCGGTAAAAATAACGGCTGTCGTCGCTGGCCTGGCGCGTATCATTGCTGAGATATTCCACGTGCATCTGTCCGCCTGATGCCGCAGTCAGGTAGCGGAATTCGGTTTTTAACTGCAACCCACGGTTAGTCATCAGCCGTGGTGAAATGGTCATGTCATAGTTTGGTGCAATGTTCCAGTAAAACGGCTGTTCGTAGTCGACCCCGGTTGAGCTGGAACTGCTGATCAGCGGGAACAACAATCCGGTCTGGCGCTGATTACTGACCGGGAAAGCGAAATAGGGTAAATACAGTACGGGCACATCGCCCAGATAAAACCGGGTATGGCGTGCTTCACCAAGGGTGTCTCCCGGCTCAATACTGATTTTGGATGCTTCAATCCGCCAATCCTGTTGGTCTAACGGACAAGTGGTAAAGCTTACGTCACGCAGGGCGATACCCTGCCGGGTGCCGATATCAATCTCACCAGCGGCACCATGGCCCACAAAACCGGTTAGCTGATACAGGGTATTTTCCAGTTTTAAGGTTTGTTCAACCGAATCCACCGACAGCAAGTCGCTGCTCACTGTCAGCGCGGGACTGCGATAACTTACATCACCACTGGCCGACAAGGCGCGACCATTATCAGTCACTTCAGCGGTTTTGGCGTGAATAATGGCGCTGTCGGTAACAATATCCACATTCCCTTTAAACAGGGCAAATTGGTTTTCGCTGATTTCTGCAGAATCCGCGGTCACCTGAACCTGCTTTTTCTGCAATAGTTGCGAGCTGTCAAAGGGCTGAGGCACTGCCAGGCACAGGGCGGTATCATTGATGACCGTTTGTGCAGATGCCTGCCAGGCGAGACTGCTTAAACCTGCTATGGCCACACGAATCAAGGCACCCAATGTGCGCCGTTGGCGACAAAATGGTGTGTTTTGTGCCCGGATGTCTGGCTGGCAATGCTGCTGAGCAAGTTGTGTTGTTTTCGACAGCAAATTATTATTCTCGGTGCTTCAAAGGATTATTCGGCTGGTAGGGCGCCGATGTCTGTTCTGATAAGGCGCTAATTCTATGCACTTCGCCGCCAATTACCAACAGCAGACCCTAAAAAAATCGAAAAATTCATATCTTATCCCCATTTATTTGCTTTAAAGCAATGATGTGGGCGACTTCTCAAGCGAATAACCATTGGTTATAGTGCTTAACATCTTATCTTTTTACTGGTTGTTACGCCTGTTTATCAACCAGCCCGGCGCAGCGCGTCGATATTGTAGGGGGTATGCATGCCAATTTGGGGCAGATTACTGGGTTTTATTTTCGGAATGATGTTTTTAAAAGTGCCGGGAGCGATCCTTGGGTTGCTTGTGGGCTATATGTTCGACAAAGGCTACAGTCAGGATTTTGGCCGCATGGGCGGTTTTGGACGCTTTTTCTCCAGTCAGGATGCGTTGCAACAACAGGCCATTTTTTTTCACAGCCTGTTTGCAGCGCTCGGCCATCTGGCGAAATCAGATGGTAAAGTCACTGAATCAGAAATTAAAATTGCCACCCGCCTGATGGACGACATGCAACTGCAGGGTGAGGCCCGTCAGGAGGCGCAGCAAGCCTTCCGGGAGGGCAAAGCGCGCGACTTTCCGGTTGCCGATATTCTCAAGCAGTTATACGAGTCCTGTCATGGCCGCCGTGATATTTTGCAGGTGTTTCTGGAAATACTCATCCAGGCTGCATTTGCCGATGGCCGCCTGGCCAGTGAAGAATACCGGGTGCTGGAAAAAGTCGCCAAGGCGTTAGGATTTGTGCGTCGCGACCTCGACTATCTTATTGCCATGTATGAGGCAGAAGTACGCTTCAGAAGCCAGGGGCGTGGTAGCCACCAACGCCAGGGCAGTCAATCGAACGGCCCGACGCTGGAAGATGCCTACGCCGTGCTGGGCGTGTCGGCCAGTGACGATGAAAAACTGATTAAGCGGGCTTACCGTAAACGCATGTCGGAGCATCACCCGGATAAACTGGCGTCCAAAGGCCTGCCTGAGCAAGCCATGGAAATTGCCAAGAATAAAGCGCAGGATATTCAGGCTGCCTACGAGTTAATTAAAGAGCGGCGTGGCTTTAAATGAGCCGGAAATTGCCGCTACCGAGTGAGGCTGAACTCGACATTATCGAAGCCTTTATCGAAATGCTGTGGCTGGAAAAAGGCTTGAGCGACAATACTCAGCAGAGCTACCGTCGGGATTTGTGCCACGTGGCAGGGTTTCTTGCTACCCAAGGTACCAGTCTGAAACAGGCCAGCCTGACGGACATGCAGGATTATCTGATGTTTCGCGAGCAAAAAGGCCTTTCCGCTCGCAGTACCCAGCGCAACATTAGCGCTATGCGTCAGTTTTACCGCTATCTGGTTACCGACGAGCAGCGCAAGGATAACCCGGTGAGCCAGCTTGCTATTCCAAAAGCCGCCAAAAAACTGCCCGGCACGCTGAGCGAAGCCGAGGTGGAAGCCCTCCTTGAAGCGCCCGATATGGAAGAGCCCATCGAATGTCGCGACAAGTGTATGCTTGAAGTGCTTTATGCAACCGGCCTGCGAGTGAGTGAACTCACCGGTTTACGGTTATCGGAAGTCAGCTTGCAACAAGGGCTGGTTCGGGTAATGGGTAAAGGCAATAAAGAACGCCTGGTGCCACTTGGCGAGAATGCGCTGGATGCATTGCAGGATTATCTTCACAGCGCCCGGCCGCTGCTGCTTAAGCATCAGACCGACGTGGTGTTTGTTAGTAACCGCGGAGTACAGATGACTCGCCAGACGTTTTGGCATCGCATTAAACACTACGCGGTAAAAGCCGGGATCGGTACAGAACTGTCTCCTCATACGCTGCGCCATGCGTTTGCCACTCATTTACTTAATCACGGTGCCGATTTGCGGGTGGTGCAAATGCTGTTGGGTCACAGCGATCTGTCAACCACACAAATTTATACCCATGTTGCAACAGAGAGACTTCAAAATCTGATTTCAGAACATCATCCTAGGGGGTAAAACAAAGCCCGGGCAGGGATGAATCGATGAGAACCCGGTTAATTGTCGATGGGGATCATCGCCAGACCGGGATTTTTTGATACACTAGAGCGAATTTTACGGTTAAATTCCGGTCTTAAAGAAAACAATGTGCTGCAAATTCAGCATCCCAGAGGCCGTATAGGCCATAGTCAGAATGGTTTTCAGGAGTGATTAGATGAAAGTGTTTTTTCGCAGTTTACTGGCAGTGCTGAGTGTTTTTTCGGTGGCTGCAACTGCAAATGTGCTGGCCGATGCGGCAGATAAAGAGAGTGTTAAGGCAAAAATCGAAACGACGCTGAAGTGGCGGGTAGATGCTATTGCTGACTCACCGGTTGAAGGGTTACTGCAAATCAGTACCGAAAATGGTCTCTTTTATGTCAGTGCCGACGGTACCTATCTGTTGCAGGCCCGGGTGTACAACCTCGATGAAGAAATGCGCAACGAAACAGAAACCGCACTGGCTGACATGCGCCTTGACGGACTGAAACAGTTTGATGATTCCTACATCGAATTTAAAGCCGAAGACGAGCAGTACGTGGTGACCGTGTTTACCGACACTACCTGTGGTTACTGCCGCAAGCTGCACGAACAAATTGAACAGTACAACAGCGAAGGCATCACGGTGAGATATCTGGCGTATCCTCGTGCCGGGTTAAACAGTCCTGTGTATCGTCAAATGGTGTCGGTCTGGTGTTCAGCGGATCCAAAGAAAGCCATGACGAATGCTAAATCGGGCAGCAGCGTGACCCCTAACAGTTGTGATAACGACATTGCCGAGCAATTTCGTTTCGGCCGTAAGATTGGGGTAAACGGTACGCCGAATATCGTACTTAGCGATGGCAGTATTATTCCGGGTTATCAACCGCCAGAGCAGCTTCTGTCTGCTCTGAAACAGATCGCTGGTTAATAAACCGTTTTAAGGCACCGGATACCCTAATCCACTGGTATCCGGTCACCAGTCTTTTTGAGTCCCTGCAACGAATCACAGTTAAATTATGAGCTTACACATCAGGCGCCGGCCGTTAACCGATACCTTTGACGCGGCATTACATCCGGTACTTGAACGGGTTTATCGTGGTCGTCATATTCAGTCTCCGGACCAGTTAAACACAGGCGCCAGGGCATTGCTGCATTACCGCGACCTGTTGGGTTGTGCTGACGCAGCCAGCCGCATTGCGGATGCCATGCTTGCACAGCAAGCCATTACCATTATTGGTGACTTTGACGCCGACGGTGCTACCAGCACGGCACTGTGTATGCTGGCGCTGGGGCAGATGGGCGCCACCAGACTCGATTATCTCGTGCCTAACCGCTTTGATTTCGGCTACGGACTGTCACCACAAATTGTTGAAGTGGCGGCGGAGCGCGGTACGCCGTTGATCATTACCGTCGACAATGGCATTTCCTGTCACGCCGGGGTCGACAGAGCTAATGAGCTGGGTATGGAAGTCATAGTGACTGATCACCATTTACCCGGCGAAACCTTGCCTGCTGCCACTGCTATTGTTAATCCGAATCAGCCTGAATGTCGCTTTGCCTCAAAAAACCTGGCCGGCGTTGGTGTGGCTTTTTATCTTATGCTGGCACTACGGGCTGAACTTGAACGTCGGGAATGGTTTTCCCAACAGGGAATTCAGGCCCCGAATTTAGCTAATTTACTGGATATTGTTGCCGTTGGTACGGTTGCTGATGTCGTTCCGCTTGATCAGAATAACCGCATTCTGGTGCATCAGGGCCTGCAGCGGATCCGTGCCGGGCAATGCCGGCCTGGGATCACGGCGCTACTGGAAGTGGCACAGCGCCATGCCAGTCGGCTGACCGCTACGGATCTGGGCTTTGTGATTGGCCCGCGCCTGAACGCCGCAGGGCGATTGGATGATATGGCGGCCGGTATTGAGTGTCTGTTGTGCAGTGATGCCATGGAGGCACGCGCCCGGGCCACCGAGCTCGACCGCCTAAACCAGCAACGCCGTACCATCGAACAGGAAATGAAACAACAGGCCCAGGAAACCCTGGCCTCGGTACAACTTGATAGCAGCGCACCACCGGACGCTATTGTGCTCTTTGATGAACACTTTCACCAGGGCGTTATCGGCATTGTCGCCGGTCGTCTAAAAGACGAATATAAACGCCCTGCCATCGTGTTTGCCAAACAGGACGAAAAAATCATTAAAGGCTCGGCGCGCTCTATTGCCGGGGTCCATATCCGTGACATACTCGAAGCAGTCAGTACCGCTCAGCCCGGCCTGATTGAAAAGTTTGGTGGTCACGCGGCAGCGGCAGGGTTGTCGATTAAAACTGAAAATCTGTCTGCCTTTACTGCGGCTTTTACCCGTCATGTTAAAACGGCACTGGCTGACATAGACGATCCGACTATTATTTTAAGTGACGGCGAGCTTGAACCGCAGATCCTGAATTTGCCTACGGCGCAGGTATTGCGTCAGGCCGGTCCTTTTGGGCAGGGGTTTCAGCCGCCATTATTCGACGGCACCTTTCAGCTTGTTCAGCAGCGAATTGTGGGTGAACGTCATCTTAAAATGGTGCTCGCCCATCCTGACAGCGGTGAGGAGTTTGACGCCATCGCGTTTAATATCGATCCGGAGGTGTGGCCCGACGCCAATGTAAAGCAGGTGCAGTTAGCCTATCAGCTGGATGTGAACTACTATCGGGGCCGGGAATCACTGCAATTGCTGGTGGAAGCACTGGCACCGCTGGCCTGAACAGGTAAGAATTTGTTATGAGTGTCGATAAACTGCTAAAACGTCATCAATCACTGACCCATAGTGAGAATATGAAAGTGGTTTCGCATGTTCAGCGTCAGGATGGCGACTGGGTTCGTCATACGGTGATGATAGAAAATATTGACGCGCCGTTTATTTTTAAACGTACCAAACCTTATCAGTCACTCAAGGGGGCACGGGTAAACATGACGTATTACCGCACGGTGGAATCAGTGGCCGGCATGGAGTTTGAACAAATGAAAGTTGTGCGGATCAAGCGGGCATAGCTATGGTTAACCCTTGGTTGAATGCCTACGTACTACACCGTCGCCCGTACCGCGAAACCAGTTTTATTGTTGATTTTTTTAGCCTGGAACTGGGCCGGGTTAGCGCCGTAGCCCGTGGCGTTCGTAGTGCTAAGTCAGACCGGCGCAGCCTGTTACAACCTTTTCAGACGCTGCGTGTACAATTAAGTGGCAAAAGCGATTTAAAGAACCTGACTCAGTTAGAGGGGAATGGCTCGCTGCGCATGCTAACCGGCAATGCGCTTTATTGTGCGCTGTATGTCAATGAGATCACTAACCGGGTGTTACCGGCCGGCGTAGAAGCCGCCGAGCTCTACGGTGCTTACGCCACTGCTGTGGCGGCATTACAACAAGACGAGACTGGCGCCGAGTGTATTTTACGCCAGTATGAGCTGGCGCTGTTACAGGAACTTGGCGTCATGCCGGATTTCACCGCCGACGCCGGCTCAGGCGCAGCCATCGAACCCTCTTTTCACTATGAGCTGGTAACCGAACTGGGGTTTTGTCAGGTCAAACAAGCATCCAGATTTACCTTCACCGGTGACGAGCTGAACATGCTGGCCGAGCAGCATTTCAGCCCGTCAGGGTTAAAGGCGGCCAAGCGCTTGTGCCGACTGGCATTACATCCTTTCGTGGGTGACAAGCCATTGAAAAGTCGTGAGCTCTTTTTGGCCTCCCGCTGAATCACTGCTACAATACGCGCCACTTCAGTTTGTTAGGTAATCCAGGACCCTGGGAATGAAAGATATTCTGCTCGGCGTTAATATTGATCATATCGCTACGCTGCGTAACGCGCGTGGTACCTCTTACCCCGATCCGGTGCACGCTGCCGACATCGCAGAACGTGCAGGCGCAGACGGCATCACTGTGCACCTGCGTGAAGACCGCCGTCATATTAAAGATCGCGATGTCACCCTGCTCGCGCAAACTATAAATACCCGCTTAAACCTGGAAATGGCCGTCACCGACGAAATGCTCGCCATTGCCGAACAGGTCAAACCGACCTTTTGTTGCCTGGTCCCTGAAAAGCGCGAAGAGTTAACTACCGAAGGCGGGCTGGATGTGGCCGGCAACCTCAGTCGCATGACCGATGCTTGTCAGCGCCTGGCCGAAGCCAATATTCTGGTATCGCTGTTTATTGATGGTGATGAGCGTCAGCTCGATGCTGCCAAAGCAACCGGTGCCCCGTACATTGAAATTCATACCGGTCATTATGCCGATGCCACCAGTGAAGCTGAGCAGTTACAGCACCTGGCGCAGATCCGCCGTGGCGTTGAATATGCCGATAACCTGGGATTACTGGTCAATGCCGGTCATGGTTTGCATTACCATAATGTGAAACCCATCGCGGCTATCCCACAGCTTATCGAGCTCAATATTGGTCATGCGATTATTGCCCGTGCCGCTTTTGACGGCCTGCATAAAGCGGTGGCAGATATGCGCAGTCTGATGCAGGAAGCCCGTCTTCAGGCGCATCTAGGTTAATTACCACCGGAGCTGGCCATGGCCATTGCAGGCTTGGGAACTGATATCGTTGAAATTGCCCGTTTTGATATGGAGGCGGCCTCCCGGGATCGTCTCGCCCGTCGGGTACTGACCCCGGATGAATGGGCTATTTATACCGCCCATAACCAGCCTGTTCGCTATCTAGCCAAACGGTTTGCCGCTAAAGAAGCCGCAGTCAAAGCACTGGGCACCGGTATTGGCCGGGGGATAAGCTGGCAGCAACTGCAGGTAAGCAACAATGAAGCTGGTGCGCCAACCCTCCATTTTAGTGGTGAATTTGCTGACAAATGTAAGCTTAGAGGTGTAGTAAGTGCTCACATAAGCTTATCGGATGAACAGCATTATGCGGTAGCGACTGTGATTCTGGAAACACCGTGAGGCAAGGTAATGGCTAGTATTTATCAGGGCGGGGGGAAACGTCGCTCAGGGGCAAAACAAAAAGGGCCGGCTCAGCTAACCACAAAGACGGTGACGCTGGACAAATGGGATCCTCGTGGCAGGGGGGTGTGCCGTACCCATCAGCCGGTGCTCTTTGCCGATGGGGGTCTGCCCGGTGAAACCTGTCAGGTTGCCATTACCCGCAGTAAAAAGCAGTTTTGTGAAGGACAGGTTACTCAGGTCATAGAACCCGCGACGGCGCGTCAAGCGCCATTTTGCCCGGTCTACGAGCACTGCGGCGGCTGTCAGCTACAACACGTCGAACGCGGTGCGGCATTAACCTGGCGACAGCAGGCGCTGGACGAGCAAATTCGCCTTACACACGCTTTAACCGACTTACCCTGGGTTGCCCCCATACGCAGCAGCAGTGATGAATACCGGCGTAAAACACGACTCGCTCTGGATGCCCGCAAGGGCAAGCCTCTGGCACTGGGATTCCGCGCGCAAAAAAGCGATAAGGTGGTGAATATCAGTCATTGCCCCGTGCTGGAACCTGCGCTTAATGCGTTATTACCCGACTTGCATCGATTACTTGAACAGCTTGTCGGTCGAGCTGCCATTGGCCATATCAGTTTACTCAAAGCCAGCAATGGGATGGGCGTCACGTTGCGCTGTACCAAAGCCCTGACGGCCAGTGACCGAGCCTTGCTGGTGGATTTTGCCCAGGCCCATGAGGTCTTGTTACGGCTCGATAACGGCGATCACAGTGAAGCGTTACATAAGCCGGTGGATGAGTTGCTGTGCGCCACGGCCGAGGCACTGTCACTGGCCGTCACCACGGAAGATTTTATTCAGATAAACGCTGATGTAAACCTGGCGATGATTGAGCAGGCGCTGGACTGGCTGGCGCCACAAGCGCATCATAAAGTACTGGATTTATTCAGCGGGTTGGGCAATTTCTCGTTGCCATTGGCAAAACGATGCGCCCGGGTTACTGCAGTGGAAGGGGTTTCCACAATGGTGCAAAGAGGCGAAAAAATTGCCCGACAACAAGGCATTACTAACATCCAGTGGTGCACTGCTGATTTAAGTGATGAAGCCGAACTTAACGCACTGAAAATAAAAAATTACGATAAAGTGCTGCTGGACCCGTCTCGGGAAGGGGCTTTTGAAGTGTGTCAGCAAATTGCCAAAGCCAGGATTGAGTCAGTCGTGTACGTATCTTGCAATCCGGCAACGTTTAATCGCGATCTGGTTCCGCTGTTGAAAGCCGGTTACCGGATTGTGAAACTCGGAATAATGGAAATGTTCCCGTATACCCAGCATATTGAGTCGATGGCGTTACTTGAACGTGTCGGTAAAGGGTAAGAGGTAAATATGGTTTCAACCCGCACAGTGCATGAAGAACACCGGCCGCCGTTTGAAGAATGGCTGGCCAGCCTGAACCTGCCGGACAATACTGCCCAGAAGCTACGCGATATCTCTCACATGCCGGATAAACTGCTGGTCGGGCAGGAGATGGTGGAGATCCTTCACCAACTGAACATGGACGACGCTACCTTGCAGGCAGCCCTGGTGTACCCCTATTGCCAGCAACATGAACTGTCTGATGGGGAAGTACTGGAGAATTTTGGTCCGGAAATAGAGCAACTGGTGGTGGGTGTACGTCGGATGGAAGCTATACGGATGCTGCACAATCGCAAGCAATCCGAGAGCAAGCTGTCGGCACCCGATGAACAGCATATCGACAGTATCCGGCGTATGCTGCTGGCCATGGTGGAAGATGTCCGCGCGGTGGTGATTAAAATGGCCGAGCGGATTTGCGCACTACAGCAGGTGAAAAAGGCTGACGAAGAAACCCGGGTTATGGTGGCGCGGGAATGTGCCACTATCTATGCGCCGCTGGCAAACCGCCTGGGGATTGGTCAGTTGAAATGGGAACTGGAAGATTTAGCCTTCCGCTATCTGCATCCAACCACTTATAAGCAAATCGCCAAACAGCTTGATGGCAAACGGCGGGAACGGGCGGAATACATCGACAATGTGGTGGGTTCGTTACAGGATCTGCTGAATAACGAACACATCAAGGCCGAGGTTTACGGCCGCCCGAAACACATTTACAGCATCTGGAAAAAGATGCAGAAAAAGCGCCTCACCTTTGAGCAATTGTTTGATATCAGGGCGGTGCGGATCATCGCTGAGCGCTTGCAGGATTGTTACGCCGCACTGGGTACCGTGCATGCGCACTTTAAGCATATTCCCAAAGAGTTTGATGATTACATTGCCACTCCCAAACCAAATGGATACCAGTCGATTCATACCGTTATTGTTGGCCCGGAAGGCAAACCGGTTGAGATCCAAATCCGCACCCAGAAAATGCACCAGGATGCTGAGCTGGGGGTAGCGGCTCACTGGAAATATAAAGAAGGCAGTGCCGGCAAAGTGTCCGGTTATGATGAGCGGATTAACTGGTTACGTAAAATCCTGCAATGGCAGGAAGAGGTGGCCGAATCCGGCGATTTGGTTGAAGAACTACGAAGTCAGGTATTCGATGACCGGGTGTATGTCTTTACGCCGCGCGGTGATGTGATTGATTTACCCCAGGGTTCAACCCCGGTTGATTTTGCTTATTACATTCACAGCAATGTTGGCCACCGGTGTATCGGCGCGAAAATAAACGGCCGGATTGTGCCCTTTACCTATCAATTGCAAAGCGGCGATCAGGTCGGGATCCTCACTGGTAAAGAACCTAATCCGTCGCGGGACTGGCTGCATCCCGGGCTGGGGTATGTTCACTCATCCCGGGCCCGGGCCACCATACACAGCTTCTTCAAGAAACAGGATAAAGAGAAAAACCAGCAGGCCGGGAAGGAATTGCTGGAGCGTGAACTTCATCGGGTTGGCTTACCGGCTAAAATGGCCGCTGATGCGTGTGAGCGGTTCAACGCGCCAAGTGTTGATGAGTTATTTGCCGCTATTGGCGCCGGCGATGTACGGGTGATGTCCGTAGTCCATCACCTGCAGCAGTTACTGGCACCACCGCCTGAGGTAGAAGAACTCAGTCCTAAGGTGAAAACTCGCAAGGCCGCACGTGGCAAGAACAAACCGGATAGCGTGGTGGTACAGGGCGTTGGTAATCTGATGAGTCAGCTGGCCAACTGTTGTCAACCGGTGCCCGGAGACCATATTCTCGGTTATATCACCCAGGGGCGCGGTGTGAGCGTGCACAAAGACAGCTGTGAGCAATTACAGAACTTGCTGAATCAGCATCCGGAACGGCAAATTGAAGTAAGCTGGTCGGAAGATTTAAACGTTGGTTACGAAGCCAACCTGGACATCGAATGTATCGACCGCACTGGTCTGTTACGTGACATTACTACCGTGTTGGCGAATGAAGGCGTGGCGTTGCTTGGGGTGAATAGCCTGAGCGACAAAAACAGTCATACGGCGCTGATTTCTGTGTCAGTAGAAGTCTCTGACGTGGAGGCCCTGGGCCGTCTGACCAACCGCCTGAGACAACTGAAGGATATTATTGATGTCAGACGTAAAACCCACTGAAGCCAGCGCGGCTCTGGCGCGTCTGCTCCATATTATGGCGCGCCTGCGCGACCCCCAAACAGGCTGCCCGTGGGATGTTAAGCAAACCATGCAGTCACTCACCCGTTACACCATTGAAGAAGCCTACGAAGCGGTGGACGCCATAGAGCGCGGCGCCCCTCAGGACATCAAAGATGAACTGGGTGATTTACTGTTTCAGATAGTTTTTTACGCGCAAATCGGTAACGAAAGCCAACAGTTTAATTTTGCCGATATCGCCAATGCCATTAGCGATAAAATGGTGCGTCGTCATCCCCATGTCTTTGCCGGTGCGACAACCGATGACACAGGGTTAGCTGAGCAATGGGAAACCATTAAGGCCACTGAGCGTGAACAGGCACCTGAAACTCTGCTTGAGAGTGTGCCGACAGGGTTGCCTGCTCTGATGTACGCGCAGAAAATACAGAAGAAATGTGCCCGCGTGGGCTTTGACTGGCCGGACGTTGAGCCGGTGGCCGATAAAGTGCGTGAGGAAGTGGCTGAAATTCAGGCCGAACTGGATGCACCAGAACGCAATCAACAGGCCCTTGAAGCGGAAATCGGTGATGCGTTATTTGCAATGGTGAATCTTGCCCGTCATTGTAACGTGGATGCCGATGCTGCGCTGCGTCGGGCCAGTCAGAAGTTTGCTAAGCGTTTCACCGCCGTTGAATCGCTGGCTAAAGCACAAAAAGGTGCCATAGACGCGCACACGCTGGATGAACTTGAGCTATTGTGGCAACAGGTAAAACGTACCGAAACATTGCTCTGATCATGCCGCTGACGAGTTATTTACTCGGCTACCCTGGCTTGTAAAAATTCTCGCATGGCAGCCGGGCTCACGCTCCACAGAGGATTTTTAAACGTTTCGCTAATCCCCGGATTTTCCAGCTCGAAGATAGTTCGGGTGTCCTGCGTAGCCAAGTCCAGCGCCAGGCGATGATTATAATGCTTGTCGAAATAGCTTTTCAGTTCACCGTTATCCAGCATTCTTAATAACCCGGTGTACAACCGTCTAAGCAGTTCAGGATGTTTAGGCGAGACAAAAAAGTACTCATAGCTGGGATAACGTAATAACAGGTTATCCTCGAGTTTGACTAACTTGTCGGCATGTCGCTCGAGGTCGTTGGAGACTTCAATCACATTGCGCGGGAAATAGTCCACCAACCCTTTTTCTACCGAGATAAACATATTGGCAAACCACAAGCTCCAGGGCAGTCCCTCTACTTTGTATCCATTATGCTTAAGAACCGTTAAATCGGGCCAGTCTGCGCCTTGTACCCCAAGATAGGATTGCAAGGTCTGCTCGGTCATATCCGGCGGATAGTTGCCTTGTTTAAATTTGTGGATCACCAGCACCCGATAGCCTGCTAACCCTTGCAGTAATGGAAACCGAACGGTCAGTAACTGTTTCTCACGCTCTGCGGAGGTCGCGCTCCACATAACCTGCGCTTCTCCGGTCTGGAGCTTAATGATTTGCCTTGCCTGGGGCATTGGCTGGGGGTGTGGCTCGGCGACTGCGGCGCCAAACTCAGGGGTTAATTCCAGTATGCGCTGCAGGATCTGCGCGTGATAATACCCGTAGGCTTCATCGGCAAAAGCGCGCGTGAAAATTACTTTTTCGGGCGCGTCGTTAGCTGAACCTACCGGGCAGAATAACAGTAGAAGCAGGGATAAAAATGAAAAGGGTTTCATATACAACAATGTATGAGTGATTTCGCTTTCAAGATTAGTCGACGAATAAGGCTTGCGCCAATTTATTTTTTTGCTGTATTGGGGGTATGCTTTTTGTGCAAATGCTGTATAATTCGCGCCCTGCCCAGTTACACCCACCTGTGGGAAGGTGGAAGAATCACTAGACTCGAAGGGGTCAAAAGGTTGATTTTAGGTGGTTTGAGGCAGTTTTAAAACAGATAAACTGGTTTAAACCAAGTAACGACGAATTATTTTCGGGTGAATTTTAAAAATGAAAACTTTTGTTGCAAAACCAGAAACGGTAGTACGTGACTGGTATGTGGTAGACGCCACAGACAAAACTCTGGGTCGCTTGGCTTCTGAAATCGCACTGCGTTTACGTGGTAAGCATAAGCCTGAGTACACTCCTCACGTTGATACTGGTGACTACATCGTAGTTATCAACGCGGAAAAGATTACTGTAACTGGTAACAAAGCGCAGGGTAAAATGTACTACGCTCACACCGGTTATCCTGGTGGTCTGAAAGAGACTAACTTTGAGAAGCTGATCGCTCACAAGCCAGAAATGGTTCTTGAAAAAGCGGTTAAAGGTATGTTGCCTAAAGGTCCTCTGGGCCGTGCAATGTTCCGTAAGCTTAAAGTTTACGCAGGTGCTGAACACAAGCATACTGCTCAACAACCTCAAGTATTGGACATTTAAGGAGCTTATCACATGGCAGATACTCAATATTACGGCACTGGCCGTCGCAAAAGTTCTACTGCTCGTGTATTCCTGCGTCCAGGTTCAGGAAACATCACAGTAAACTCACGTGCTCTTGACGAGTACTTTGGTCGTGAAACCGAGTGCATGGTTGTTCGTCAGCCACTGGAACTGGTAGAAATGACTGAAAAGTTTGACCTGTACATCACTGTTAAAGGTGGTGGTTCAAACGGTCAGGCTGGTGCTATCCGTCACGGTATTACCCGTGCACTGATGGAATATGACGAAGCACTTCGTCCGGCTCTGCGTAAAGCAGGCTTCGTTACTCGTGACGCACGTCGCGTTGAACGTAAGAAAGTGGGTCTTCATAAAGCACGTAAGAAACCACAATTCTCAAAACGTTAATTCGTTTTTACAGAATGCAAAAACCCGGCTTATGCCGGGTTTTTTTATGCCTGTTGTACAGTGATTTTTACGTTTTACGGATAACCCCGGCAGAGAGAGGGGCACAATTGTGATAATTAAATGTAAAAATATTGTATAGAGCCCTACGCCAGACTACGACTTTCGTCTCAAGCGGCTTTCGCGGCCTGATTTGGCGCAAATATTTATCCAGTTAATTCCAGTAATTCCTTGTGTTTTGAGGGGGTTTTCTTTTATCATTTTCGGTCGAAAATTATGACAATCTTTCGTGCCAGATCCCGCAAAGTGCAAACGATGAGGTAAAATGGACACGACAAGTTTAATGAAAGCCTGTTAATCCCGCCTGTGGCGAAGGGTTATGGGCTTTCATATTATCCAAAACCTGGAGAAAAGTGGATGAGCAATGTATCTGTAGATGCAAAAGAGTCTGCGCTGAGTGATGACAAACCGCAAGACAATCCGCGTCGTCGGTTTCTGACCGTTGCGACATCGGTTGTAGGCGGTGTGGGTGTAGTAGGTGCAGCTGTACCTTTCGTTGCGTCCTGGAATCCGAGTGCAAAAGCGAAGGCGGCCGGTGCTGATATTGAAGTGGATATCAGTGCAATTGAACCGGGTCAGCTGATTCGTGTTATGTGGCGCAGTAAGCCGGTCTGGATTGTACGCCGTACACCAGAAATTCTGGCCGAACTGGGTAAACACGAAGATAAATTGCGTGACCCTGCCTCAGAAAACGAACAGCAGCCTGCTTTTGCGCAAAACCAATACCGTTCAATGAAAGAGGAATACCTCATTCTGGTTGGTATTTGTACTCATCTTGGTTGCTCTCCACAACACATGAAAGACGGTGCCTTTGAAGAATATGTTGAAGGTGTTCCGGAGGGATTCTTCTGTCCGTGTCATGGTTCTAAATTCGATATGGCCGGTCGCGTTTTCCAAAACGTCCCTGCGCCATTAAATCTGGTTGTTCCACCGTATCAGTTTGTTGATGACACAACAGTGATCATTGGTTCAGAAGCGGAGGTTGCGTAACATGCAAGCATTTCTAGCCTGGATTGAAGCACGTATCCCAATGATGCGTGTAGCCAACATGCACGCTATCCAGTATCCGGCCCCACGTAACATGAACTTCTGGTACGTTTTCGGATTTCTGGCCACCATCGTTTTAGTTAACCAAATCGTTACCGGTATCTGGTTAACCATGAATTTCAACCCAACGTCTGAAGGTGCCTTCGCGTCGGTTGAATACATCATGCGTGAAATCGACTACGGATGGATTATCCGTTATATGCACAGCACCGGCGCGTCAGCGTTCTTTATCGTGGTTTACATGCACATGTTCCGCGGCATGATTTACGGCTCTTACCAGAAGCCACGCGAACTGCTGTGGATTTTCGGTATGCTGATTTATCTGGCGCTAATGGCCGAAGCCTTTATGGGTTACGTATTACCCTGGGGTCAGATGTCTTACTGGGGCGCTCAGGTAATCGTATCGCTGTTCAGTGCAATACCGGTCATTGGTCCGGATTTGGTGCAGTGGATTCAGGGTGACTACGTTATCTCTGGTGCCACTCTTAACCGTTTCTTTGCCTTGCACGTTATAGCGCTGCCCCTGGTTATTGTTATTCTGGTCTTCCTGCACATCATTGCACTTCACGAAGTGGGTTCTAACAACCCGGATGGCGTTGCCATTAAGCATAAGAAAGGCAGCCTGTCTGAAGACGAAAAAACCAAGTTTGAAATTCACGAGTACTACACCAGCAAGTATGACATTGCTGATGATGTCGTACCGTTCTTCCCGCATATCGTGCTGAAAGACCTGGTGGCGTTCTGTATTTTCCTGGCCGCGTTTACTTACATCATGTTCTTTGCGCCGGAAATGGGCGGTAAATTCCTTGAGCATCCAAATTTTGAAATTGCTAACCCGTTGAAAACGCCTGCGCATATCTTCCCGGTATGGTACTTCACGCCGTTCTACGCGATTCTGAAAGCGGTTCCGGATAAGCTGTTTGGGGTTATCGCGATGTTTGGTGCGATTATCTTCCTGTTCCTGTTACCTTGGTTCGACCGCGGTACAGTTAAGTCATGGCGCTATCGCAGCGGTCTGCATAAGCTGAACCTGCTTGTGTTTGCCGGTGTGTTTATTTTCTTAGGTTACTTAGGCGGTACGCCTCAGGAAAACTGGAAAATTACTGCGTCGCAAATCTTAACAGTGATGTATTTCGGTTTCTTCATCCTGCTGTTTATCTACAGTAAAAATGAAACAACTAAGCCTGTACCAGCGAGGATCCCTAAATGAGAAAACTAATTTGTGTACTGGCCCTGCTGTTGCCTGGGATGGCACTGGCAGCTGGCGGTAACGTCCACCTGGACAAAGCAAACTATGACTTAAGCGATAAAGCGTCGCTCCAGCGCGGTGCCAAAACGTTTATGAACTACTGCCTGGGCTGTCACGGCCAGCAGTACCAGCGTTATCAGCGTACCTTTAACGACCTGGGTATTCCTGAAGAGTTAGCGCAGGAAAATCTGCAGTTCACAGGCGAAAAGATCTCTGATTATATCGAGCGTTCAATGCCTGCTGAATCCGCTGCTCAGTGGTTTGGTGCGGCGCCGCCGGATCTGACCCTGGTAGCACGCGTACGTGGCGCAGATTGGATTTACACTTACCTGCGTTCTTTCTATGTTGATGAGTCGCGTCCGTTTGGTGTGAACAACACGGTATTCCCTGAAGTGGGTATGCCGCACGTTCTGCAGCCACTGCAAGGTGCGCCTCGTATGGCAGAAGAAGAAGCCATGGTTGACGGCGAAACGGTAACCCGTCACGCCGGTATTAAAACCGATGGTGATGGCGCACTGTCTACCGAAGAGTACGACCAACTGGTATTAGACCTGGTGAACTACCTGGAATACACCGGCGAACCGTTCCGTCTGGAGTCTGAGTCCATCGGCAAATGGGTACTGATTTTTATCCTGGTACTGTTTGTATTTGTGTTCATGCTGAAGAAAGAATTCTGGCGAGACGTTCACTAATCGTCAGGGTTTTATAGTATAATAAATGACAGGGGGCTTCTCGCCCCCTTTTTTTACTTTATGTTGGCCGCAAATTGGCGTCCGACAATGCTCGATTTAATGTATCTCGGAGGAGAATGAATGGCCGTAGCCGCGAATAAACGTTCAATCATGACGTTGTTCTCAGACACGATTGACATCTATAGTCATCAGGTTCGTATTGTATTGGCCGAAAAAGGCGTTGGCGTTGAGATCAGCTACACTGATCCCACTAAACTGCCTGAAGATCTGATGGAGCTGAATCCGTATGGAACAGTGCCCACCCTGGTTGATCGTGAATTAGTGCTGTATAAGTCTCACATCATCATGGAATACCTTGATGAGCGTTTTCCTCATCCGCCGCTGATGCCGGTTTATCCTGTATCACGTGGTCAAAGCCGCCTGATGATGCACCGCATCGAACAGGACTGGTATAGCCTGGCAGCGCAAATCTTCCGTGGTGAAGGTGATGTGGAAACAGCCCGCAATGATTTACGCGAAGCGCTGTTGAGCCTGGCCCCTGTGTTTGCAGAAATGCCCTACTTTATGAGCGAAGAGTTCAGTTTGGTAGACTGCTATCTGGCACCGCTGTTATGGCGTTTACCAGCGCTGGGCATTGAGCTTAACGGTGGTGGTGCAAAAGATATCCACGCTTACATGAACCGTATCTTCTCCAGAAGTTCGTTCAAGGCGTCGCTGACAGACCAAGAACGCGAAATTCATAACCCGTTATGAGTCAAATGACCTCCAATCAACCGTATTTGTTAAGAGCGTTTTTCGACTGGATTGTTGATAACGATCTTACGCCCTACATTGTTGTAGATGCCACAAATAGTCTGGTTGAAGTGCCGCAGGAATTTGTCAAAGACGGTCAGATAGTGCTGAATATCTCACCGTCTGCCTGTGTCAATTTCTACCTGGATAAAGACGGCCTGTCGTTTCAGGCTCGTTTTAGCGGGCAACCACGTAGCCTTAGCATGCCCTGCGAGGCTGTGTTGGCTATTTATGCCCGGGAAAACGGGGCCGGAACGGTATTCGCTCCTGAAGGTTTACCGGAAGATGAACCCGAAACGGACAGTGCACCAGTATTGGAAGAAGCCAAAACAGACGCTGAGGTTCCCCCTCAGACGCCGCCTAAACCCCGCGGTAAACCCAATCTGAAGGTCATTAAATAATTTGGTGTGAATAAATAATCAGTAAAAACCGGCTTAACCGCCGGTTTTTTTATGCCTGAAATTTGTGATTTTTCTGTGAAACTTTTGCGAACTTTGTCGGCCATGCTAAGCACCATGAAAACCTGAGTGGGCGGTGTATCCGTTTATTTCTGGTTTTCAGTGATTTTATAACAGCCACCGCTTCGGCAGCCCCGATGACTAAGAAAGGGTGAAGTCGAAGACCCAATAAGCGCAAAAGGAAACTTTATGAAACTAAAACAACTTACCTCAATTATGGTCGCCACGGGCCTGACAGCACTGAGCGGGTTTTCACAAGCTGCTGAACTTGAAATAACCGTACAGAATTTAACCCGGGGTATTTATTTTACGCCCATTTTGATCACGGCCCATAGCCCGGATCAGCAACTTTTCAATGTTGGTGAAGCAGCCAGCACAGAGCTGCAGGCGATGGCTGAAGGTGGCGATATTTCGGGCCTGGAAACGGCCGTCGATGCATTAAGTGCCGATACCGTGGCAAACCCTGCCGGCGGTCTATTAATGCCTACAGCAGCCACTACAACGACTTTGTCGACCATGGACGGCAACACAGCGCTGTCTATTGTGGCCATGATGCTGCCGACCAATGATGGCTTTATTGGTCTGAATAGCTGGATGATCCCTGAAGCACCGGGCACCTACACGGTTTACCTGAATGCCTACGATGCCGGCACCGAAGCTAACGATGAGATTCGTGGTGGTGGTGCGCCGGGAGCGCCGGGTTTACCTGTACCACCGCCGCTGGAAGATCTGGTTGGCAATGGTGGTAGCGGCGTAACCAGCGAAATGACCAATGCTACGGTTCACATTCACCCGGGTAACCTTGGTGATGATGAGGCTGCGGGTGGCATGTCTGATATTTCTAATACGGTCCAGCGCTGGTTAAATCCCGTAGCCATGGTCACTGTGACAGTATCTGAGTAGGAGGTCCCATGGTTAATCAACAACGATTCGGACTTTCCCTGGTGGCGTTGAGTTGCCTGGTACTGACAGCATGCGATCACAACGATAATGACGAGCCGGCGCCCATGCCGCCAGCCGACGTGTCATATTCCTATGAAATTACAGTACAGAACCTGACACAAGGGCAGCCACTTTCGCCCGTGGGTGTCGCGCTGCACGGTGATGCGGTAATGTGGGAAACGGGTATGCCGGCCTCTGAGGCGCTAGAAGTGCTCGCTGAGGGCGGTGACAACAGTGATTTTATCGCTGTTGAAGGTGTCCTGGCATCGGCCTCTGGTGCCGCACCAATAGGACCTGGCAGCAGTGAAACGGTTACCGTCACCGTGGTGAATGAACCCGACACCTTCATTAGCATAGCCACTATGCTGGTGAATACTAATGATGCGTTTGCCGGTATTACCGGTCATGGACTGAGTGAACTTGAGGTTGGCCAGACCATGATGATGGTGCTGCCCGTTCTCGACGCCGGCACGGAAGCAAACAGCGAAGCCGCGGGCACCATCCCCGGACCGGCTGATGGCGGTGAAGGGTACAACGCTGAACGGGACGATGCCGATTTGATAAGCTTTCATCCCGGAGTGGTATCGGTGGATGATGGCCTGATGATGTCGGCCCTCACTTCTGCTCATCGCTTTGATAATCCGGCAGTAAAACTCACCATTACCCGTACTGAGTAAAAACGGCAATAAAAAAGTGGAATAAAGTTTCCTGTCTTCCGGTCTGTTGATTAATAACAGGTACGCTGACTGCGTCTACAGTCAGGCAACAGACCGGGAGAGGGAATGATTCTAATTGTCAGCGATAATCGTCATCATTGTCGGCCGCTATTAACGTGTGTTGAGCGGGTCAGCGAAAACTGTGAACTGGTGTGTACTTCGTCAGGCGTTATTCAGCGCTGCCTGCAAAAGCGTTACCCGGTTATTATCATTGATAGCTCCGCTAAACTGGCTGAACACTTTGAATTGATTGCCCGGCTGCAGGCCAAATTACCTGATAGCGCAATCATCGTTATGGCTCATCAGGGCTGTGACTCTGAGCGTATCGTCAGTCTTGAGCTGGGTGCTCAGGATTACATCGAGTATCCGTTTAATCCCGCCGAGGTACAAGCCCGCATCAGGGTTCAGCTGCGCCGTGCGGCATGTCGCACCGGCGAGGATAAAGCCAGTGAGCAACCGGTGAGGATTGGCCGTTTCTACATTGATAACAGCTACCATCGGGCTGAACTTGACGGCCAGATCCTGCCTCTTACCGCAAAAGAATTCTCATTACTGCATTTTTTAGCCAGTCACCCTGACCAGGTATTTTCCAGGGAACAACTGTTAACCTCGGTCTGGGGTTATCACTATGGCGGTTTTGAACATACGGTGGCCAGTCACGTTAACCGGCTTCGCTCCAAACTGAGTAAAACCAAAGCCGGTGCTCATCTGGTCGAGACGGTATGGGGCGTAGGGTATAAATTTAATAGCGACTGTTTACAGTTATCCCAATCCGCTTAAAAGAAAGTGAAGTAACAGAGTCAAAATAAAAAAGTCCGTTATCGTAACGGACTTTTTTATTTCGGCCCTAAACCACCTACTTCAGTTGGTGGTTATCATTCGTGGTAGTGGTTGGCTCGCATATATAAGTCAGCAAAGAATGGTGTCTATAGATTGTTGTCGGAGTCGCCGACCGCGACCAGAGGGTGTTGTGCGACCCGGTGACCGTGAACCACTCTGGACTCCCCGCAGCCCTTATCAGTGAAAAGCGTCATTGTCACTGGCAGAACAAACTAGACCGTCAATGACGGCACATCCATGTGCCGCATCGACTGAATCCTCATCCATGATGATTCTTCCAGTTTGTTATGTATGCCAGTGACAATGACAACACTGAAGAAGGGCACAATTATTGTCCTTTCTTCGATTGAAATAGAGCTCCCTTTAGGGAGGGAACTCAAAGCCACCTTCTTCAGAAGGTGGATTATTTACAAGAATCAGCAGACTTAATCTGCGCTTTCAGCCATGAGTTTCTCTGTCAGATAGGTAAACTCAAGGGCTACCCGCTTAGCAGTTTCCTGCTGATTAGCCGCTGCAGAGTGACCCCCGTCTATATTCTCGTAGTAAAGAAACGGCTTGCCCGAGGCTTCAAATAATTTAGCCATCTTACGGGCGTGTCCGGGATGGACCCTGTCGTCTTTGGTTGAGGTTACAAAGAACGGTTCCGGGTAGTCAACGCCGGCATCGAAGTTATGATACGGCGACATCTTTTCCAGCCATTCGCGCTCTTCGGGAATATCAGGTGAGCCGTACTCGCCAACCCAACTGGCACCTGACAGTAACAGGTGAAAACGCAGCATGTCGAGCAGCGGTACCTGCACAATCACGGCATTCCACAAATCCGGGCGCTGGGTGAGCATGACACCCATTAACAGACCACCGTTAGAACCGCCCTGAATACCGAGGTGTTCAGGAGACGTCAGCTTGTGATCAATCAGCCATTCGCCTACTGCGATAAAATCATCATAAACCAGCTGACGCTTGGTTTTCAGACCGGCCTGATGCCATTTAGGGCCAAACTCACCCCCTCCACGGATATTAGCCAGCACAAAAGCGCCGCCCCGTTCCAACCACAACTTACCTCTTAAACCACTGTAACTGGGGCGCATGGAGATCTGAAAGCCGCCATAGCCGTACAGCAGGGTAGGGGTTTTACCATCGTGTTTAATGCCCTTTTTGTGGATCACGAAAAACGGAACCATGGTGCCGTCTTTTGACTTCGCTTCTTTTTGCTCTACCACCAGGTCGTCGTCGTTAAACCAGCTTGGCAGGCTTTTTAACGTTTTCACTGCGCCGCTTTGTGGCGTATAACTCATTAATGAATCGGGCGTGAGGAAGCCCTCGTAATTGATGAGTACCGTGGTTTCCTCCTTGTCGGCAAAGGAGACCGACAGGGTGCCATTAGCAGGCAGGTCGAGTGGCTCTAACTGCCATTCTCTCTCTGCTTTGGTAATGGCAATCACCTTGCCCACCACATTGTCGCTTAAGGTCATCAGCAACTGCCCTTTGGTCATCGATACACCTTCGATGGCCTGACGCTCGTTAGGCTCAAAAATCACTTCTGGCACCGTGGCCGGGGTAATCTCGCCTGCTTCGGTGAAAGGCATCGCCAGCAGGCTGCCAGTAGAGTAAAGGGTGGTATTGCCACCGGCTTCTACAGCCCAGTCCTGCTTGATGGTAAATATCAGTTGCCCTTCAAATAAACCCACTACATCGGATTTTTCCGGCAGTGGTAAGCGCACAGCAGGGGCACCATTTTGCGGGAAAATGTAGTTTTCGCGGGTAAAAAAGGTTGGGGCGACCACTACGCCTTCTATACGGGTGCCGTTGTCCCGCTCCTGAATATACGGGAATACACCCACATCGGTCTTCTTGCCGTTGAACAGAGGGGCTGCTTCACTTAGCGGTGTGCCGCGCTGCCACCGTTTTACCACGGAAGGATAGCCAGATTCGGTCAGCGTAGTCCCATCACTGCCCCAGTCTGTGGCCACCAGAAGAGTATTATAATCAACCCAGGCGACGCCGGATTTGGCTTCAGGTAAGGTAAAACCGTCTTTTACAAAGCGCTTGGTGGAAAGGTCAAACTCCCGGATCACTACGGCATCTTTACCGCCATTTGACAGGCTTATCAGGCATTTATAATCGACTTTTGTTTTTGCTGTGTAACAGTTGGCGCCTTTATATACCCAGTTTTTATCTTCGTTTTTAGCCAGCTTGTCGAAGTCGAGGATAGTTTCCCATTGCGGTGTTTCTGTGGCATAGCTTTCAAGGGGAGTGCGACGCCACAGGCCTCTGACATGGCTGGCATCCTGCCAGAAGTTGTAAACATAGCCATTGCGGATGGTGCCGTAAGGAATTCTTTCTGATGAGTTGACGACTTCCAGCGCTTTGGCATTGAGGTCGGCATACACCGGATTAGCCTGAATATCTGCCAGCGTACGTTGATTCTGGCTACGCACCCAGTTTAGTGCTTTTTCACCTTCGACGTCTTCCAGCCAAAGGTAGGGATCTTCAGCAGAAGCTGAGGGGGCTGTGGCCGAAGGACTGGCCGTGCTGTCGCTGGTGCTGTTCTGAGCTGTCATGCAGGCACTCAGCATAAGCGAGGCGGTGGCTGCAATCATCAAAGAGCGGATCAGTTCCATTTATTATCTCCTTTGCGGTGGGCCGGTTACGGCGCTGCTACGCGCCATCGCGGCACACACTTTGTTCCAGTGGTATCAGATGTTGTGCAGTAAAGGTGAACTACACCAGAAATAAGGTCGCAGTGCCTAAAAAGGCAAAGATGCCCACTACGTCGGTAATGGTAGTCAGAATGACACTACCAGCGAGTGCGGGATCGATGCGCAGTTTTTTCATCACAATGGGTAGTGTAGCGCCTGACAGCGCAGCGGCAATCATGTTCATCAGCATCGCAAATGCGATGATAATGCCCAGTGTAAGGTCTTGTTTCCATGTGGCAATTACCGTGGCAATCAGGACCGCCCAAATCACACCGTTGAGTAATCCGATGGCAAACTCCTTGGTGATCAACCAACGGGAGTTAGACGGGTTTACATGGCCAAGGGCCATACCGCGGATCACCAGGGTCAGGGTTTGGTTACCGGCAACCCCGCCCATACTGGGCACAATCGTGTTGAGGATCGCCAGCACGGCCAGCTGACTCAGCGTGGCTTCAAACAAATCGCTGACCGCGGCGGCCATTAACGCGGTGAGCAGGTTAACGCCGAGCCAGACCGAACGTCGCCGGGTACTTTGCCAGACCGGCGCAAAAGTATCTTCTTCGTCATCCAGACCGGCCATACTCATCATGGAGTGCTCTGCATCTTCACGGATAATGTCGACTACGTCATCGATGGTGATACGGCCTACCAGACGGTGTTTGTCGTCAACCACCGGTGCCGACAGCCAGTTATATCGTTCAAACATACTGGCCACTTCATCATCGGGCATGTTAACCGGAATGGCTTCGGGTTCTTCGTCCATCACCTCAGATACTTTGGCTTCGGGATCCGTGGTGATCAGGCGGGTTACCGGTACGATACCCACCAGGTTATCCGTGCGGCTTACCACATAGAAGGTATCGGTGTTTTCGGGTAAGTCGCCCTTTAATCGCAAATAGCGCAATACTACATCAATCGACACTTCCGGACGCAGGGTGATGGTATCGGTGTTCATGATGAAACCGGCGGTTTCCTCACCGTAGGACATGGCTTGTTCGGCGCGATGGCGGTCCTGAGCATCCATGGATTGCAGTACATCCTGCAGCACTTCTTCCGGCAGGCTCGACAGGGTTTCGGCCAGATCGTCGGTATCCATGTCTTCCAGGGCGTCAACCACCTTGGCAGGCATCATTTTGGCAATAATACCGTTACGGACTTCTTCGGAGAGCTCTTCGATAACATCACCGTGGAAATCGCTGTCGAGCAGTTCCCACAAATCATCACGGGTTTTAGTTGGGCTGGATTCCAGGATCAGTGCCACGTCGCTCGGCGGCATTTCATGCAGTTGTTTACGAACAGAAACAAAGCGGCCTTCAGACAGCGCCTTATTTATGCCACGTAATTGTGAACGCGCATAATTTGCTTCTATCGCTTCTGCCACCGGTAATCCTTGAGAATGTCACTATGCCTGTAAGATTAACTCAGCGGCCGATTTCTGTCATGGATTAAAATGTTAACTGACTGTTTTTTATTCGGTAAAGCCAGCATATCCATAAAGACTATAGCTAAAAGTTATGAGAATTATCATAAAGTATACAATATTTAATTTTACCATCTGGTATAAAAGGATTTGCATAATTTAAATAAAACAATAGCTTGAACTAAAGTTGTAGGTGACGCGCTGTGCAAACACTGAATGAGAAAAACAGAAATGCCCTGACCGCCGTATTTCCCTCTGTAACACAGCATCAGAATAACCTGATGAACCTTAATCGCTGGTGGGACAAGGTTGCCCTGGTGGGCAAAATCAACAGTCTCAATGTGCCACAAAGTCTGCTGGCGAATATGCTTGATACCAAGGGCGAGTTTGCCGATTTACAAGCGTTACTCATTGAGAACCTGCTGGCTGAGCAGGTGCAGCAAATAGGCCGTAAACACCGCTCCATTGCCCAAACCTTGATTGATATTCCTAATCGTAATTTATTTGAGCGAACCGCCGATGTGGGGTTTTTAGCCACTGATACCCGTTTTGTCAGTTATTTGAAATCAACGCAGGTGGATCCGGCAGCGACTCAGGTGGTGCAGCAACATATGCTTGAGTATGCGGCGAAGTACTCGGTTTACGATGATGTTATGTTGTTCGATGTGAACGGTAAGCTTAAAGTCCGCATGAATTCGGCCGTGGCCGAGCAATTAGGTAGCGACCCGGTTATTCAGGAGCTCCTTGACGGTCAGCAGGAATATATCGAAATTTGTCGTTTTTCGCCGCTTTGTCCTCACAAGCCACTGTCGTCACTGTTTCTGGCCCCGGTCAGGGATCCGCAGAGCAATGTGCCCCTTGGTGTGCTTTGCCTGAGTTTTAAACTCGAAAATGAAATGGCGTCGTTATTTGCCGATCTGAGCGATGGCAGCGGCCTGGTGATGGCGTTACTCGATGCTAACGGAAAAGTCCTCGAGGCGAGCCATCAGGCATTACTGTCGCGGGGAGAACGTATCGACGTACACCGACAAGACCAGTTTATCACCCTTAACAACCAACAATACTTCTGTACCGTAGCGCCCACGCGAGGCTATCAGGGGTACATGGGCTTATCGTGGCAGGGTTGTGTGCTGATGCCCTTTTCACGTTCGGTGGAGCAGCAACGTTCAGAGAGGGATAATGACAAGGCCCAGCAAGATGTGGCCCGCTGGCAGGGGTTTTCAGCCACGCTGAGTAATATCCAGCATCGCTCCAAAGTAGTAACCGATGATTTGGATTTGGTTGTTCTTAACGGCCGTATAGCGGCGGCACGGACTGATGCCGATGAATTTATTCCGATTCTGGAAGAAATTCGTCAGATTGGTCGCCAGATGCAGGGGATATTCAGTAGTTCAGTCAGTCAGCTAATGAGTACCGCCCTCACCACGCACTACAATGCGCTGAGCGCTCAGGCAGCGCTGGCCATTGACATCATGGATCGCAATTTATATGAACGGGCCAATGATTGCCGCTGGTGGGCATTAACAGAGCAGTTTATCCACGCTTTAGGGGCCGCAGCGGTAACGGCGGATGCACAACATGAGATGAGTGCCATACTGTCGTATATCAACGAATTGTATACCGTTTATACCGGGATTTATGTGTACGACCGAAGCGGGAAGATAGTCGCCGTGTCATCCTCTTCATTGGATGATTGGTTAGATACCCAGGCCGCGGAGCCGACGCAATGGCGCAGTGTCTTAGCGCTAAGTAGTTCGCAGCAGTACAGTGTGTCGGCTTTTCATCCTTCAGACTATTATCAGCAGCGACCCACTTATATTTACAATGCAGCCATCCGTCATAACAATCAGGTGGTTGGCGGAATTGGCCTGGTGTTCGACAGTGAACCTGAGTTTCGGCAAATGTTGGACGATGTGCTCAATAGCAGTTCGGCCAAACGAATGGGGGTCTTCATAGACCGCCGTGGCCAGGTCATTTCAGCCAGTGCCCAGGCCCCCTGGCAGGCCGGTGAATATCTGGCGCTGCCAGCCGAAATACTTAACCACGGCAGAGGTGGCCAGGGCGCCGGCATTTATACCCTCGACCAGCAACAGTATGTTATCGGGTTTGCGGTGTCCAAGGGCTACCGCGAATATAAAACCGAAGATGGCTACAGCAACGACACTATCGCGTTAATGATTGAACGAAATCAGTCTGAGTCTGACTGAACGCTATGTGGGAGTGCGACGCATGGCTTCAAACAGTGACGGCTCCCAGGGCCGCATGGCCATTAATAGCCCCATATGGGTGCGTTCGTTAATGGGTAACCGGGCGTCTTCTTCGTTGAGTTCAGCGGCCTCCCGGGTAAGCTGGTTAAGACGGCGCTGAATGATCTCTACGGAACTCTGCGAATACCGGCCGCGCAAATAAAAACGAAAAGCCCAGGGTTCGTTTTTCTTTGGCGACATGAACTTTACCATGACTTCCTGCTCCATAAATCGCTCCAACGGCCCGCCCGGGATCCAACGAAAATCCTGGGCAATCAATAGCCGATACCGGTTACCGGGCAGAAACTCAATCAGCTTTAGCCGATCGAGTTTTACCATCAACCGCACAGCCTCGGGTTCGCTGATATCGTAATAATCAATAATTTCATTAAATTGCCAGCCGTCTCGCACGCACACAGCGGCTAATAATAAACGGGGGTTGTCGAGTAAATCCCGCTCCTGATCCTCAGAAAGCTGCGACACCTTGGGTTGGGATTGAGCCACCTGGATAAACACATCACTCAGGGTTAGCCCCAGTGCTTCACAAACCTGCTCCAGGCGCTCCAGGGTAAAACTTTGTTGCGAGAAACACCGTTTTACACTTGCCTCGCTTAACTGCAACTGTTCAGACAAGGATTTGTAGGTCATTCCCTGTTCTTTTAGCAATTGTTTTAATCGCTGTGTTACCTGCTTAATCTGACTCATAGTATTAAAATCCGATACCTTTGGTGTAGCAATATACTACATATTTAAATTGAGTTTACTTATTTTCTACCAGGGACTAGCTTGAAGGGGAACCAACCAATGAAGGACTATGACAATGAAAAAATTAATCATCGCTTTACTGACCAGCGCCGTTGTTGCTCAGGGAGCTATGGCTGCTGACTCCGTTGATCACAGCGGCCAGGCTAGCAAGCACAGTGTGCTGGCCAGTGTGGAAGGGGTTTCAACAACCGCTTCAGTAGCCAGCGCGGTAGTGGCTGCACCGGTTATTATTACCGGCCTGAGCGTAGTGGCTGTCGCCGACTCAACCCACCAGTCGGTTAAAACCCTGCATGCCAAACATCAGCAAAACACTAAACCTCTTACTATTACTACCCGCGTGATCACGCGCGATCCGCCGCCTTCAGAAGTAGTGGTAGAACAAACGGTAAAACACTAAGTATTCATTGGACAAGGAGCTGATCATGCGAGTCATTATTGCAGTACTATTGATTATACTCACTGCCGGCGCTCAGGCCGGCAGTCAGGCGCCGTCAAAATCGGTATTTCAACCAGAGCAAATCATAGACTTTGCCAAGCAGGTCGAGCGGTATGCGGCAGAACATCGGGCTCACGCCTTTATTATCGGCCGGGTAGGCCGCCCGCAAAAAGAACTGCCCAAAGGCATTCATTTTACCCATACAGCGGTGGCGGTTTACTCTGCCATTACCCTGGATGATGGCAGTACCGAATACGGTTACGCCATTCACAATCTCTACCAGCGCGCAGACGACCCGGGTCGCAGCGACATCATTGTTGATTACCCGGTGGATTTTTTCTGGGGCGCACAAACGCTTAAGGCTGGCATTGTAATACCAACCCCAGCGGTGCAGGAGCGCCTCATTGCGCTAATCAGTGAACAAAACCACCTTGGTTTGCACAATCCCCGTTATTCGGTGGTGGCCAACCCTTTTAACAGCGAACGGCAGAATTGTACTGAATTCACCCTGGATATGCTGCAGGCGGCCATGTACCAAACCGAAGATAAACAGCGAATTAAAGCCAACAATGCCGCCTATTTTAAACCGCAGCGAGTGCATATCAGCCCGCTAAAACTGGCGGTGGGCAGCATGGTGACAGATGGGGTAACCACTTCTGATCACAAGGGGCGGGTTCGCACAGCTACCTTTACCACTATTGGCCACTACTTAGCGCAGTTTAACTTATCTCAACATGCCGTGGTGCTCTATGCCAATGGCCGCACTCAAGCTATTTAACCGAGGATATCGACATGGAAATCTCAACTCAAACGATGACAAATGCACCCACCAAAGCTTTTCGGATTGCTGCAGTAGCAGCGCTTATTATTGGAGTTGCCAGTTACCTGATTGGCTTATTTAACGCTTACATGCAGCTTAATGAAAAAGGCTATTACCTGACCGTCATGCTACTGGGATTATTCGCTGTGGTGTCTTTACAGAAAACCATCCGCGATAAAATGGCTGGAATCGAAGTGACCCGGGCATACTTTATTGCTTGTGGTGTAGCAACGGTGGCTGCCATTGCCCTGTTAATAGTGGGGTTGTACAACGCAGAACTTGCACTTAGTGAAAAGGGCTTTTTCGGAATGGCCTTTGTATTGAGTATGTTTGCGGCCATTACCGTGCAAAAGAACGTACGGGATTGTGCTGAGGCTAAATCCGAGAGTGTCACTACTCAGTCAACCACCAGCCAGGCAGCCACTTTCGTTCCAGAAGCTGAGTAAGTAGCCTGAAGGCTACTTACTCTACATCGATATTCAAGCGATGAACTCAACAAGGATTGAATGATGGGTAAAAGTTTCTGGATAGGGTTAATTACCGCCTTCGTTGTTATTAATCAAATACTGGTGGACTGGGTATTGGCTGTATTTGTTGGCGACTACGGAGTAGCAGAAGGTTTTACTAAGGTTACACGGTATTTAACTGTCGACAGTCTGCTACTTGCCGCAGGATTCAGAGCCATTCCCTACGGTGCTCTGTTGCTGGTAGGGCTAACTACCAATCTGAAACGTTCCATACCAGGCAAGTTTGCTCTTTGGTCTGCTCTATTTGTCGTTATGGGGCTCCACTTTTGCGGGTACTGGCATATGCTTTATGCCTCTTATACCCCGCAACGAATGTCTTCTACCGCGGTGCTGAACATTATTCTTGTACCGCTAAATGCTTTGCCGATAGGGGCAGTAGCCGGTAGTGTGGTGTTCATGGGAGCACGGTTTTGGCAAAGGTTCCGTAACAAGTGCTGATTCCAGCGCTTCTATTCATAAAGCCAGGCTCGATGCCTGACTGAACTATGAAAGCTTACTATTTCGCTCTGGCTTTTCTGATCTATTCAGGGGCAAAGCGGTTATTAACTAGCAGGAACAGCGCAAAGGAATAAGTTAATGGAATCATCTACCGGCGAACTGGTTAGCGCGTTAAGCAGCTACTGGCAGGCATTTATCGTTAAACTGCCGGCCATTGCGCTGGGATTATTGGTACTGATGCTGACCTTGTGGCTGGCGGGGCGGCTCTCGGCAGCGTTGCTTAAGCCTATTGGTTATCTCTCTTCCAGTCCGCTATTGCGCTCGGTGAGTCAGCGCGCACTAAGCCTGATTTTCATCCTATTCGCACTCTATGTGTTTTTAAAGCTCTCCGGCCTTACCGAGTTTGCCGTAGCCATCATGAGCGGAACTGGTGTGCTGGGATTGATTTTGGGCTTTGCCTTTCGGGATATCGCCGAAAACATGATTGCCAGTTTGCTATTAACGGTGCAGCGCCCATTCCGCATTGATGACGTGGTGCAAATTAACAATTACACCGGGGTGGTGCAGAAAGTCACGACACGCGCCACCACGCTGGTAGATTTTGACGGTAATCATATTCAGATCCCTAACGCCGTCATTTACAAAGGGACCATTAAGAATCTCACCGCTAACCCCAAAATGCGCGGCCAGTTTACCTTAGGCATTGGTTACGATGCCGACTGTCAGCAGGCTCAGCAGTTGGCTTTACAGCTTATAAGCGACCATCCCAATGTACTGAAAGAGCCAGAGCCGTTAGTGCTGGTTGATGAGCTTGGCTCGGCGACGGTAAATCTCAAAGTGTATTTCTGGATTAATGTTGAGAATACCAGCGTGATTAAAATGGCGTCGGTATTGATGCGCGACCTGGTAGAACTGTTTACCGCTAAGGGTATAAGCATGCCGGACGACGCCCGTGAAGTGATTTTCCCGCAGGGCGTGCCGGTAACGATGGTGAATAATCCGGAGCAGGTTAGCGAGCAAAAAGAACCGGTTAAGCAAAGTCCGGTCAGCGAACCTAAAGCCGTAGCAGAGAAACGTACGGCGGCTCATGATGACGTTTCCAGTGAAAACGATGATATACGCCGCCAGGCAGAAGAAGCCAGAGCGCCGGAGCAGGGCGCTAATATATTGTCTTAGCGCATGATTAAGTGATTAATCTTTGCATCGCAAGGAAAGCACAGATAACCGCTTCACAGAGGTTAGCTGTGTGCGTTACTCGTCTTCGTTAAAGCGGCCAACAATCAGGTCTTCCACTGCTGCCATGGCGGCTTCGGCGTCGGGGCCTTCGCTGATCACATCCACCTGTTCGCCCTGATGACTTTCCATTAGCATTAATCCCAATACGCTGTTGGCATTAGCTTCTTTATCGCCTTTTTTGAGGGTGATCTCGGCATCGAACTGATTAGCCAGTTGTACTAACTGTGTGGCAGCCCGGGCGTGCAGGCCCAGTTTATTGACGATAGTAAGGGTTTTTTCTACACGCATTATCGGTTTAACTCCCGGTGACGAATTTGCACATCCGGATGCTTATCGCCGTATATTTTGGCCAGAGACTGCGCCACAAATACGGAACGATGCTGGCCGCCGGTGCAGCCAATGGCGATGGTCACATAGCTGCGATTATTTCGCTCCAGATGGGGCATCCAGGTATCCAGCAGGTTTTGGATTTGCCAGATAAATTTGGTGACAATGGGCTGCGAGCCCAGAAAAGCTTCTACCGGCGAGTCCAGACCGGTTAAATGTTTTAAGTCAGGCTCCCAGTGCGGGTTAGGTAAAAAGCGGACATCGAATACATAGTCGGCGTCTTTGGGAATACCGTGCTTAAAGCCAAATGACTCAAACACCAGTACCAGTCGGGAGCTTTTCTTACCCAAAATCCGTTCACGGATAAGCTCAGCCAGCTGATGAATCGACAGGTGGTCGGTGTCGATATACAAATCAGCACGCTCTACAATGGGTGCTAACAGCTCTTTTTCTGCCAGAATGGCATCGGCCAGTGACTTGTTCAGTTTTGCCAGCGGATGCAGGCGGCGGGTTTCGCTAAAGCGTTTTACCAGCATGTCGTCGCTGGCATCCAGATAGACAATGGTCATCGACCAGGACGAAGGCAGATAATCAAGGATCTCTACCAGTTCGTCGGGATCTTTAGGCAGGTTGCGAACATCTATACTCACCGCCACCTGGTCGTATTCGTCAACCACCGTATGGGTTAACGTTGGGAGCAGATTAACCGGAATGTTATCAACGCAGTAGTAGCCCAAATCTTCCAGGGCTCTTAGCGCAACCGATTTGCCGGAGCCGGAGCGCCCGCTGATAATAATAAGTTTCATATGTTGTCAGACTCCCTGCCGGACTATTGTGCAGCCTCGTCGCACAGAGCGGCGATAACCTGTTCCTTCGATTCGGCGTTACGGATGGTTTTTACAATACTTTTCTGGCTCAGCTTGCCGGCGATGGTAGCCAGTGTCTGCAAATGACCTTCGGTTTGGGTTTCAGGGACCAGAATGGCAAAAAAGATATCGACCGGTTTATCATCAATGGCGTCGAATGCGATGGCTGGGGTAGTGGTTACCACAACGGCCGTAACCTTGGATAGGTTAGCCAGTCTGCCATGGGGTAAGGCAATGCCATTGCCGATGCCAGTGCTGCCCATTTTTTCCCGGCTTAGCAGTGCATTCAGGGCATCTTCTTTTTGAATTTCAGCGTTGGTTTCGGCAGCAATGTCGCTGATAATTTCTAAAATTCGTTTTTTACTGTTGCACTGGACCGCACATTTAGTGCGATCCAGGCTAACTAAGGCTTGAATATTCATAAGGTTATTTGGGGCCTAGTGCTTTTTAAGCTTTTCCTTATGCTTGATTACCTGACGATCCAGTTTGTCGACCATACTATCTATCGCGGCATACATATCTTGATTTTCTGACGACGCAAATACTTCCGCACCACTTAAATGCATCGTGGCTTCGGCTTTTTGAGAAAGCTTTTCCACGTTGAGGATCACATGCACATTGGATATGTGATCAAAGTGGCGCTCCAGTTTACTAAACTTGGTATCAACATAATTACGCAAAGAATCGGTTATCTCGATGTGATGACCTGTAAGATTTATTTGCATAGTTCGTCTTCCTTATATTTCGGCCTAAATAAGGCTCTTGCGTTGGTTAGACGGTGGAATCGACAAAGATTCCCGGTATTTTGCTATTGTTCGCCGGGCAACTTTAATACCTTGTTCGGCCAACAATTGAGCAATTTTACTGTCGCTTAGTGGTTTACTGGGCTTCTCGGCGGCAACCAGTTTTTTAATCAGTGCGCGGATAGCGGTAGAGGAACATTCTCCGCCAGACTCGGTGGCTACGTGGCTGGAGAAGAAGTATTTCAGTTCAAAGATACCGCGGGGCGTATGCATGTACTTTTGGGTAGTTACCCGCGAAATGGTGGATTCATGCATATCGACCATTTCGGCTACGTCGTTGAGGACCATAGGCTTCATCATTTCCGGGCCGTGCTCAAAAAAGCCCATTTGTTGCTGCACAATACAGTTAGCTACTTTGAGCAATGTTTCATTGCGCGATTCGAGGCTCTTAATGAACCACTTTGCTTCCTGCATGTGGGAGCGAATAAACTGCGAGTCTGAGCTGTTACGGGCTTGTCTGCTCATGGCTGCATACTGCTGGTTTACGCTCAGTTTTGGCAGGCTGTCGGGGTTCAGTTCAACTACCCAACGGCCTTTCTTTTTGGTGACTGACACGTCGGGGATCACATATTCAGATTCCTGCGTGATAAGTGCGCTGCCAGGACGAGGATTCAGGGTTTGCAGTAAACGCATGGCTTCACGCAAATCATCTTCTTTGAGCCGCGATTTACGCATCAGCGTGCGATAATCTTTGCTGCCAAGCAAATCAGCATAGTCTTCAATAAGAATCATTGCTTCCTTAAGCCAGGGCGTTTCGGGAGCAAATTGTTTGAGCTGAACCAGTAGACACTCCTGCGGGGTACGTGAGCCTGAACCAATCGGGTCGAACATCTGAATACGCTTGAGCACGCATTCAATTTCATCAACTTCTACGGGCTCTTCCATATCTTCAGTATTGACGCTCTGCAGGATATCTTCAACCGTAACGGTTAAATAACCGGATTCATCAATGGAATCGATAATGGCAATGGCTATGGCGCGGTCTACATCGCTAAAGGGGGTGAGGCGCATCTGCCACAGCAGGTGATCCTGAATGTTGTCGGTGGTTTCACCCTGAAAAATTTGTTCATCATCAGAAGACGCCGGCCCTGGTGCAGGTGCAGAAGACGCCGAGTAATACTCGTCCCAGGTACTGTCGATAGGCAGTTCATCAGGCAGCTCGTTTTTCTCGAGCGCCTCGTTGGTATCCATGCTGGTGTCGGTGCTGGCTGTTGCTGCGGCATCCGCTTCGGCATCGAGTTTACTTTTCTCAATGGTGTCGTTATCGCTGGTGTCATCAACTTCCAGTAACGGATTTGAATCGAGTGCTTCCTGGATTTCCAGTTGTAAATCCAGGGTCGAAAGTTGCAGCAGTTTAATCGCCTGCTGCAATTGTGGCGTCATAGTAAGTTGTTGACTAAATTTGAGCTGTAAAGATGGTTTCATCTACTTCTGTTCTTAACGCCTTGCTTGTTATTGATAGGGACAAAATTTGTTGTCTTTATGTATCTAACTATAGCCTGAATTGCTCACCCAGGTATACATCCTTGACCTTTTGATTACTTAAAACCTGTTCCGCGGTGCCCTGAGCGATTAATTCACCCTGACTCACAATGTAGGCTTTCTCACAGACGTCGAGGGTTTCCCGGACGTTGTGGTCGGTAATCAAAATACCAATTCCACGATCACGAAGATGTTGTATGATCTTCTTTATATCATTAACCGAAATTGGGTCAACTCCTGCAAAGGGTTCATCAAGCAAAATAAATTTCGGATTAGCGGCCAGCGCCCTGGCAATTTCCACCCGGCGCCGCTCACCACCCGACAAACTCATCCCGGTACTATTACGTATATGGTTAATATTAAATTCATCAAGTAGGGCATCGGCTTCATTTTGCTGTTCGGCAGAATTTAAGTCTTTGCGCGTCTGCAATATTGCCATGATATTGTCAAAAACACTTAACTTTCTGAAAATAGACGCTTCCTGAGGTAAATAACCAATGCCATTACGGGCGCGCTCGTGCATGGGCTGGCGGGTTAAATCCATATCGTCGATGCGGATATCGCCTTTATCCAGTGCTACCAGACCCACAATCATGTAGAAGGTGGTGGTTTTACCGGCCCCATTGGGACCGAGCAAGCCAACAATCTGGCCGGCAGAAACTTCAACGCTGACATCCCTAACTACCTGCCGGGACTTATACGACTTGGCTAAGTGTTTGGCGGTGAGGGTGGTCATTCGTCTTGGTTGTCCTGTTGGTCGTCTTCGCTGCCATTGGCCTTGTTTTCGTCGCGCACGGCTTCAATGTCTTCCAGACTGAAAACGGTGCGTACCCGGCCATCTTCACTGCCGCTGCCATCACCGGTGGCTTTCAGTTGTTCCTTGTCCATGTCGTAAACAATCGTTTCGCCTTTTACCACACTGGTATTCTGGTTTAACTCAGCATCGCCGGATAAAGAAATCGTGCGGTTAGCCACTTCATAACGAATTTCGAATGCCCGGGCTTCGACCACCCGGCCATCGTCTAAGGTCTGGCTGTATACCGCCGGCTTACCGGTAGCAATAAAGATTTCTTTGCCTTTACCGCCGCCTGCTTCAACTTCAACGCGGTCGGCCTGAATGCTTAATGTGCCCTGAGTAACCTGGACGTTATCAATCAGAATGGACTTTTTATTCTTACCATCCAGAAACTGTGATTCAGAAAACACTTCAATGTCTTTCTTGAAATCTGACTTGGCTGCCAGTACCAGCGCCGGCGAGATGGCCAGCGTCAGACTAGTTAGCAGGGGAATAAGTCGTTTGCACATGTTGATTCAACTCATAAGTTTTATTCAATAGGTTGGCGCGAAGTCCGTTACTAAATATCAGGAAATCAGGCCCCGAAATTTCCACCCTGGCGTCAGACACCATGGTTTGTTGGTCCAAATCTATCTCAAGGTAGTCTGTGGTTACACGCTGCACAAAGTCAGCCTGGTTTTTACTCACAATCACTACGTTATTTTCCAGTTGTATCATGTTGTTATCATACAACGTGCCTTCGTCGGCGACTACTTGCCAGGGCGGTTCGCCAGACTCCTGATAAATAGTGTACTGGGGCGCTAAAAACAGGACGAACCCCAGTTGCTCGTAGTTTTCCATGGTTGACGAAAACACTTCGTGCACACGCTGACCCTGTTCATTGTATAACGTGGTGGTCAGGTTGCGGGCTTTATAACTGGGGGTAATCGCCAGCACATCCTGATCCGGTGCGACAACCGGATCTTCGGCCAGATAGCCGGGCAGGTACAGCAATGACGCCAGGATAAACAGACTGGCAATGCTCAAACCTACTTTATTCATACACTGGCCCCTAAAATACCCTGTAAAGCATCGTTGGCCTGCAGCAGCGTGTCGCACACTTCTCTGACCGCGCCGAAACCACCGGGCAGGGTGGTGATCCAGTTGGCTTGTTGAATCACCTGAGGATGCGCATCCTGTACCGCAATGTTAACTGCGCTGTGGTTAAACATACCGGTATCCGGCATATCATCGCCAATCGCTGCCACCTGTTCTCTGGTAAGCCCTAATGAGCTGATGAGAGCAGCCAGCGCGTCGGCTTTGTTTTCTTCACCCTGAATAATATGCGACACCTTTAATGATGTCATACGGTCCTTAACAATAACTGAACGCCGGCCGGTAATCACCGCCACTTCAATGCCAGCATTAACCAGAGCCTTAACGCCATAGCCGTCGCGGGTATGAAATGCTTTTAATTCTTCGCCCTGATTACCCAGATAAATGCGCCCGTCAGAGAACACGCCATCCACGTCACAAACCAGCAGCCTGATGCCTTTAAGCTGTTGGAAAAACGCCTCAGGCAAATCAGTATACAGCGTTTTTACCGTACTCATTACAATACTCCCGCTTTTAACAGCATGTGCATGTTAAAGGCACCTACCGGCTGATTGTTTTCATCTACGACTAACAGCGCGCTAATTTTATATTGTTCCATTAAATTAAGTGCTTCAACGGCGAGGTCTTCGCCGTGGGAGGTTTTACAGCCGCGGGTCATTACCTCTTCCATCCGGGTGTTATGAATATCTACCCGGGCATCCAGCAATCGGCGTAAATCGCCATCGGTGAACACGCCCAACAGCTTTTGCTGACGGTCGGTAATACCGGTAAGCCCCAGCCCCTTGCGGGAAATTTCCAGCAGGGCCTCAGACACGGTTGCCTGTTCCGGCACCAACGGAATTTCGTCACCGCTTAACATTATGTCGGCCACCGTGAGCAATAATTTGCGGCCCAGACTGCCGCCGGGGTGAGACAGAGCGAAATCGTCAGAGGTAAAACCATTGGCATCGAGTAAGGCTACCGCGAGGGCATCACCCATCACCAGGGTCACCGTGGTACTGGTGGTTGGCGCCAGGCCCAGCGTGCAGGCTTCCTGTTCAACGCCAATGTCGAGTACCACGTCGGCATGTTTGCCCAGGGTGCTGTCGGTACGGTTTGTCATGGCAATGACCGGAACATTGAGACGCTTCACCACAGGTAACAGGTTGAGCAGTTCACCGGTTTCGCCGGAATTTGAAATGGCCAGCAGGACATCGTTTGCGCCAAGCATGCCCAGATCGCCGTGGTTCGCTTCGCCCGGGTGCATAAAAAAAGCCGGGGTGCCCGTGCTGGCAAGGGTAGCGGCGATTTTATTGCCCACATGACCGGATTTCCCCATGCCACTGACCACGACCTTACCCTGACAGTTTTTCAGCAGTTCACACGCTTGAATGAAACGCTCATCAAAGCGTTCCGCAAGGGCTGCTATCGCGGCTTGCTCGATGCTGACAACGCGCTTGGCCGACTCGATAAAGGAAGATTGTTGTTGTGATGTCATTAGGCAAATAACCAATACTGATAAACCAGGTAGCAGCCCACTAGCAGGACTGCTTCGACACGGTTGATTCGTCGTGTCCCACGGAAATTAAAACTAAACACTAATAATAGCAGGGTCAGTCCCAGCATCACCAGTGCGTCACGGTGGGCGGCATTTTCGTCGAGTAAGCCCGGCGCGAGGAGCCCCGGCATGCCAAGCACCGCCAGCAAATTAAAGATATTCGAGCCAATTACATTACCCAGGGCGAGATCGTCTTCGCCCTTCATCACCCCGGCCACACTGGCGGCCAGTTCGGGCAGGCTGGTACCCAGTGCAATAATGGTTAAGCCAATGACCAAATCACTCATGCCGAAGTAACGGGCGATATGAACGGCGGAGTCTACCATAAAGTGGGCACTTAACGGCAACAGGACTAACCCTAAGCCAATCCACATCACCGCATGGGAATTTTCCACTGCTGTGGGAATTTCATCCCTGGTTTCATTCATCAGCGGATCGCCTTTGTCTACCAGTAGCGAGATCCAGGCCATACCGGCCAGCACAAAAATAAACAGCAGAATAAGAATAACGCCCTCAATCGAGGTGAGTTCGCCGTCATACAGGAAATACACGGCAATCACGTTGATCACCATTAACAAGGGGAATTCCCGTTTCAGGGTGCTGGACGACACCAGTAAAGGTTTAATAAGGGCAGTAATACCGAGTACTAATCCGATATTGGTAATGTTGGAGCCCAGGGCATTGCCTACTGCGGTGTTCGGATTGCCGTTGATAGACGCGACGGCAGACACCACAATTTCCGGCGCTGAAGAGCCCATGGCTACTATCGTCAGGCCAATCATCATAGGCGATATACCGATGTTCTTAGCCAAAGCCGATGCGCCATAAACAAATTTGTCGGCACTCCAGCTTAGTACCGCGAGTCCGGCCAGAAAAATAGCTACCTGAAGTATCACACCAAAACCTGCTTCCATCGAAAGTGGTATTCTCGCAAAAAAATGCGCTTATTCCTATGTTTAGGCTGACAGAAAAATGCGTCAGTCCGGTCTTATTACCTGTAGGAGGTGCACATCGGCTAAATGAACTTTCTCGACCCGTTGGGCGTTTTAATGGCTAAAGAGGGAGTTTTTCTGGGCCTAAGTCCAATCGTCATGGAACGTCTGCTTGTGTAGAGTGTCACAGAGTTAACTGCGTGTATAACTAGCGCTGGTGAGCAAGTCTTTGATTATTATTTAGATTGAAGACTTTGATTAACTGGTTATTAAATATACCTACATGAATGTATGTAATTAACTTATACTATGGTAGAATCCGCCGCACAGTAAGCAATAGCCGCTTCAGCGAAGATTCAGGGTTTATTCTACCCCATAGAACAATGCTATTCGTTAATTAAAACGGTAATTCGGTCATAATTAGCGGATAATATAAATCTAATATACTTGGCTGGCAGGCTGTATCCTGCAATAGCGTTCGTGATATAAATTGTAACTTTTTCGGTTTAGGCAGAATACGCAAACCGTCATACAATGAACGCGGTAAAAATAAACCGTAGCCGGGTGGTTTCACCGGGCTTCCAGGGCTTAGGCCTGCACAGGAAATGCAAAGTAACATGGACTATCTAGTCGACGTAAAAAATATGACCTTTTCCCGTGGGGAGCGCGTTATTTATGACGGCATATCCCTGCGCGTGCCAAAAGGCAAAATTACTGCCGTGATGGGCCCCAGCGGAATAGGTAAAACGACGTTGCTCAGGCTGATTGGCGGGCAACTGATTCCCGACAGCGGTGACATTACCTTCGACGGTCAATCGATCCCGGCAATGGGCCGCAAAACGCTTTATCAAAATCGTCGCCGCATGAGCATGCTGTTTCAAAGCGGCGCGTTGTTCACCGATATGACCGTGTTCGATAATGTTGCTTTTCCATTGCGAGAGCACACCAGCTTATCTGAATCTATCATTGCTACCATCGTTGCGCTGAAATTGCAGGCGGTAGGCCTGCGCGGTGCGGCACAAATGATGCCCAGTGAATTATCCGGTGGAATGGCCCGGCGGGCGGCCCTGGCCAGGGCAATCGCGTTGGATCCGGAGCTTATTATGTACGATGAGCCCTTTGCTGGTCAGGATCCGATTTCCATGGGGGTGCTGGTGAAGCTTATTCGTGAGCTCAACGACGCGCTCAACCTCACGAGTATCGTGGTTACCCATGATGTGACCGAGGTACTGACCATTGCTGATTATATCTATATTCTCGCCGACCAGCGGGTGATTGGCGAAGGGTCGGCCGAGCAAATTAAAGGCAGTGATTCTGAACTGGTACAGCAGTTTCTGCAGGGTAAGGCTGATGGACCGGTGCCGTTTCATTATCCGGCAGACGATTTGCGCGCAGCATTTTTAGGAGAAAGCGATTGAACTGGATACAACAAACCGGTCGCCACACTCTGGAACGGTTAGCCGCCACGGGTCGCGCGGGACTCATGATATTCGGGGCGCTATTTGCAGCGCCAAGTCTGAAAAATATTCCGCTGACTATTCGTCAATTATATGTAGTGGGCGTGCAGTCGCTGGCAATTATAATTGTATCAGGCCTGTTTATTGGCATGGTCATGGCGTTACAGGGTTATACCATTCTCACCGACTATGGTGCAGAAGGCAGCCTGGGTCCTATGGTTGCCCTTTCGCTGCTTCGTGAACTGGGCCCTGTGGTAACAGCATTATTATTTGCCGGTCGCGCCGGTTCAGCGTTAACCGCTGAAATTGGCCTGATGAAGGCTACTGAGCAATTAAGCAGTTTGGAAATGATGGCGGTTGATCCGCTGCGCCGGGTAGTGGCCCCCCGTTTTTGGGCTGGCATGATAGCCATGCCTATGCTGGCGCTGATTTTCTCTGCAGTAGGCATACTTGGCGGCCATTTGGTTGGCGTTGACTGGCTGGGCGTAGATGCCGGCAGTTACTGGTCAATTATGCAGGCAACCGTCGATTGGGACAAAGATGTCATAAATGGGGTCATAAAAAGCCTCGTCTTTGCCCTGGTTGTGACCTGGATTGCCATATTTAAAGGATATGATTCGATACCAACCTCGGAAGGTATCAGTCAGGCAACCACACAAACCGTGGTGTTTTCGTCATTGGCAGTATTAGGGTTGGACTTCGTGCTCACCGCCCTGATGTTTGGTATTGAATAAAGGGGGCTGGGTACGATGAATCGTTATAAAACGGAATTAATGGTAGGTGTTTTTGTCTTAATGACAGTTGCCGCCTTGTTACTGCTGGCGTTAAAAGTCGCTAATCAAACGGTGATCACTGATGGTGATACCTACACCCTGTATGCCAAGTTTGAAAACATTGGTGGGTTGAAAGTGCGTTCACCGGTTAAAGTGGGCGGCGTTACCATTGGGCGGGTGAATGCCATCAAACTGGATAAGGATGACTACAGCCCGGTTGTTGAGTTAACTATCCAGAGTGAATACAACGAGTTTCCGGAAACCAGTTCAGCGTCAATTCTGACCTCGGGATTACTCGGTGAACAATATGTTGGTTTTGAACCCGGTTTTACCATTGATGGGGTTGAGAACCTGGCTGAAGGTGACTATATCGAGGACACCAGTTCAGCGTTAGTGCTGGAAGAACTGATTGGTCAGTTCCTGTTCAGCCGCAATAGTGAAGAATAGTGACAACAAGCCGGTCTTTATTAATAAGTCTTGCGTTGTCAGGTTAGGAGAGAGAAGTTGAAAGCAAAATTAGCCGCATTTTTTACCTTAGTGCTTATGGTGGTAGCGCCAGTGAGTGCCCAGGATGCCTTGCCCGAGGTCAATAGCCAGGACCCCTATAAAATGGTGGAACAGGTGGGTAACCGTACCTTTGAGCGTATTAAGTCATCAAAGCAGGAAATTGCCGCAAATCCGGAAATTCTTCGTGACATTATGGATCAGGAACTGCTGCCTTATATCGATTACCAGTACAGTGCGTTTAAAGTGCTGGGCAAATATTTCGATATGAAGAAAACCGACCGCGAAACGTTAATCGAATACATTCGGGTGTTTCGTCAGTATCTGGTAACCAGTTATGCCGATGCACTGAGCTATTACGATGATCAGGAAGTGCTGTTTTCGCCACCGCAGGATTTTGATGGTGATAAAACGGTAACCGTACGCGCGCTTATCCGCGATGGCCAACGCCCGGATATCAAAGTGGCTTTCAAAGTGCGGAAAAAAGATAAAGAGTGGAAGGCCTACGACATGGTTGCCGAGGGCATCAGCATGTTGCAGAACGAAATTAAGCAATATGAGCCGGTTATGCGCACCGAAGGCATCGAAAAAGTCATCGAGCTTATGCGTGAGCGTATTGCCAAGCCTATCGAGCTGAAATCTCTAGACGGCAGCACCCGTGAGGCCAGTGAATAGTGACCGACAAACAAACCATCAAACTCAATGGCGCTTTAGACAGCCAGACCCTGAGTCAGGAGTGGTGGTCGTCGCTGAGCAATAGTGACCAGCAGCGCTTGCGCGCTGCTAAACACTGCGAACTCGACTTTCAGGATGTTCAGCGAGTCGATAGCGCTGGCCTGGCGTGGACCCTTAACGCCATTCGTGAGGGAAAAGCACAAGGGGTCAAAATTACTTTGTGCAACCTGCCGGAAAAAATGCTTAAATTGGCAAAAATCAGCGAACTCGACGACGTATTGCCGGTCGGGTAAAAACTATAGATACTGCCGGAGAGTCATGGACATTAAAGATATTGAAAGCTTACTGAAAGAAAAACTCGACTTAGCCGAAGTACATGTTAAAGGTGACGGTTCTCATTTTACCGTGATTGCAGTAAGCGATGCCTTTGCAGAAATGAGTCGCGTCAAACGTCAGCAAGCCGTATACGCCCCATTGAATGCACTCATTGCCGACGGTTCAATGCATGCCGTCTCCATTAAAACTTTTACTGAGAAAGACTGGCAGCGCGAGCGTCAGTTTAATATGCCGCAATAACCCACGCAGGATTCACCAGTGGATAAACTCATTATTAAAAAAAGTCCGCCGTTGAGTGGCGAAGTGGTTATTTCAGGCGCTAAAAATGCCGCCTTGCCATTACTCATGACCAGTTTGCTAACCGCACAACCGTGCCGTTACAGCAACGTGCCTCAATTAAAGGACATCAGCACCACCCAGGCGCTGTTAAAAGACCTTGGCGTGGGCGTAGAACAGCAGGAAGCCAATACGGTACTGCTTCACGCTGCCGAGCTTACCAGCGATACCGCTTCTTATGAGTTAGTGCGCACCATGCGTGCATCGATTCTGGTACTGGGTCCGCTACTTGCCCGACTGGGCACTGCCAACGTTTCCTTGCCCGGTGGCTGCGCGATTGGTGCGCGACCGGTCAATCTGCATCTGGAAGGCCTCGAGAAAATGGGCGCGGTGATCAGTGTTGACGAAGGCTACGTGCGTGCCAGTGTTGATGGCCGCCTAAAAGGCGCTCGTATCTTCATGGATATTGTGAGTGTGGGTGCGACTGAAAACCTGATGATGGCCGCGGCCCTGGCCGATGGTGAAACCATTATCGAAAATGCCGCCCGTGAGCCGGAAATTGTCGACCTGGCGAATTGCCTTAACAGCATGGGCGCGCGCATCTCCGGTGCCGGCAGCGATAAAATTCGTATCCATGGTGTTGAAGCGCTCAATGGTTGCGACTACGCGGTATTACCTGATCGTATTGAAACCGGGACTTATCTGGTCGCGGCAGCGGTTACGGGGGGGCATGTGAAATGTTTAAATGCGGCCCCGGAAACCCTCGACGCGGTTTTATCCAAGCTACAGCAGGCGGGGGCGGTTATTACTACCGGTAAAGACTGGATTGAGCTTGACCGCCGTCACACTCCGCTTACAGCGGTAAAAGTAAAAACCGCGCCACATCCTGGCTTCCCGACTGATATGCAGGCCCAGTTTGTGGCACTGAATGCCGTAGCAACGGGCACTGGTGTCATTACCGAAACGATCTTCGAAAATCGCTTCATGCACGTGCCTGAGTTGCAACGCATGGGCGCTGAAATTGCGCTGGAAACTAACAGTGCAGTGAGTAAAGGCGAGTCGTCACTGAAAGGTGCGCCGGTAATGGCTACCGATTTACGTGCGTCAGCCAGCCTGATTATTGCGGGTTTAGTTGCCGAAGGGGAAACTCATATCAGCCGCATTTATCATCTGGATCGTGGCTATGAAGCCATCGAACATAAGCTGGGTGGTTTGGGCGCAGTGGTCTCCCGGGTTAGCGAATAGCCTGCGCTATTTTCTAATCACAGCGGCCGTTAGCGGCCAGAATATTTCGTACCCGCTGTTCATCAAAGTGTATAGCATGCTTGTTAAGGGCGGGTAGAAATTCATCCAGCGATGCACCGGTAATTGCACCGGGAAAAGCTTTTTCCACACTCTGCCGGGCAATATGCATCGATAACTGGTTGTTACCTTCTCCAAGCAAAAACTGCGCGACCATCCCCATTTCGGCGCCCCGCTGAATTACCTTAGACACCATCTTGATGGCTTCTGGCGTGCCTAACTGCCACTCGCTGATAACGGCTATTGAAGCAAAATACTGTAAATCCTGCTCATGACGAAAACGGGAAACGTCGCGAACATAGTCAGCGGCGCATTTTTCCGACCAGGTACCACGAAAAAACAGCAACAACAAGTTACCCGCTAAGTGGATGGTGTAGCTCCCGTATTTAAGGCTTGGGCTGGAGTTTACCCTGGTAATCACTTCTACCATTTAGATTGTTCCTGAACTGCAGATCCATTACTTCAATAATAGATGACGAATTCAAAAACGGGGTGATTTTTTACGAAATGCTATTGTAGCTGGAGCTCAGCCACCGTTACCTGCATGGTAAATAAGCTCGCACGACGACTGACTTCCAGTTCCAGGACCGTGCCGGGCTGGGTTTCCGCAATCATATCCAGCGCTTTAGAGGCGCTCTCCAGACGAATACCATCGATAGACATTATGATATCGCCGGGGCGTAATCCGGCCTGTGCAGCTGGCGATTTAGCCGCTACCGCTTTCACTTCAATACCCGGACCGCCGCGTAATTCTTCGCCGATGAAGCCAAGTTGCCCCCGGGTGACCTTGCCGTTAGTAATAATGGACTCCATTACCCGTACTGCGAGCTCGTAGGGAACCGCAAAATTAATCCCGTCGACGATATAGGTGCCGCGACGTTCATCACGCACCTGAAAGTTGGCGTTGGTAATGCCTACCAGGTAGCCATTGCTGTCGACCAGTGCGCCGCCTGAGTTACCCTGGTTGAGAACGGCATCAGTCTGAATAAAATCAACATAGCTGTTGGATAACCCCGTTCTGCCAGCCCGGCTTACGATGCCCTGCGTGATGGTTTGACCAAGGTTATAAGGATTCCCAATGGCCATTACCACATCACCTACGCGTAAATCAGGCTCTTCCAACTGGGGGATGACATGCAGGTTGTTTTCATTGACTTTCAACACCGCCAAATCGGTAAGTTGGTCGGAACCGATAATTTGCGCTTCGGCTACGCGGTTATCCTGCAGTGCAACGAAGATACTGCTGGCGTCTTTAATCACGTGGTGGCAGGTAAGAATGTAACCAGACTCAGTCATAATGACGCCGGAGCCCAAACTGGTGCGCTGGCGTGCCTGATTGTTATAATTGGGATTGTTCTCGATACTCACGCTGTAGATGTTGACTACCGCCGGGGCAGAACGACTCAGGGCCGGGTAGTAGGTTTCACGCTTGGCACTTTGGGGCGTTTGCGCCAACCAACTGGTTCCAAAGCCGGTCCCTTGGCGTAGATCCGGCACCAAAAACAGGATCAGCAAAGCCACTACCAGTCCTAAAAAGACTGAACGAAACATAAATGAAAAGAGTTGTCTGCTCGCCACGTTAATTCTTATTCTGCTTGACGTTGGGCCTGCCACAACCCAGAGAGATTAATAATAATAATAAGCATAACATTTTCGTCAGGAAGGTTATAAGAAGTTTTGCCAAACAACTTCTGTATTCCCTGAATTCTGCACGCTCCAGGCACCTAAGAATTTTCTTCCTTCCCATCATCCCGGCATACGCTCAGTAAGTAACCGGAGCCTCCCACCCCGTCACCCCGGCATACGCTTAGTAAGTAACCGGAACCTCTCACCCCGTCATCCCGGCACACGCTCAGTAAGTAACCGGGGCCTATTACCCCGTCACCCCGGTATACGCTTAATAAGTAACCGGAACCTCTCACCCCGTCATCCCGGAATTTTCGAAGAAAATATCCGGGATCTCCTGAACAGTTTTACTCACCCAAAAGGAGTATCTCAAGTAGTCAGGTGACTAAGGAGATACCGGCTCGGT
>NZ_BAAJLP010000032.1:0-66947 GCF_057547795.1 Alteromonas sp. 4NH20-0104 | reverse complement strand
CGCTCGTTGGCGGGCCTTTTCCTTCTATCTGTCAATTCTCCGGACTACAGGGTAAATAGCACCTTCACCGAATCATTAACCGCTGCCGCATCGACAAAACCAATCGCACTATCCGAGCTGCTGACTGTGGTCAGCACTTCGGCATCATTGCCGAGCTCTTTCGGTGGTCGTCCGCCACCGGTAAACGCCAGTTTTGCCCAGTAAGCTTTATACTGCGAAGCGTTGCGCGACAATACCTTGTCGATAAACTCATCCGCGGCGGCGCCTTTTTGCATAAAGGGGGTCAGAGATTTATCTTTACCAAGAAAAATCTGCGCCACCTGATCTTTATCCACGGCCCCCGAATAACCCGGATTAACCACCACAGCCACTTCAGCCTTAGCACCACCGGCAACAATCAGCATACTTAACAATGCCAGTTTCAGGGGCAAACGTTTAATCAAATGAATCATCATGCTTCCCCTTAAAACACGGTAACGATAGCGGCTTGCAAGGCGCCGGATTTATCACCACCGAAGAGTTCCGTGTGGGTGTACTCAAATTTCATGGCTGCCGAGGAATGAAAATCCCAGCGCAGGCCAACCGAATAAAATGGCAGTGAGTATTCGCGGGTCGCCAGTACCGCTTCAGTTTGCGCGTACAAGGCATCAAGCCCCGGATCTACACCCAGTGGCACCTGGTTAATGGCGTCACGGTAAGGCTTGCTAACGTCTTCGCCCATGGTGGCGTGGACCATAAAGTTATCGAAGCGTTTACCCACAGAAACCATCCAGGGCTCATAGTCGCCAATCAGCGTTTCATCCAGTGATGAAGGAATATATTCGGCCACAAATAACCAGTCCTGATTATCAAAAATTACACCGAATTCCAGGCCTTCAGACTTATCCTCATTAACGTCCAGCTCACTGCCGACTTCAGGAAACGGCGTCATTTGCCAGGCCGCCACCAGCGGTTCGAGGCCCAGTTCACCACTAAAATCAAACTGCAGATAACTACTGCGGAAAGTCCACCAGCCATAATTAACACTGGCGACCACACTGATAATATTCTCCATCTGATAGTCGTTACCCTGGGATTCAAAATCCTCGGTGCCGTAATACAGGCGCAAATTGACCATCGCATCGCCAACCGTTAGATCATGAATTGAGGCAATACCATCAATGGAGTCGAACGGTGCCTTATAAACTTCTCCGGGAGGCGCTATCCAGTGATAGGCATAAGACACATCCAGGTAGTCAGAGTAGAGATACATGGGTATTCGCTGCCGACCGGCCTGAATTCGCCAGGACGGACTGACCTCATAGGATAGAAACGCCCAGGTAAACTCAGGCTCCCAGTCGTCTCTGCCCCGTGCCCGTATCTGCACCGTTGCACTTAAATCGTCGGTAAGGTCGGAGTAGGCCTGTAAGGCAAAGAATGAGCCGGTTTTAAAATTAACATTGTCATCATAGCCTCTCACTTCTACGTCGCTGTCGGTTGCCACACCGCCAACCACGCTGGCAAATCCACTAAAATTGACATCAGCATTAACACTAAAAGGCAAGGTTGCCAGCGCCGTAGCCGCTGCAAGAATTGGTTTATTCATAGTTTTTTCCGGATTAATAGTAACTCAGTAAGCCGCCTGCCGGCGGCGCCTCGTTTTTATCTTCCCCCGTTATCCCCGGGGTTTTAAAGTCGCTTCAACCTCGTCATACCCTGAACTGTCTGGCGATATTTTCGAGATTTTTAGCTAATCCAGCCAGTTCCGTGCTGGCTGAAGCAAGTCGGTCAGAATTCTGAGAGGTTTCATCCGTGCGGGCATATATCTCATCCACAAAACCAACGATTTGCCGTGCAACCGCCTGCTGATCGTCCGTCGAGCTGGCAATCTGGCCATTCATGGCGCTAATTCGGCTGATGGTGTCGGCAATAACCACCAGGCTGTCACCGGCCTTATTGGCCTCGGTCACGCTCCCCTCAGCCTGCGACGTGCCGCTGGACATCACTGAAACAGCCTGATGAGCAGCGGTTTGTAAGCGTTCGATAGTTTGTTGAATTTGTTCTGTTGATTGTTGAGTTCTGGAGGCCAGGGTACGCACTTCGTCGGCCACAACAGCAAAGCCGCGGCCCTGCTCACCGGCCCGGGCCGCCTCGATGGCCGCATTGAGTGCCAGTAAGTTGGTTTGCTCGGCAATGCCTTTAATAACATCGAGCACAACACCCACCTGATTAGAGTCATTTTCGAGCTTTCTGATGACTTCAGCGGTTTCTTCTACATTCTGGGCTAAGGCCTGAATATTGGTAACCGTGCTGTTGACCACCTGCTGACCGTTATTAGACGCCGATGAAGCCTCGTCTGCGGCTCTGGCTGCTTCTGCGGCGCTCTCGGCCACGGCAATCACCGAGTGATTCATGTTATCGACAGCCTGCTTGGCATGGACGGCCGCGCCCTGTTGCTGACTAATATTCTGATTGGTCGTGTCGGTTAGCTGATTCAGGTTCTGAGCAAGATCAGACAGGGGCAGGGTGGTATCAACAATGTCTTTAACCACCCTTTGGAGTTTTTCCATAAAGCGGTTGAAGTATTTAACCAGATCGCCCACTTCATCCTGCGCGTTAGTCTGAATACGAATAGTCAGATCGCCGTCTTCCTCAGCGATGTCGCGCAGAGATTTAACCACCCGGGTTAAATTACCGGTAATAGTTTTGGTCACCGGGATGGCCGTACCAAACAACACCAGCGTGGTTAACCCGCCCATCACAAGACCCAGCCAAAACAGGAAATCCTGAGCGCTGTTGTATTGTTCAAAGGCTTTTTCAAAAGTGTGCTGCCGGCTACTTTTAAATCCGTTGAGCTGATTTATCGCCTCATCGTAGCGGCTATTCATGGTTTCGAGCTGATCACCGAGGGTGGCAAAGTCCGCAGTGTTGTCCAGAATGGAACTGGTCAGCGATAAGGCCATTTCGCTGTAGGCATTGAAGGTATTAAGAATCGTATTAATGTCGCCGGATAATTCCGGTGCAACCCGGCTTATGGAGGTCAGATCGGCCCTCACCACGTCGGCTTTCTGCCTGGCAGCGTCTACCGCATCAATATCGCCGGTGGTTACCGAAGAGGCCAGTATGTCGCGGACTTTTTCCATATTGGTTAACGCTGAAGTGCTTAATTGAAGGGCCGGAAAGTCAACGTTTTGGGCGGTCTCAAGCTCGCTGGCATTTTGTGCAGATACCACACTGTTGATAATCACAAAAATAGCAAAGCTGAGCGTACCAATAATGGGAATAAGGAGAATTTTTTGCCCGACAGTCAGCCTCAAAAGTAAGTTCATGAACGCTATAGCTCCAGAGATATAAATACAACAAGACGGTCTAAAACACCGCACCTATACCATGAAAAGTAGTTCACAAACCCTTATTTGCAAGTAAACAGTACGGCGTTTATATTAAAAACAGCGTCTTATGTGATCTTGCTCAAAGAGGTCATGATCGGGAGCAAAGCCACAACAAAGGAGACATTATGCGTTGGTTTATTTGTTTAATCGGGCTGGTTTGCCATTCAGCTTTAGCCACAGATAAGGAAGCTGTTGATAATGTAATCAGCAACTTACATAAGTTTGCTGCACAAGCTAACTATGTCAGTTATTTTGCGCAGTATGACGAGGGAGCCATATTTATTGGCACCGACGCGTCGGAAACCTGGACGCTGGAAGAATTTAAGAACTATGCGAAACCGGTTTTTGACCGGGGGTCTGGCTGGACGTATAAATCCAGGGAGCGTCACATTTACTTTTCGCCCAACAAGGGTGTCGCCTGGTTTGATGAGCTGCTGGATAATGCTTCACTGGGATTGACCCGGGGCACTGGCGTGCTGGTTAAAACCGAGGCAGGCTGGAAAGTCACTCAGTATCACTTAACCATTCCAATTCCCAATGACATTGCCGACAGGGTAGCCGAACAAATCAAAGCCTATAACGGAATGCACTGATTGGCTGAGACCCGCCGGAAATGGCGGGTCTGCATAGTCGATGACTTAGTTGGTGATAGGCTGTATAGACAGCTCTACCCGGCGGTTTTGCTGACGGTTCTCAGCCGACGTATTGGCCACCTTAGGCTGGTACTCGCCCATGCCCACCGTGGTGATCCGCTGGCCATTTACACTGTATGACATCAACAGGTTTTTTACTGCATTAGCACGGCGCTCGGAGAGTGCCTGATTGTATTCTTCAGCACCGGTATCATCGGTATGGCCTTTAATCATTAGCACAGTTTTTTCGTATTCGTTTAAAACTAATGCCACGTCGTTTAACACCGGGTTGAAGTTAGGGCTGATAGCAGATGAGTTGGTGGCAAAGGTAATATCGCCCGGCATAATCAGGTGTAATGTATCGCCTTCACGCACAACGTCTACGCCAGTATCGGCCAGTTCTTCGCGCAGCGCTTCTTCCTGTTTATCCATGTAGTTACCAATTGCACCGCCCGCAATGGCACCAACTACCGCGCCCCAGGCGTAACGGCTTTTGTCGTTATCGCCGGTGGCTTTACCTAATAAGGCACCAGCCACCGCACCTATAGCGGCCCCACGCTGAGTGTTGTTGCTGTTGGCACAACCGGTTAAAGAAATAGCAGCAGAAACGGCACACACTAATAATAGCTTTTTCATAATTTCCTCAGATAACTTACGCATACAGTGTAACGGGAGCAAATCCTGTTCCAACAATAACTTCAGATTAATGAACGTCAGATGAATCCGCCTGACAGGCGTGGATATCAGGGAGTTGCGTAGTTTAAGGGGCTAATGGAGAAGAGGTAATGCGGCAGTAATTTCAGCGACGGCTCAATGCAAGGATTGCAATGTTTACACATTCGGCTGTTTCTAAATTGCAACACCGGCTTTTAAACCATGATGGACTCTTTAAAGAAGCGATTAATATCAATATTGTATTGAGCCGGGGTGACGGCCTTTACAATATTGATTTGCAAATCTTTACTGAGATCGACGTCTTTGGGCGTTATATAGTGCCCACCGCTAATGGAATAGAAAGTTTTAACCACCGGTCGCAAGGGCTGCTGGTCATTTTGATGCATTACCATCGCCACCCGTTGATTGGATAACTCAACCAGAGAGCCCAGCGGGTAAATGCCTATGCATTTAATAAACTGCCTTAATAACGTGGCATCAAGTTTCGTTTCACTGTCTTTCATCAGGATCTGCAGGGCTTTTTGACTCGGCATACCCGCTTTGTAACAGCGATCCGCCGTTAATGCATCGTACATGTCGGTAATCGCCAGAATACGCCCGTTATACGAAATGTCTTCACCACTCAGGCGGTAAGGGTACCCCAGCCCGTCCAATCGCTCGTGATGCTCACTGACGACTTTTATCAGGCCGGCGTCCAATTTCATTGCAGACAAAAACTCCACGCCATATTCGACGTGCTTTTTCATCACATCCATCTCAGTATCGGTGAGTCGTCCGGGTTTATGGAGGATGTCATCCGGGATCTTAATTTTACCCAAATCGTGAAGCAGACCACTGTAAGCCGCAGCTTCGATTTCTGGCTGGGACATGCCCAGTGAACGGGCGAAATGAGCCGATAAAATACCGACGTTCAGCGAATGCTCGAGTAAGTAAGTATCTTTTTCACGGATCCGTGAAAGCAGTAATAACGCATCCGGATTTCTATCCAGCGAGCCCACCAGCGTCCGTGCAAACTCTGTCGGCACAAAATCGTCAAAAGGAGTGCCGGCCTGAACGGCATCATACAGGCTTTTCTGCAGGACAATTCCCTGTTGGTATAAACTTTCCGCTTTGACCAGCTCCGCTGCAAGCGGAACCCGGGTATCCAGCTCAGGTTGTCTTTGTTCACTGGCTTTGGGTTTTGTAGCATGGGAGGACAGGTCGGTATCAATAATAAGCCGCTTTATGCCTTTGCGCTTTAACTCGTCAATAATGGCCTGACTGGTTACCCGGCCACGGGTTTTGATTTGTACCGTGCCAGCCTTTTGCTCGGCAATCTGGAGTACATACATACCGACTTCCAGTTGCTCAATGCCAATTGTTAACGATGCCATAAATACCTTGCCCAAAGAGAAGACATTAAAATGCTAACTGATGTAACAGAACATCCAACCCCGGTTCCCAACCAAATAACCTGAGGTTTACCCGATTGTTTTGAACCAGTACCTGCTCGGCTTCCAACAGTTCACGCTGAGTAGCTGCCTGAGGAGAGCCTGTTTTAAAAGCAATTTGACCGTTGCTGCGTAAAACCCGATACCAGGGTAGTGTAAGAGAGGCGGGAACATTGCGCAAACAATACCCTACGTACCGGGCACGGCCGGGTAATCCTGCAAGGTCGGCTATTTTTCCGTAAGACGCCACATTTCCGGTGGGTATAAGTCCTACCGTGTGCCAAATGCGTTCAGCTGGGGTAAGCTTATGACCATTCGTAATAGCCGACTCCTGTTTAACCATGCGCAAACACTGCCCTTGTTGTGGTTACCCTGCTCAAACTTGTCTCTGTGCCGCCGTGAAACCGGTAAATAACCGTATCGAAGTGATTATCCTGCAGCATCCTAAAGAGTCTGTTCATGCAAAAAATACCGTTAGGCTACTGAATCTTGCCCTGGCAAACATCACCATTCAGGTAGGCAAAACCGCCGCAGACTTTGCCCGACTGGCGGAAAACCTTGCCCGTAGCCCGGTTGAAACCGCGGTCTTTTATCCCGCTGAACAAAGTGTAGAACTTCACAGCCGCCCCGGCAATGATGCCCCACCGATTGAGCGTGCGATTTTTATTGATGCCAGTTGGAAACAAGCATTCGGTATCTGGCAAAAAAATAGCTGGTTAAATCAGTATCCGTTTTACAAATTGCCACTTAACCAACCTGGGCGGTATACAATTCGTCAGTCAGATCTTGATTTTAGCTTTTCCACACTCGAAGCCGTTGCCTACAGCCTGGAGTATCTTGAACAACTGGAACCAACCCCTTTGCTAAACTTACTCAATGCCTTTACTCAACAATGGAGCCGCTTTTTACCACAGCAGGACTAACTCAAGTGTTACGCTTCATCGGCATAAAGCCCCGGTGTTCCTCTATCATTGACAACCAGCGCCGGATTGCCGGATAGTCATCGAGCATAATACCTGCTTCATAGGACACATGGGTATAAGCGTACAGCGATATGTCAGCCAGGGTCATCTGATCGCCAATCAGGAAAATCGTTTGCATTAGCTGCTGCTCCATTACCGCTAAGGCTTTATGTCCGGCCTGTTGCTTGAGCTTATATTCCTGCTGGCGCTCAGCAGGAAGACCAAGGTATACGTTTATAAATCGCGCTACCGCAATGGCAGGCTCATGACTGTATTGTTCAAAGAACTGCCACTGCAGCATTTTAGCCAGTTCAAATTCGGTGGAGGGAATAAACGCGCTACCCGCGGCCAGATAATTCAGAATAGCGTTCGATTCACTCAGGCTTCGGCCATCACTGAGTTCGAGCAATGGGATCTTACCGACCGGATTTAGCTGTTTAAACGCATCGGTCTGCGTTTCACCGTTTAAAATATCAACTTCTTTCCATTCGCACTGCTTGCCCAATAATCCTAACAGCAACTGAATTTTGTAACAGTTGCCCGAGCGGCTGTCACCATACACTTTCATTTTAACGACTTCCCTAAATTAACCACCAGATAAGCACCAAAAAACAGCAAGGTAGACCGGTCGACATAATAAAAACTTTCGTATTTACAAGTCCATCTTTTGGCCAGCAACGATGTTGCCGTAAGTCTTCGAGCTGCTGATTAAGTGTGTAGAGCACCTCTGCCGAATTTTCTCCCGGGTTAGATCTGCCCTTCATAATCAGACTGGCAAGCTGACTTTCTATTTGCTGAATACTCTGGTTGCGATGCTTACGCATCAGATAAACTGTTTTAAATACTGGTAGAAACAGCAGACCGATCATAATTGTCGTTAGTGCTGACAATATCAAAGCGTCAATCAGTGGCACCGGTTTACCTATCCAGAACACCGGTATTAACAGCAACATAAACAGCGAAAAGATCACATTACTCACCCCCAGATCACAAATGGGCTTGCAGTAGCAAAAGTGCTGGTGGATATTCGGCAGCACCAAGCGTTTATACAAATAACGCGTGAATGACGCCGATTGCATCAGGAACAAAAACAGAAAGAACCAGAAAGGCACCGCGATAACATTAAGTAGCAGTACCGAGAAAGGCTGATTAAAGGCCAGAAGGTCTTCGCTGATCAGATACACCAGAGTAATAGCAATAGACAGCGTTGCAGCCAGAATAACATGGCGTATCAGCTTTTTTTCCAGCATTTTCATGTGCTGTTGGTATTGCGACAGTTGGTTGGTCTGGACCAGAAAATCAGCTATCCGTTTACCGGAGCGACGATGCAATATGCGCAGTGCCAGCCATAAAAAACCAATGATCAACGGCATCCCGAGCGCCGCGTTGAAATCACGCTGGGCACGTTCGTTTACGATGCTCCGGTAATCCAAGGAGCCGGTCAGGTAACAGGCGGTAAAACAGGCTAAGACAAACAGAAGCGGCAACATCCAGACATGCAGCACTGCGTTTTTATTATTTTTCATCTGCTTCTAAACTAAATAATGTATTGCGTTGCCAGGTCAATGCGACGCAATACATTACCTTATGCAGCACTGTGATGGTAGCTTAGCGTTTACTTATCGCTCCACACCGCAAATTCATTGCCGCTAGGCTCGGTAAAATGAAAGCGTCTGCCACCGGGAAAATCGAATATCGGTTTTGTAATAGTGCCGCCATTCGCCTCTATACGCTGTTGAGTTGTGACTAACTCCGGGCTGTAAAATACCAGTAATGCCGCGCCGTTGGCGGTAACAGAAGCAAGTTCCGACTGATATAGCCCGCCCACGATGCCTTTATCATGAAACTCAACATAAGCAGGGCCGTAATCGGTGAAGGTCCAGTTAAATACCGCCGCAAAGAATGCCTTAGTGGCAGGCAAGTCCCGGCAGGGCAGTTCTACATAATTAATCAGCGTGTCGTTATTCATGGCTGATCCCCAAATGCCGCGAATACCTCTTCGCCAGTCAGGTTAGTAGTGTGCTCAGCAAAATGATAATAGTGCGGTTTACTTTCGATAAATATCTGATGAGACAACACCATTGCCTGCTCGTCTGCAAACAGTCCCACAGGCACATAATGAGTGTGACCGTCTTTTAGTTTGTAAAAGAGGTGAGTGCCGCACTGCTGGCAGAAAACCCGCTCAGCCCATTCTGAGGAAGCGTAGTGGCCAACATTGTTGCCAGTCAGGGTAACCTGATCAGACTCAATGGCCAAAAACGGGCCTCCCGACCACTTTCGACAAGTATTACAATGACAGGCGGCTATTTCCAGTGACTTAGGTACAACCGTTATGCGGGTGTCGCCACACAGGCAACGGGAGGTTAAAGGCGTGGGGTTACTCATCAAATCATCTCCTTGCTGAATGAGTTTAAAACTCGTGCATTATTCAACATCATGGAGAACACCAGGATGACAACGTTTGAATAATTTTAAATTAGCCTTACCGTAAACTGTATATCCATACAGTTATCATTTCAAGGCAGCAGGTGGGTTTTATTTCGGGCATAAAAAAACCCAGGGCAGTGCCTGGGTTTTCACATAATGCTTATAACGATTTACTTGCGCAGTTTCTGTATTAAACGTAACTGGGCAATTGCTTCGGCTAGCTCTAATGCAGCTTCGGCGTAATCAAAATCAGCACCCGGATTGGCGATGTGCTCTTCGGCACGTCGTTTAGCTTCTTCAGCAGCTTGTTCATCCAAGTCTTCTGCTCTTACAGCCGTATCGGCCAGAACAGTTACACTGCCAGGTTGTACTTCAAGTACCCCACCAGCAACATAAATAACTTCTTCTTCACCGTGCTGTTTAACCAAACGCACCATGCCAGGCTTAATTGCAGTGATCAGAGGCGCGTGGCCAGGGTAGATACCCAGTTCACCTTCGCTTCCTGTCACCTGCATTGTTTCAACGAGACCAGAAAAGATAGACTTCTCTGCGCTTACTACATCCAGATGAACTGTCATTGCCATAATAACCTCCTGATAGGTACGTAAAGCCTTTAGTCAGCCGCTAAGCGTTGAGCTAGCGGCCACTGTTACAAGGCTTATTTCTTGGCTTTTTCCAGCGCTTCGTCGATAGAACCAACCATGTAGAAGGCTTGTTCCGGCAGGTGGTCAAACTCACCTTCCAGGATGCCTTTAAAGCCACTGATGGTGTCTTTCAAAGAAACGTATTTACCTGGAGAACCAGTGAATACTTCTGCTACGAAGAAAGGCTGAGACAGGAAACGCTGAATTTTACGAGCGCGTGTTACAACCTGTTTATCTTCGTCAGACAGTTCGTCCATACCCAGAATCGCGATGATATCTTTCAGCTCTTTATAGCGCTGTAGTACCGTTTGAACGCCACGAGCAGTCTCGTAGTGTTCCTGACCGATTACCAGTGGATCCAGCTGACGTGAAGTTGAATCCAGAGGGTCTACCGCAGGGTAGATACCTAGAGACGCGATATCACGAGACAGTACTACCGTTGCATCTAAGTGAGCAAAGGTGGTAGCTGGTGACGGGTCAGTCAAGTCATCGGCTGGTACGTATACCGCCTGGATTGACGTGATTGAACCAGTTTTGGTAGAGGCGATACGCTCCTGCAGAACACCCATTTCTTCAGCCAGTGTAGGCTGATAACCTACTGCTGAAGGCATACGGCCTAACAGTGCTGATACCTCGGTACCGGCCAGAGTATAACGGTAGATGTTATCTACGAAGAACAGAACGTCACGACCTTCGTCACGGAATTTTTCTGCCATCGTCAGACCCGTCAGAGCAACACGTAAACGGTTACCCGGTGGTTCATTCATCTGACCATATACCAGTGATACTTTATCCAGAACGTTTGAATCGTTCATTTCGTGATAGAAGTCGTTACCCTCACGAGTACGCTCACCAACACCTGCGAATACTGAGTAGCCGCTGTGCTCGATAGCGATGTTACGGATAAGTTCCATCATGTTTACGGTTTTACCTACACCCGCACCACCGAACAGACCAACTTTACCACCCTTAGCGAATGGGCAAACCAGGTCGATTACCTTGATACCGGTTTCAAGCAGTTCTACCGCGCTTGATTGTTCTTCGTAGCTAGGCGCTGCACGGTGAATAGACATACGCTCTTCTTCACCAATCGGGCCCGCTTCGTCAATAGGGTTACCCAGAACGTCCATGATGCGACCCAGTGTTTTAACACCTACTGGTACATTGATTGGTGCACCAGAGTTTTCAACCACTAAACCACGACGCAGACCGTCAGTAGAACCCAGAGCGATACCACGAACGACACCGCCACCTAATTGTTGTTGCACTTCCAGGGTTAACCCAGACAAGTCACCTTCGGTAACTTTAAGCGCGTCATATACCTTTGGAACCGCATCCTGTGGAAACTCAATGTCCACAACGGCGCCAATGACTTGGACGACCTTACCTTGACTCATAATTTGTCCTCATTAACTTTTATAAACCTTTGCCTACACCGCTGCGGCACCGCCAACAATCTCACTGATTTCTTGTGTGATTGCGGCCTGACGCGCTTTGTTGTATACCAATTGAAGATCATCGATCAGGTTGCCTGCGTTATCGGTTGCGGCTTTCATTGCAACCATTCGGGCAGCTTGCTCCGACGCGGCATTTTCAACTACGCCCTGATATACCTGAGATTCAATGTAACGAACCATTAATGCTTCCAAAATAGGTTTTGGATCCGGCTCGTAAATGTAATCCCAGCGATGTTTTAACGTTTCGTCTTCTGACTTTGGCAAAGGCAGTAACTGATTACTCACAGGCTGTTGTGTCATCGTGTTCACGAAGTCGTTGTAAACCAGGAATACTTTATCCAGCTTACCTTCGTCGAATGCTTTAAGCATTACGCGAACAACCCCTACAATATCGCTTACCGACGGCGCATCCCCTAAACCAGATTCTGCAGCAAGCACGTTGCCACCGAAACGGTTGAAGAATGCACAGGCTTTGGAACCAAGCGCAGCAAAATCGACTTCTACGTCTTTGGCACGCCACTCTTTAACCTGTTGCGATACCAGTTTGAACTCGTTGGTGTTCAAGCCACCACACAAGCCACGATCCGTAGAAATAACGATATAACCAACACGCTTGACTTCACGCTCTTCCAGATAAGGATGGCGATATTCAAGGTTACCGTTAGCAATGTGACCAATCACTTTAAGCATGCTTTGTGCGTATGGACGTCCATGAGACATGCGTTCCTGCGCCTTTTTCATTTTAGACGCAGCAACCATTTCCATCGCACTGGTAATCTTCTGAGTATTTTTGATACTCCCAATCTTACCTTTTATCTCTTTACCGCTGGCCATGACTATCTCTCCGATTACTCAACGTAGTGCTGGTGGTTTGCACCACCAGCCATTGATTACCAAGTTTGTGTCGCTTTAAATTTCGTTAAAGCGTCATTCAACTGAGACTCAATGTCATCGTTGTAGTTACCTGTTTCATTGATAGTCTTCATCAGATCAGCGTATTCGCTGTTCATGAATGAATGTAAGGCCGCTTCGAAATCGAGGATCTTGTTCAGTTCCACGTCTTTCAGATAACCTTTTTCTACCGCAAACAGGGAAACACCAGTATCCGCTACTGAAAGTGGCGTGTACTGTTTCTGTTTCATTAGTTCGGTAACGCGCTCACCGTGCTCAAGCTGGGCACGAGTCGCTTCGTCAAGGTCAGATGCAAACTGCGAGAACGCCGCCAGTTCACGATACTGAGCCAGGGCTAAACGGATACCACCGCCCAGCTTCTTAACGATTTTAGTCTGCGCCGCACCACCAACACGAGATACCGAGATACCAGCGTTAACCGCCGGACGGATACCTGCGTTGAACAGGTCAGTTTCTAAGAAGATCTGACCGTCAGTAATCGAGATTACGTTAGTAGGTACGAATGCAGATACGTCACCCGCTTGCGTTTCGATAATTGGCAGAGCCGTTAATGAGCCAGTTTTGCCCTTAACTTCGCCGTTAGTGAAACGCTCAACATACTGCTCGTTAACACGTGCAGCACGCTCAAGTAAGCGTGAGTGAAGATAGAATACGTCACCTGGGTATGCTTCACGACCAGGAGGACGCTTCAGCAGCAGTGAGATTTGACGATAAGCAACAGCTTGCTTAGACAAATCATCATATACGATAAGGGCGTCTTCACCGCGGTCACGGAAGTATTCACCCATGGTACAACCAGAGTATGGTGCCAGGTATTGCAGGGCAGCAGACTCAGAAGCAGAAGCGGCAACAACAATGGTGTGAGCCAGTGCGCCGTGCTCTTCCAGCTTACGTACTACGTTTGCAATAGTAGAGGCTTTTTGACCAACCGCTACGTATACACATTTAACGCCAGTACCTTTCTGGTTGATGATGGCATCGATTGCCATCGCAGTTTTACCAGTCTGACGGTCACCGATGATAAGCTCACGCTGACCACGACCAACTGGAATCATTGCATCAACAGATTTATAACCAGTTTGTACTGGCTGATCAACTGACTGACGCTCGATTACACCCGGTGCGATTTTTTCAACTGGCTCGAAAGTATCAGTTTCGATAGCACCTTTACCATCAATCGCCTCACCCAGGGTGTTTACCACACGACCTAACAGTGAACGACCAACCGGTACTTCAAGGATACGACCAGTAGACTGGACTTTTTGTCCTTCTTGCAGGTCCGCGTAAGGACCCATAACAACTGCACCAACTGAATCTCGTTCAAGGTTTAGTGCAATCGCGTAACGACCACCAGGAAGCTCAATCATTTCACCCTGCATTACATCGGCCAGGCCGTGAATGCGGATGATACCGTCGGTTACTGCGACGATAGTACCTTCATTGCGTGCTTCACTGGTTACATCGAACTGAGCAATTCTTTTCTTGATCAGTTCGGCAATTTCAGTGGAATTAAGTTGCATGCTCTTATCCCCGTTATGCTTGCAACGCGTCTGCGAGACGGTTCAATTTAGATTTCACGGAACCATCGATGACTGTATCACCAGCTTTAATTACTAAGCCGGCTACCAGGGCAGGATCCACGTTACAAATAAGCTTCACTTTACGTGCCAAACGTTTTTCCAACGATGCGCTGAGTTCAGATTGTTGCGCTTCGGTTAGCGCAGCAGCAGAAGTCACAGAGACTTCAACTTCTTTTTCGTAATCTGCTTTGAGTAAATCAAATAAAGCAGAAATCTCAGGCAACGCGGTTAAACGTTTATTCTCAGCCAGTACTTTTACTAAGTTCTGACCATGTGTATCGAGCGAGTCGCCACAGACATTAATGTACAAGTCTGCCAGTTTGTCCGCCGCCATTGCACCAGTTGATAACTCGTGAATTGTTTCGTTTTTCGAAACTTCAGCGGCAAATCCTAACATTTCCTGCCATTTAGTAATGGCGCTATGCTCAACAGCAAAATCGAAAGCCGCTTTTGCATAGGGACGAGCTACGGTTGTCAATTCAGACATGGCTCATCTCCTATCTCAAAGTTCGGCGACAAGTTTTTCAACAATGTCGCTTTGCGCGCTGGCGTCGATTTCACGTTCAAGGATCTGCTGTGCGCCGGCAATAGCTAATGCTGCTACCTGCTTACGCAGTTCCTCTTTGGCACGATTGCGTTCAGCTTCAATTTCGGCATAACCTTGCGTGATGATTTTTTCACGTTCAGCATGGCCACGTTGCGTTTCTTCATCAACAAGTTGATTTCCACGCTTCTTAGCCTGCTCGATAATTTCAGCTGCTTGTGCTTTCGCTTCTTTAAGTTGCTCAGAGACTTTCGCCTGAGCAAGCTCGAGGTCTTTCTCAGCGCGTTCAGAAGCCGCTAGGCCATCGGCTATCTTCTTCTGACGCTCTTCAATCGCAGCCATTAATGGTGGCCATACATACGTTTTGCAGAACCACACAAAAACGATGAATGCGATTAATTGACCAATTAGAGTGGCGTTAATATTCACAACCGCTCCTCCTCATAATGTTCGCTAATAGACTTGAGTTAATAAAAATTAAGCACCAACAGCGAACAAGAGGTATAAAGCGATACCAACACCGATCATGGCGATCGCATCGATAAGGCCCGCTACAACAAACATCTTAACTTGCAGTTGAGGTGCCAGCTCTGGTTGGCGTGCAGCAGATTCAAGGAATTTACCACCCAGCAGACCAAAACCAATAGCAGTCCCAAGGGCACCCATACCGATCAGTAGTGCAACAGCGATGTATAACATGTACGTCTCCGATTATATTTAAAGTTAAAGTTAAAAGTTAAAGTTAAAACACGTTTCAATTTGGTTGCCGTGAACTTCCAGGTTACTCACGACAACCGCTTGTTCAGTTATTAGTGATCTTCGCTTGCCAGACTCAGGTAAACGATGGTCAACATCATGAAAATGAAGGCTTGCAGAGGCAGTACCAGAATGTGGAACACGGCCCAGGCAAAGTGCAACGGCAGCTGGAAGTAGCCAATGGTTGCGATCAGGATGAAGATAAGCTCACTGGCGTACAGGTTACCGAACAAACGTAGCGCAAGTGACAGAGGTCGCGCCAGCAGGGTAACGGTTTCCAGAATAAAGTTAACTGGAATAAACGCCGGATGATTAAACGGTTGCATGGTCAGTTCCTTAATGAAACCGCCTACACCTTTTATCTTAATGGAGTAGAAAATGATGAGTACAAACACACCCAGGGCTAACGCAAAGGTCAGGTTAAGGTCTGTTGTTGGTACTGCCTTGTTATAAACGTGATGGGCATCCACACCAAAGAAGGTTTCACCAATCAGGCCTGAAATCATTGGAATCACGTCTACCGGTACCAAATCCATCAGGTTCATCAGCAATACCCACACAAAGATGGTCAGGGCTAATGGTGCTATCAGGTCACTCTTACCGTGGAAAGTACTCTTTACGTTGTCATCAACGAATTCGATAACCATTTCCACAAATGCCTGCCATTTGGTTGGTACGCCGGTAGTTGCTTTCTTAGCCGCAGAGCGGAACAAAAACAAAAACAGTAAACCTAAACCAATAGACCAGCCTAATGTATCAATATGCCATGTCCAGAATCCGGCGTCGGCACACTGCGCGTTAAACGCGATGCCATTGTCGGTGCTGCACATAGAGGCATTGGTCAAGTGGTGCTTGATGTATTCTGAGGTAGTGTATTCAGATGCCATTGTTCAACCTAAAAAATTAAAGTTTAAAATGCTTTACGTGTTTCGTCTCTACGACCTTCGCCTTACTTTTATTACGACTAAGGACGATACGTTTATTTTTATTTGTTAGTACTATCGTTGACGAAACAAGGCCAGCCAGTAGCTGACCGTTGCTATTGCAAACCCGGCAAATACCGGCAGCGGTTCTAACTTTAAACCTGCAAAGGCAATAGCAAACAAAATTACTGTTGCAGCCAGTTTTAATTTCGAACCCTGGCTGAAACTTTTCGTGACCAGTCTTAACTGACTCGCCCCGGCATATCTGAACGCAAACAATGCGAAAATCTGATTGGGTAAGATACTGATGATAGTCCCCGCGGCAAAAGCTAAGGCTTTATCAACGGAACTCAACAACCCTGTTATGAGAATGAAAATCAGCGCACAAATACTCTGAAAAAGCGCCGCTTGATTGGCCACTGATTTTCCTTTGTCGGCCAAGTTTTTTGTCACATGTATTCTCTGGTTGTGAAACCCAACAAAAAGCGACAGAAGTATACTGTTTTAGCGGTAGAATTCAACCGTTATGGATTTTTTGTATGTTATTGTGAAAATTTTCTGAGTCTATAACAGAAGGTCAGACAAGTTAGCCGCCAAAATCACCTCAAAAAGGCTATTTTATCCGTGACAGAATGCCATCAAGCTGGTCAAGATCATTGAAGTTAATCACCAGTTTGCCTTTTCCTTTGGCATTGTGGTCAATCGACACCCTGGCACCCAGGTTATCCGACAACTTATTCACCAGACTCTTCACATCGGGATCAATTTCTTTTGGCGGTTTAGGTTCGGCAGGTTCCAGAATTTTGCGCACCAGTTTTTCGGTATCCCGAACCGTCAGAGCTTTACCAGACACAATTTGTGCCGCATCAGACTGAGATTCACCGGCCAGGGCTAATAGTGCCCGGGCATGGCCCATTTCAATATCACCATGTTCAACCAGTAACTTTACGTCGTCGTTCAGATTATTCAATCTGAGCAAATTGGTGATGGTGGTACGGGATTTACCTACGGCTTCAGCCACTTCCTGATGAGTCAGTTCAAATTCATTCATCAGGCGATCCAGTGCCTGGGCTTCTTCCATAGCGTTTAAATCTTCACGCTGAATGTTTTCTATCAGCGCAATGGCAACCGCGGCTTCGTCCGGGACATCCTTGATAAGACAAGGGACCACATCCAACTGGGCCAGTTGCGCAGCGCGCCAGCGTCGCTCACCCGCGATTATTTCATATTTGTCAGTACTTACTGATCGCACAACAATAGGCTGAATAACCCCTTGAGAGCGAATAGAAGAAGCCAGTTCTTCCAGCGCCTCCGGTGACATGTCTTTACGGGGTTGATACTTGCCAGGCTGCAAAAATTCGATGGGGATTTTTTTAAGTTCACTGGTTTGTGAAGTTACGGCTTCGCCATCTTCATTGCGTGAGGCTGACTGACTGGTTGCCAGCAATGCATCCAGTCCGCGTCCTAATCCTCTTCTTTTTGCTGACATAATATCCTCAATGCCTGAATGTTTTTTTTATTAACTAGCCTTGGCAGGCATTTCTGACGTTTTGTCCCGGCGTCGTAATATTTCTCCGGCCAGTGCCAGATAAGCTTTCGCGCCGGTCGATGATTTATCGTAATACATTGCCGGTGCACCAAAACTTGGCGCTTCGGCAAGACGCACGTTACGTGGGATTACGGTACGGTATACCTGTTCGCCAAAATGCCGTTTGAGTTGTTCAGACACATCATTGGCCAGGCGATTACGCGGATCATACATGGTCCGCAGCACACCTTCTATTTTTAATTCCGGATTCACTACCGAAGCCAGTTTCTGAATAGTGTCCATCAGGGCTGTTAATCCTTCCAGAGCATAATATTCACACTGCATAGGAACCAGAATCGAATCAGCTGCCGCCAGCGCATTAACCGTTAGCAGGTTAAGGGAAGGAGGGCAGTCGATAAAAATAAAATCGTAGTAGTCCCGGACCGACTGCAGCGCATTGCGCAAACGCACTTCACGGGCAAACTGCTCCATCAGTTTAATTTCGGCGGCAGTTACGTCACCGTTAGCTGCAATTAAATCGTACTTGCCTGAAGTATTTTTGACGATGACTTCGTCAACGGGCTTATCTTCAATCAACAACTCGTAACTGGTTGCATCGACTTCGTACTTATCTACGCCGCTACCCATAGTGGCGTTGCCCTGAGGATCCAGGTCAATCAGTAACACTTTGCGCTTAGTGGCAGCCATTGACGCGGCAACATTTACCGCCGTCGTGGTTTTACCCACACCGCCCTTTTGATTTGCGATTGCAATTACTTTAGCCACGTTTGATCCCAACTATGATTTTTGAACCGTCAGCAGATGACGCTCGCCTTCCAGCCCCGGTACCAGTAACTCTACAGATGATTCCAGAGTAAATGATTCAGGTATTGCTGCGATTTCGTCGGTCGGATACTGGCCTTTTAAGGCCAGAAACTTACCCTGAGTATCTACCAGATGCTCACACCAGTGCAACATATCTTTCAGCGAGGCGAAAGCTCTGCTGAGTACTGCATCATAGTACTGCGCGGGCACGTGTTCCTCAACCCGGCTTTGAATCGGGTTAATATTGGTGAGTTTCATTTCAAACGCACATTGCTTCATAAACCGAACCCGTTTACCCAGGCTATCGAGTAACGTGAAGTGTTTATCGGGGCACACAATCGCTAATGGAATACCGGGTAAGCCCGGGCCTGTGCCCACATCGATGTAGCGCTTATCAGTTAAAAATGGTGCAACGGCCAGTGAATCCAGAATGTGTTTCACCATCATCTGTTCAGGATCCCGAACCGATGTCAGGTTGAATGCTTTATTCCACTTATGGATCCGCTCAAGGTAATCCAGCAACAAATTTTGCTGTTCATCCGACAGTACCAAAGACATGGTTTGGATACCGTCGGACAGGATGGTGCTTAATTTTTGTCGGTCAAAACTCATTTAGGCAGACTGCTTCTCGTGTTTACGTAACATGCCGTGTTTTTTTAAATAAACCAGTAACAGCGAGATCGCTGCCGGCGTGATCCCGGAAATTCGGGCCGCTTTGCCAATGGTTTCAGGGCGGGCATCGGTTAATTTGGCCACTACCTCGTTGGAAAGCCCGGATATTTTACTGTAATCAAAGTCAGCCGGTAACAAAGTATTTTCATGGCGTTGGGTTTTCGCTATTTCATCCAGCTGACGGGCAATGTAACCGGCATATTTAATTTGGATCTCAACTTGCTCAGCAGCAATCGGATCGTCCAGACCCGGTCCCAGTGACGCAATGCTCATCAGTGAAGCATAGGTCATTTCCGGACGACGAATCAGTTCTTCCAGCGAATGCTCGCGACTCACCGGGTTTTTAAGCAAAGTATTGAGTTGTGGCACAGCCGCATGTTCCGGATGGATCCACTGGCCACGCAAACGCTGTTGTTCCAGCTCTACCGCTTCCACCTTGGCATTAAACGCCTGCCAGCGGGCATCATCCACCAGCCCGATTTCTCGACCTGCCGCAGTAAGACGCATGTCAGCGTTATCTTCGCGCAGCAATAACCGGTATTCCGCGCGGCTGGTAAACATTCGGTAAGGCTCTTTGGTGCCCATGGTTGCCAGATCGTCAATCAGTACGCCCATGTAAGCCTGATCGCGACGCAGGATCAGTGGATCTTTTTGTTGTACCTGCAAGGCGGCATTCGCACCAGCAATCAGGCCCTGGGCACCGGCTTCTTCATAGCCGGTAGTACCGTTAATCTGACCGGCAAAGAATAGTCCGTCGATGTACTTGGTTTCCAGGGTTTGCTTAAGATCGCGAGGATCGAAGAAATCATACTCAATGGCATAACCCGGGCGAATAATGTGTGCCTTTTCAAAGCCTTTGATGGAATGGATCAGCGCCTGCTGAATATCAAAGGGCAGGCTGGTCGAGATCCCGTTAGGATACACCTCAACGCTGTTTAGCCCTTCAGGTTCGACAAAGATCTGATGAGAATTCTTATCGGCAAAACGGGTGATCTTGTCTTCGATGCTGGGGCAATAACGCGGGCCAACGCCTTCAATAACGCCGGTAAACATCGGCGAGCGATCCAAACCACCACGGATAATTTCGTGAGTTTGCTCGTTGGTATGAGTGATATAGCACGGGATTTGCTGCGGGTGCATTTCGCGATTACCCATAAACGAGAAGACCGGTGCCGGTGTATCACCCGGTTGTGCCTGCATAACGTCGAAGTTAAGGCTGCGGATATCCAGTCTCGCCGGTGTACCGGTTTTCAGTCGATCGACCCGGAACGGTAGTGCACGCAAACGTTCTGCCAGGGCAATCGACGGTGGATCGCCTGCACGCCCGCCACGATAGTTTTCCAAACCAATGTGAATTGTGCCACCAAGAAAGGTCCCCACGGTTAATACCACGGTTTTGGCTCTGAATTTGAGGCCCATTTGGGTAACTACGCCACATACGCGATCGTTTTCGACGATTAGATCGTCACAGCTTTGCTGGAACAACGTAAGGTTTGGCTGGTTTTCAACAATGTTACGGATCGCCTGACGATACAAGCTGCGGTCAGCCTGAGCACGGGTTGCACGTACGGCCGGGCCTTTGCTTGAGTTAAGTGTTCTGAACTGGATCCCGCCCTGATCGATAGCCAGTGCCATCGCACCGCCTAAGGCATCGATTTCTTTAACGAGGTGACCTTTGCCAATACCTCCGATCGCCGGGTTACAGGACATCTGGCCAATCGTTTCGACATTATGGGTAAGCAATAGGGTACGCACGCCCATGCGTGCAGCAGCAAGTGCAGCTTCGGTACCGGCATGTCCGCCGCCTACTACAATGACATCGTAATCCTGCTGATAAAACATAGTTACCTCACTAAAACGAATTCGTTTAGCCAGTGGAGAAAAAAGGGCGCGTATTTTAGCTGAGATCTTAGCTAATGGAAATGGTTAAATTTTCTACATTTTGCCTGTTTCGCAGAAAAGTGGATCGCGTTATTAATATATAGGATCTAGATAGATCTTTTATTTTTATATTTATTAGGGATCGCCGGATCTGTGAGTAAGTGTCTTTTCCTTATTTAAAACATAATATTACGCGATCAATAAGATCTGGAAGACCCCGATCACAACCTATCTGAGATCCTGTGTATAAGGCATGCTTTTATCCACATGCAGTGGTGGACCAGATCTTATCAAAATTCAGATCAAAGCTTTTACACAGCTACTTCTCAGAGGTTATGCACAGCAGTGATCTAGCTCTGATCTAACTGGGGATAAGTTGTTTAATAGATCCAGGATCCGATCAGGGATTAACCCGGTTTATCTGGCTTATAGCGGGGTTTTACTGTGGAAAAGAGTTATTCAGATCTTCACCCCAATGGATCCGCGGATCGGTAATTCGATCCGATCGTGTTTATTCACATTGTGAAAAAGTCGCGTTAAAAAGGCCGTCTTTTTTTGCGCATCGACTAGTTTTAGCCTGACGGTTGACGAATTTTAGCTACAAAAAAACGCCGTATAAGGCGTTATACAGCGTTTTAGAGTGGGTTGAAGGGCGGTTTAGCGAACCTGGTTTGGCTGGTAACGAGGCGGTGTTGTGACCTGATCTTCTTCATCCAGCATCAAGCCCTTACGTCGGCTGGGTCCTGAAAAACGCACTTTATAGGTGTCATATTCTTTGATCGATTCAAAGCAGTAGCGGCCCAGTGCCTGTTCCAGATCGCCAAGGTTGTGGTTGGTGATCAGAATACAGTTTTTCTTGTTTACCAGACGTTGCCGTAACAGATTACCCAGCCAGCTTTGCGCGTTTTTCTTTAATGCGGTCTCGTTAACGCAAACTTCGTCGAGGATCAGCATATCAACGTCGAGCAGTTCCTGATTTGCGGCACGGAATTTTTGCCCTGCATTGTCCTGAGAACCAAAGTCGTAAGCTGAATGGCGCATTTCCAGCAGCGTAGAGAGCTGGCGGTACAATACGGTGACTTCATACTGATCGATAAGCTGATGGGCAATAGCGCCGGCAATGTGTGATTTACCGCGGCCATAGTCGCCGTAGAAAATCATCATATGAGAACCGGCTTCACGCCAGGCTTTATCTTCATGGGCGGCAATAAAAGACTGAGCGATGCTTACGGCTTCAACTACATCATCACTATCTTCAATTAAATTGGCAAACGTCCAGCGCGGGTTCAGGTCAGAGCGGCCATGGAGCATCTCTATTCGGTGTTTTTTGGTTTGCTGCTGGAGTTGAGCGATTTCCTGATTGGCTTGCGCCTCATAATGCTTACGCAGGGTTTTGTAATCGATATATTCAGATTCATTTGGCGCTGCTTTACCCAGCGTTCTGGCCAGTGAGTTGAGTTTATCTTTAAATGAATCCATGATTAGTTTTTACCTGATTTATTGGCGTATTTAGCAACAAGCTGTCTGGCATTATCATCTGCTTCGATGCCAGGTTCAACTTTAACCACCTGGTTACCTACCTTTTTAGTGGCCTGATAGCCCTTTGCGGTGCGTCGGTTCTTTAATGCATAGGTAAATTTCTGGGTCCACTGGTAGTTACTGAACACCGCTTCGGGACGGCCCAGCCAATAGGCAACAAATTCACCAATATCCTGTTCTTCAAAGGTTTTATCAATGAGGCCTATGAGTGCAGCAATATCATCAAAGACCTGCTTTTCGGGCTGCCAGTCGCGATGCATGGCATAGTGTTGCTGATGAAACGGCTGATAATCCTGGGTATTGCTGATAAGTGGCAGTAGAACACGCTGGCCGTTCAAAGAGGTGTCCAGACTCAGGTCGGGGGGAACAGAAACGAGGCCGGCATGAGTCAGTTCTTCCAGCAAAATATTAATATCCCGACCACGGGTCATCGGCTCGCGATGCGGATCACCGTTAATTAGTGCCAGTAGTTCTTTATACTGTAACGGCTTGGTTAGCAACGTATCCTGGTTGGCCTGAGGGCGCAGTGCCAAACAATAGACAACCCTTGCCGCGTTGCTTAGCGGGCCGGTGAGGGCGTTCAGTTCTGCCTGGGTAAACATTTAGTCCAGCGTGTCGAGAATCGGTTCGAGCCATTCAACGGCCCGGTCTTCAGGAATGGGGTGATGCAATACATCAATGTGCAGTGGATCGGCCATTAATGTTGCGCCGCCTTTGTCCATCAGCGTTGCCATCGCCATCGCACCGTAACAAAACGTGTCGTAGCTGCTGTCGCCTAAACCCACCACAAAATATTCAATGTCATTGAGATCTTCGTCTTCGAGCTGTGCTGCAAAGGCGCGGATATTGTCGGGCAATTCACCTGCACCATGAGTGGATGTACAGATAAACCAGGTGGAATCTTCGTCGATATCATCGATATCAGGCTGAGTGAGTATAGTTACCTTATAGCCGCGTGTGCGAAGGGCTTCGGCGATGGCATCAGCGACATATTCGCTGGCCCCTAATACCGAACCTACTAATAACGTAAAGTGACGATCCATATTACTCCGGATTAACCATGTGGCAGTTATGCTTAAAGTGGCGGCATTATACCAACAATAACCGTCAGCGAATATGTTTAGTCCGGGCGCTGGCAGATGGCAGACTATTTTCCGATACAGAACGAAGAAAAAATGCGGCCGAGCAGATCGTCTGAGGTAAATTCGCCGGTGATTTCGGTGAGTGCCTGATGAGCCAATCGTAACTCTTCTGCGAGTAATTCGCCTGCCAGGCTGTCATTAAGCTGCTGCTCACCAATTTGCAAATGGTCCATGGCTTTATCAATGGCATCCATATGACGGCGTCGGGCAATAAACTGACCTTCGGTGGTGGTATCCAGGCCAATACTGGCGGCCAGGTGCGCTTTTAATACCTCTACGCCGTCGCCTGTGCTGGCTGACAGCGCGATTGTAGTAAATGTACCGTGTTCTGATTCAATCAGATGCTGGCGGATTTCGTCGCCGGTTTTATCGGCCTTATTGCGAATAACCGTGACCGGCATGCCGGCGGGCAATTGCTGCATAAATTCAGGCCAGATCAGGTAAGGGTCGATGCTGTCTGACTCCGTACTGTCGACCACAAATAACACCCGGTCGGCCTGATTAATTGCTTCCCAGGCGCGGGCGATACCAATTTGCTCTACTTTATCGGGGCTGTCGCGCAGGCCGGCAGTATCGATAATATGCAGTGGCATACCATTAATATGGATATGCTCTTTAAGCACATCCCGGGTGGTGCCGGCAATATCGGTAACGATGGCACTTTCGCGGCCGGCCAGGGCATTGAGCAGGCTCGACTTACCAGCGTTTGGTTTGCCGGCTATCACTACCTGCATCCCTTCGCGTAACAAGGTCCCTTGTTTTGCCTGACCACGGACTTTGCCAACCTGGTTAAGAATGGCGGTCAGATCGTTGCTGACTTTGCCGTCAGACAAAAAGTCGATCTCTTCATCAGGAAAGTCGATAGCCGCTTCAACATACATGCGTAAATGAATGATGGCTTCACTGAGAGTGTTGATTTGCTCTGAAAACTTACCCTGTAATGAACGCAGAGCGCTTTTAGCTGCTTGCTGTGAGCTGGCATCAATTAAGTCGGCAATCGCCTCAGCCTGAGCTAAATCGAGCTTATCATTTAAGAATGCCTGTTCGCTGAACTCACCGGGGCGAGCCAGCCTGACTTTCGGTACTGATAGAATGGCTTCCAGCAGCATATCAATGATTACTGGTCCGCCATGCCCCTGAAACTCCACTACATCTTCGCCGGTAAAGGAGTGAGGGTTTTTAAAGTAAATAGCAATGCCCTGATCGATGACTTCACCGGCGGCATTATAAAAATCCGTGTAGGTTGCCTGACGGGGAGTTAGTGGGGTGCGTAGTAAGGTTTCAGCCACGTTCATCGCTAACGGGCCTGATACCCGGACGATGCCAACGCCACCCCGGCCTGGCGGGGTAGCTTGCGCAACAATGGTGTCGGTGTGACTGATGTTCATAATCGGGGCCTGTTTGCTAGTCTCTAAAATTATTAAACTGGAATGGCTGACCCAGCTCGGCCTTCTTCACCAGCGCCATTACTTCCTGCAGGTCGTCACGTTTTTTGCCTGTTACGCGCAGTTGCTCGCCCTGGATTGCCGTTTGTACTTTGATTTTGGCATCTTTAACCAATTTCACAATTTTCTTGGCAACCGCTTGCTCAATCCCTTCTTTAAAGGCTATGACCTGACGATAGTTTTTACCGGTTACCGTATGGGGTTTGCAATCAATGGCTGAAGTATCCAGGTTACGCTTGGCGCAAGCGTTCCGAAACATCGATTCCATCTGCTGAAGCTGGAATTCAGCCTGGGCGGCCATGAGTACAGTTTTTTCTTTGTATTCGAAACTGGCTTCAACCCCACGAAAGTCGAAGCGGGTCGATAATTCCCGGTTAGCATTTTCCGTAGCGTTACGGACTTCTTCCATATTTATTTCAGAAACAATATCAAATGAAGGCATGTTGATTGCTCTCCTGTTAACAAAAGCCCGCATGAATGCGGGCTTTAAGTAGTTTATTGGGATTAATTATTTACTTAATGCCGCGTTTTTCCATGGAGGCGTAAATGATTTTCGCCTGGACCAGGGTAATCACGTTACTGATAAACCAGTAGAGTACCAGACCGGCCGGGAACCAGATAAAGAAGACGCTCATCGCTACCGGCATCCACTGCATGATTTTTTGCTGCATAGGATCGGTCATGGTAGTGGGTTGAAGCTTCTGCAACATCCACATGCTTGCTCCGGTCAGTACCGGTAATACGAAGTAAGGGTCCATCACCGATAAATCGGTAATCCACAGAATAAAGTCGGCATGGCGTAATTCCACGCTTTCCAGCAGTACCCAGTACAGCGCCAGGAAGATAGGCATTTGCAGTAACAGTGGGAAGCAGCCGCCCATCGGGTTAACTTTTTCTTTTTTGTACAGCTCCATCATGGCTTGTGACATCTTTTGACGGTCGTCGCCGTAACGGTCTTTCAGTTGCTGCATCTTAGGCGCCAGATTACGCATCTTGGCCATGGACTCATACTGTTTCTTGGTGAGCCAGTACATACCACCTTTAACGATGATGGTGATAAGAATAATCGCCACACCCCAGTTACCTACCAGGCTATGGAGGAATTTAAGCAGGGTAAATAATGGCTGCGAAATCCACCATAAAATGCCGTAATCTACGGTCAGGTCTAAGCCTTTTGCCAGTGTAGCCAGTTTATCCTGATCTTTGGGGCCAAGATAAAGTGTGCTGCTTAACTCAATGGCTTGTCCGGTTTCTACTGATGTCGGTTCGCCAGTGTAGCCAACAATCGCGTATTGATTAGCTACCATGCGGCTGTAAAGCGAATTGGTTTCGGTTTGAGACGGTACCCAGGCCGAAATAAAGTAGTGCTCCAGCATACTTACCCAACCACCGGTGGTGGTTATGCGCAGTGGGTCATCTTCAATGTCGCCAAAGGTGTATTTATTGTAGCGATCATCTGCTGTGCCGTATGCCGCACCACGATAGGTCGGCATAAACATGTTGCCACCTTCCTGCTCGGCAGTGGTTTGCTTAAGCTGCGCATATTGCTGGAACTGAGCAGTCTGGCCTGAGTTGTTGGTAATCGCATAGCTTACATCTACGTCGTTGTGACCACGGGTAAATGTGAAGGTCTTGGTAATGCTGATACCGTCATTGCTTGACCAGGTGATAGGTACGCTGAGTGTGTCACCGCTTAGTTCATATGCATCTGCCTGTGACTCATATAAAGGCCGGCCTGCTGAACTGCCGTCCGGACCATTGGCCCCCACTAAACCGCTCTGTGCAACGTACAGGCCATTGCCAGCGCGCAGTAAGCTGTAGGGTTCGTCTGATCCCTGGGTGACCGGGAATTTGACTAAATCGGCATGAATTACATCACCACCCACTAAACTAATAGTCAGATTCAGTGTGTCGGTGACAACTGAAATCGTTTGCTTAGTATTGTTGCTGGCGGTTGCCTGGGGCAAAGTTTCACTCACTGCAACAGGGACGTCTTCGTCAGTGCCATTATTGGCTGGTACTGATGAAGCAGAGGGTACACCTGCCGGTACACTATCTGCCGCTTCCTGAGTGACTGGTTGAACTGGCTGCGGTCCGTAGGCTTCATGCCACTTTTGCCAGAGTAAAAAGCTGATAAATGCGATGGCAATAATCAGAATACTTCGTTGCGATTCCATACTGGTCTCTTTTAATTTGAGTGTTTATTGTCTTGTTTGTTTTCGGGTACCGGATCGTATCCGCCAGAGTGCAAAGGGTGGCATTTTAATATGCGTTTGATAGATAACCAACCGCCAATTAGCAATCCGTGCGATTTAAATGCATTTAATGCATAAACTGAGCAACTTGGGTGAAACCGACAGCGCTGTCCAAGTACCGGTGAAATGAATAACCGGTAAAAGTAAATGAGTCCCAGCGGCAATGCTATTAGCCCGTAGTGCAGCGCTTTTCGAGCTTTTTCCATAACTTTTCCAACGTGACAAAGACTTCTTCATTCGACAATTTATCGGCGCCGGTTTTTCCGACCACAATAATATCGATTCCGGGTAGTTGTTGCGTGCGGTGACGAAAACTCTCGCGAATTAAACGTTTAATGCGGTTGCGCTGATTGGCTTTGCGGATACGTTTTTTGGCTAACGTAATACCAATACGGGGATGAGCTAATTGATTATGTCTGGCTAGAACCGTAAAACACGGTGATACTGCGGGGATTGCTTTATCGAAAACATAGGTAAAGTGGGAGGGAGTAAGAAGCCTTAACTCCCGGGAAAACTGGTTTTCGCCCACTTTTGGTAGATACCATTAAGCAGAAAGGCGAGCACGACCCTTTGCACGGCGGGCGGCTAGTACTTTACGACCGTTTTTAGTCGCCATACGAGCACGGAAACCGTGAGAGCGTTTACGCTTTAGGTTACTCGGTTGAAACGTTCTTTTCATGACCAAAGTCTCACTTTTACGTGGTTAAACAAACTAATTGTAACTGACCAAATAATAGACGCGCTACAAAAGGACGCTGAATTCTAGAGATCTCTTTGGTCATTGTCAATGGTAAAGCCGGGTAAAGCGCTTAATAATCCGAAAAATATCGCCTCATCACGAATAAAAATGGAAGTGACTGTGAATAATTATTTTGAAGAATATTTTTTATCCACAGTTTTAGCTGCGATCCACCAAATAGCTGTCTTGTCAAGACAATGATCGGCTACTGATCGCCTATACAGGATCCGCGATCATAATTTTCAGATCTGCCTTTGTTTATAGGCTTTTTCTTTATTAAACATTGGATTAACGGTTTTGGGTGGGTATTTTTGTGCGATCCGGATTTACTTTGGATCGAATAAGTAAGATAATCCACAGGCTAGTTAATCGATCAGCGTGACATCACCCGTTTTCTCACTATTCACCTGTTTTTTTGTCGATACAACCCGCAACCAGAATAAACTACATAAAATAACGATAAGAACAATAAAAATAAGGCCTAGAGCCAGAACGGAGCATAATAATAATATGTCTTTATGGAATCAGTGCCTGGAGCGATTGCGTCAGGAACTCCCTACACAGCAGTTTGTTATGTGGATAAGACCACTAACATCAGAACAAAATCAGGATGCTGTAACGCTGTATGCTCCGAATCGGTTTATTTTGGACTGGGTTCGCGAAAAATATCGCGACAAGATCAATCAGCTTTTTGTTGAATTCAGCGGCGGCCATCAAGCGCCACAGCTGCGTTTCGAGGTGGTTCAGCGTCGCCCGGCTTCGGCTTCAGCAGCATCTGTATCTCATTCAGGTAGTAGCGATCCCGGTCGTGGATCGCAGAGGGGATCGGGATCTTCGTTTGCCGCTTCGGGTATGCAAAGTCCGCCATCACACACAGCCACTACTTATAACAGCCAGCCTGCGCAAAGACCGCCGGTGCAACCTTCCGTGAGTGCCAGGGTGAATACGCCTGCCTCTGTTGGTCAAACTGTAAATAAGGTAATCCCTATTCCGGAAGGGGTTAGTCACAAAAGTAATATCAACCCGACTTACCAGTTTGATAACTTCGTTGAAGGTAAATCAAACCAACTTGCGCGAGCCGCAGCCAGCCAGGTCGCTAACAATCCTGGCGGTTCTTATAATCCTCTGTTTATTTACGGTGGAACCGGTCTGGGTAAAACCCACTTATTGCACGCCGTGGGCAACGGTATTCTGAATACTAAACAGGATGCCAAGATCATTTACATGCATTCTGAGCGATTTGTTCAGGATATGGTTAAGGCGCTGCAGAACAACGCCATTGAAGATTTTAAGCGGTTCTATCGTTCTGTGGATGCATTGTTAATCGATGACATTCAGTTTTTCGCTAATAAAGAACGTTCACAAGAAGAATTTTTCCATACCTTCAATGCGTTGTTAGAAGGTAATCAGCAAATCATTCTTACCTCCGACCGTTACCCTAAAGAAATCGACGGCGTAGAAGACAGACTTAAGTCACGATTCGGCTGGGGTTTGACGATTGCCATTGAGCCGCCTGAGTTAGAAACCCGGGTCGCTATTTTGATGCGCAAAGCGGCAGAGAATAATATTCAGTTACCAAACGAAGTTGCTTTCTTTATTGCTAAACGTTTACGCTCGAATGTTCGTGAACTGGAAGGCGCGCTAAACCGTGTCATTGCCAATGCAAACTTCACCGGCAGACCTATCACAATCGATTTTGTCCGTGAGGCATTAAGAGATTTACTAGCGTTGCAGGAAAAGTTGGTAACGGTTGATAATATTCAAAAAACGGTCGCGGATTATTATAAAATCAAGGTATCTGATATTCTGTCTAAACGTCGCAGCCGCAGTGTTGCCCGACCAAGACAAGTTGCTATGGCCTTATCGAAGGAATTAACCAATCACAGTTTGCCGGAATTGGGTAATCTGTTTGGCGGCAGAGACCACACCACGGTGTTGCATGCCTGCCGTAAAATAGAGCAGCTAAAAGAAGAAAGTCATGATATAAAAGAAGACTATAAGAACTTAATAAGAACACTGTCTTCTTAATAGTAACCAACACAGGTGAGAAAAGAATTCGATGAACTTTACCATCAGCCGGGAAAACTTTTTACAACCATTACAACTTGTATCCGGGGCCGTAGAGAGACGACACACCCTGCCGATTTTATCTAACGTTTTAATAAAGGTTAGTGAAGGCGCACTTTGGTTAACAGGCACAGATTTAGAGGTTGAGCTAATTTCCAGTACGCAACTGGAAGGGGACTTTGCCGAAGGCGAAATTACGGTACCTGCGAAAAAGTTGTTTGATATCTGTCGCGGCTTGTCTGATGGTACTGAAATCAATTTTTCTCTCGACGGAAATAAAGCCGTCATCCGTGCCGGTCGTGGTCGTTATACACTGTCTACTTTATCTGCCAGTGACTACCCGAATCTGGAAGACTGGGAAGGCGAGGTTGAGTTTGAAGTCTCTGGCGCCAACCTTAAACGTTTGATCGACAGTGTTCATTTTTCAATGGCACAGCAGGATGTTCGTTATTACCTGAATGGTATGTCCCTTGAGACTGAGGAGAATCTGGTTAGAACGGTCGCTACAGATGGCCACCGTTTGGCGCTATGTCGTCTCGACTACACTGCTGCTACCTTACCAGCGCGCCAGGTTATTATTCCGCGCAAAGGTGTGCTGGAGATTTCTCGTTTAATTGAAGATGACGATAAGTTATTAAAGATTCAGATTGGCGCTAACCATATTCGGATGTTCTCCACGGAATTTATCTTTACCAGCAAATTGGTTGATGGCCGCTTTCCTGATTACCGTCGTGTGTTACCTAAAGATGGCGACAAGATAATCCAGGCCAGTAAAGATGTGTTGAAAGATGCATTCTCCCGTGCAGCCATTCTTTCTAATGAGAAATTTCGCGGTGTACGGTTAAATATTTCATCGGGTGAGTTAAAGATCACTGCTAACAACCCTGAGCAAGAAGAAGCGGAAGAAATTGTTGATATCGATTATCAGGGAGACTCTTTAGAGATCGGTTTTAACGTTGCATACTTAATTGATGTGCTTAACTCTATTAATTCGAACAATGTTAAAATTAACCTGATGGATGCTAATTCCAGTGCGTTAATTGAAGATGCGGATGATGGGGCTGCATTGTATGTCATTATGCCAATGCGCTTGTAGGCGTTCTTGAATCATTAGTGTCGTAACGTTCATTTCAACTGCCGAATATTGTTATTCGGCATTGTTGTATTTAAACCCCGGTATTTCTCACCCCAATCAGACCTTAAGTATCGTTTTATGATTTTGGATAAAGTACAGCTTACTAAGTTTAGAAACTTCGAGTCTGTACAGTTTTTCCCCTCAGCGTCGTTGAGTATTATTACCGGTAAAAACGGGAGCGGTAAATCTTCGCTGCTGGAAGCTCTGCATTATTTAGGCTACGGGCGGTCTTTCCGAACCTCTAAACATCAGTCAGTCATTAAACATGACAATGACGCATTTACCATTTTTGCCAGTTGTAAGAATGATGATGGCAAGCAGTTCAAAATTGGTTTGTCGCGAGGAAATGGTGAGCACTTCAAATGCAGTGTGAATGGAGAACATTTTAAACGTCTCAGCGATTTAGTGAGTTTGTTACCTATTCAGTTGTTTACCCCACAAAGTACCGATTTAGTGATTGGATCTCCGTCTGAACGACGACGCTTTTGCGATTGGGGATTGTTCCACGTGGAACAATCCTATTCAGATCTGATTAAAAACTACAGTAAAGTACTTAAGCATCGCAATGCGCTGTTAAAGGACTATAATGGTCAATCCACCCAAAATGATATGGGATACTGGGATCAGCAGTTAATCGTGCTAGGGGAGCGTATAGATGCACTACGCGGCGAATACGTCAACCGATTAATTCCTATATTTGAAAGCACATGTATGCAATTTCTACCTGAGTTTTCCGTTGAAATTTCGTATTATAGGGGTTGGGAAAAAGACAGCGATTTGTCGCAGGCTTTACATAAAAAGCTGCCTTACGATAGAAAAGTGGGATATACCTCAGCTGGGCCACATAAAGCGGATTTACGCTTTAAGGTAAATAAAACCCAGGCTCAGGAGGTACTCTCCCGAGGTCAATTAAGAATGGCAGTAGCTGCGTTACAGTTAGCTCAAACAAAACTATTTACGCTAGAAACGAATCGGCACAGCATTTTTTTGCTGGATGATATTGGGGCCGAACTGGATGCAGAAAAAAGAGAACGATTCATCGATGGGTTATTAGCAACACAGACCCAGGTTTTTGTTACTGCCATAGAACAAGAACAACTTGAATTTGTAAATAAATATAAAGACAAAAAATTGTTTCACGTGGAACATTGCACCGTGAACGAGGAGTAAAACTGAATGTCAGAACAGAATAATTATGATTCTTCCAGTATTAAAGTTCTGAAAGGATTGGACGCAGTACGGAAGCGTCCAGGCATGTACATCGGTGACACCGATGATGGGACTGGCTTACACCACATGGTGTTTGAGGTCGTCGATAACTCTATCGATGAAGCGCTTGCTGGTCACTGTTCCGAAATAAATGTGCAGATTCACACTGACGGTTCTGTTTCAGTATCCGATAATGGTCGGGGCATTCCTACAGAGATACACGAAGAAGAGGGGGTCTCAGCCGCTGAAGTAATTATGACCGTACTGCATGCTGGCGGTAAATTCGATGACAACTCTTATAAAGTGTCTGGTGGTCTTCACGGCGTGGGCGTGTCTGTGGTTAATGCCTTATCACGTAAATTAAAACTTACCATCCGTCGAGCCGGCAAAACCTATGAGCAAGAGTATCAACATGGTGTGCCACAACAACCATTAGGGCCGATTGGTGATTCCGATAAAACCGGCACCGCATTACGCTTTTGGCCGAGCACCGATACCTTTACCGACGTAGAATTTCACTATGAGATTCTGGCAAAACGCTTACGTGAACTGTCATTTCTTAACTCCGGCGTTTCTATTAAATTAAAAGATGAGCGTGACGGTAAGGAAGATCACTTCCATTACGAAGGGGGCATTCAGGCGTTCGTTGAATACCTCAACCGTAATAAAACACCTATCCACCAAAAGGTGTTCCATTTCTCAAGCGAACGAGAAGATGGTATTTCTGTTGAAGTCTCGATGCAGTGGAATGATGGTTTTCAGGAAAACATATACTGCTTTACCAACAATATTCCTCAGCGTGACGGCGGTACTCACTTGGCGGGATTCCGTGGGGCGCTAACACGTACCCTGAATAACTACATGGAAAAGGAAGGCTTAAATAAGAAAGCCAAAACCGCAACCAGCGGTGATGATGCCCGTGAAGGATTAACGGCTGTTGTATCTGTGAAGGTTCCTGATCCTAAGTTCTCTTCACAAACAAAAGATAAGCTCGTCTCTTCTGAAGTACGTCCTGCGGTTGAGTCTGCAATGAACGAAAAACTGGCCGAATACTTACTGGAGAATCCAACAGAAAGTAAGACTATTGCCGGTAAAATTATTGATGCCGCCAGAGCACGTGAAGCCGCGCGTAAAGCTCGTGAAATGACTCGCCGTAAAGGCGCATTGGACCTGGCCGGTCTTCCAGGTAAATTAGCTGACTGTCAGGAAAAAGATCCGGCGCTCAGCGAACTTTACATAGTGGAGGGTGACTCTGCAGGCGGTTCAGCCAAGCAGGGTCGTAACCGTAAGAATCAGGCCATCCTGCCATTGAAAGGTAAGATCCTTAACGTAGAGAAGGCGCGTTTCGATAAAATGCTGTCTTCTCAGGAAGTCGCCACCCTGATTACCGCATTGGGTTGCGGTATTGGTCGCGATGAATACGATCCGGAAAAATTGCGCTACCACAGCATTATCATCATGACCGATGCGGACGTGGATGGCTCGCATATCCGTACCTTGTTGCTAACTTTCTTCTACCGTCAAATGCCAGAAATCATCGAACGTGGCTATGTATACATTGCTCAGCCACCGCTTTATAAAGTGAAAAAAGGCAAGCAGGAACAGTATCTGAAAGACGACGATTCGCTAACTAAACACCTCACTTCAATCGCAATTGATGGGGCGGAGCTATACACCAGCGAAGAAGCGTTGCCTATAAAAGGGGTGGCACTGGAGAATCTGGTTCAGCAATACCAGGGCGTTGAAAAAATGATTGCGCGTATGTATCGCGTAATGCCTACCAGCTTATGGTACAAACTGATTTATACCAAAACCTTGTCTACCGATGATCTCACGGACAAGGAAAAACTGGCCGTGTTTGCTTCTGAGTTTACCAGTGCATTGGAAACTCAGGAAGCAGACGGTGCGTTATACAAGTACGAGATTAAACATGATGCAGAGCGTAGCGAATATTACATTGCTATCATCATGCGTATGCACGGTATTGACTATGAGTATAACCTGGGTAGAGACTTCATCGAGTCGGCTGAATACCAGCGCATTAAAGGGTTGAATGAAGCCATTAATGAAATGATGGAAGATGGGGCTTATATCAAGCGTAACGAGCGCAAAGAGCCTGTAGAGCACTTTGTTGATGCGCTGGAATGGTTGATGGGCGAAGCGAAACGAGGTCAGTATATCCAGCGCTATAAAGGGTTGGGTGAGATGAACCCGGAACAGCTTTGGGAAACTACCATGGATCCTGAAAGCCGCCGTATGCTGCAAGTCACCATCGAAGATGCCATTGCTTGTGATCAGCTCTTTACTACCCTGATGGGTGATCAGGTTGAACCACGCCGTGCCTTCATCGAAGCGAATGCATTGAACGTAGAAAACCTCGACGTTTAGTTTTTCACTCAGATATTAAGGAAAAACCCGGCTACCTAAGCCGGGTTTTTTTATGTGTTTTCGATAACAAGCAGCTATTCATGACTGATGATCATGACAGCTGAGAGAAACAAGGCTAAATTGGACGTTTATCAATCCAGCCCGACTGTGGAATTTATAATAATGAAAAAACGACTCATTCTCGCGGCAGTAATTACTGCGTCGTTAGGATTAACTGCACCCGCCCTGGCACAGGAAAAGCCATTTGAAATGTGGCCTGCCACTCAATACAAAACAAGCATTCCTACCAGCCAGGACGTTCTTGGCTATATGCTGGGCGAGCGAATTACCAGCCACGCAGATACTTTAAAATACTATTATGCGCTTCAAGCCGCCGCGCCGAATAACATCCGGGTTGTAGAGTTTGGTGAAACATGGGAAGGGCGTAAACTGATCTACGCTGTAATAGGCTCTGAACAAAACCTCAATAACCTTGAGCAATTTGCTGACAACATGAACCGCCTGGCCGACCCAAGAAAAACATCAGCCAGTGAAGCTAAAAAACTGATCGCCAGTTTACCTTCTTCTGTCTGGCTGGAGCACGGCGTTCATGGCAATGAGATTTCCAGTACTGATGCATCAATGGTAACGGCATACCATTTACTCGCGGCTAAAAATTCTGCGATGGTGAATAACATCCTCGATAACACGCTGGTTTTTATCGACCCCATGCAAAACCCGGATGGGCGTATGCGGTTCATCAATCACTACTATGAGACCGTAGGGATGGAACACAGTACAGACCGCTTAAGTGTGGAGCACAATGAACCCTGGCCCCGGGGGCGCTCCAATCATTACCTCTTTGATATGAACCGTGACTGGTTGGCAATCACTCAGCCTGAAACCAAAGCGCGCATTCGCGTAATAAACAAATACAAACCTACAGTGGTTATCGATCTGCATGAAATGGGCGGTGACTCGAGCTACTTCTTTGTGCCTGCAGCACAACCTATCAATCCGCACATGCAAAAGGAACAATTAGATAATAACGTTACCATAGGCAGGAACAACGCTAAGTACTTCGACGAGTTTGGCTTCAGCTATTACACTCGCGAAGTATTCGATGCTTTCTACCCTGGTTATGGTGACAGCTGGCCGACCTTTTATGGTGCTTCAGCGGCTACCTATGAAGTTGCCTCCGCCCGTGGCGAGCAGTTCGAAAAACTCGATGGCAGTATTTTAAACTACCGCGATACGGTACAGCGCCACTTTGTTGCTTCTATGGCCACCGCTGAAACAACAGCTGAGAATCGCGAAAAGATTCTTAGCGACTTTTATCTTTATCAGCAGAAAGCCATTGAAGCAGGTAAAGACGATGAAGAAAGAACCTTTATCTTACCAAACGTCACAGACAGGGCTGCTACGCATCGTTTAGCGACCTTAATGGCTAAACATGGTGTGGAGGTGAAACGCGCCTCTGAGAGCTTTAAGGCGTGCGGAGAGCGCTATAAGCCTGGCGCATTCGTTATTGATACCGCCCAGCCACGAGGCCTTTTTGTTAAAACTACCTTTACCGATCAGGTGGATATGGACAAAGCCTTTGTTGCTGAACAGGAGCGTCGCCGGGCAAATAAGCTGCGAGACCAAATTTATGATGTTACTGGCTGGTCACTACCTCTGATGTTTAATGTGGATACTCAGAGCTGCGACGATGCTATCAGGGTAAAAGGTGAGATGATCAGCGCCGATATGCCATTACAAGCGGAACTGGAAAACGCTAATGCTAAGGTAGCCTACCTCGTACCCTGGGGCGATATGTCAGCAGGCCGGTTCTTAACTGCGGCGCTGCGTGCCGGCATAAGCGTAAAAAGTGCTGACCAGGCTTTCAAAATGGAGTCGGGGAGTTATCCGGCCGGTACATTAATTGTGGAAGTGGCAAACAATATAGAAAATCTGGCGGCCCACATCAGCGATATAGCTACCCAGACAGGTGCCACCGTTGTAGGTGTTGATACCAGTTGGGTAATCGAAGGCCCCAGCTTTGGTAGCGAAAATACCGCTGGCCTGAGCGCACCTAAAATCGCCATGGCCTGGGATGAACCCACCAGCTCTTTAAGTGCCGGCAGCCTGCGATTTGTTATTGAAAGGCAGTTTAATTATCCGGTTACTGCAATACGGGCAGGTAATTTGAGTTGGGCTAACCTCAGTGATTATCAGGTTATTATTTTGCCCTCAGGTAATTATGCAAGACACCTGGGTAAAGGTGGTGCTGAGAACCTTAAAGACTGGGTCAGCAAGGGCGGTGTGCTTATAACCATTGCCAATGCCACACAGTGGGCGGCCAGTGAAAGTGCTGGGCTGTTAGAGGTTAAGCGAGAATATGCCTTGCAGGATGAAGAGATCAAAGACCAGGCAGACACCGACGTAGTGGATGCTACTACCCTTGAAAATCGCGCTGACTTCCTCAAGGCGATTGAGAGTGAGCAAGAGTTACCTGACTACGTTGCCGGTATACTCACCAGGGTAGAAGTCGATCAGGAACACTGGTTAACCGCAGGTGTTAGCCCCGAGGTGGTTGCCATGGTCACTGGCAATGATATTTACAGTCCGATTAAGCTCGCGTCGGGTAAAAATGTTGCCTGGTTTAAAGGGCCGGATGCGGTAGTGGCCAGCGGCTATATCTGGGATGAGTTTAAAACACAGAGTGCTTATAAGCCGTTCTTAATCCACCAGCCAATGGGCAGAGGAATGGTGATAGCGTATACCCAGGAGCCTACCGTCAGAGCATACATGGATGGGCTGAATGTGATGTTGATGAACACGATTTTCCGCGCATCGGCTCATGCATACCCGTTGCGATAAGCAACTAAAGTCATAAGCCAATAACAAAAACGGCGACTTCAATACCCCATTGAGTCGCCGTTTTTATTGCTTGATGGAGAGGCATTACAGCGCTGTGATACTCAACATCAGACTGGTATTGGGGCTGCCTTTTACCGTAAAACGGTACATTGCCGTGCGTGGCGGGGTGAAACGCATATTGGCCGCTGCGGCACCACAGGTGAGTGACATCGACTGTTTCAGGGCGATGCTTAAGCCCTTATAACTGGCTCCACAGGTTTGTCCTGTAGTCCAACTCGCGTTAGAGAACTTAAAGTCATAAGGCTGCTCATCAGCAATAAGCTCAACATCGACATACCAGCCTTTAGCACTTTGCTTTAGCTGATAAGAGGGTTTGGCTTCCCACCAGTTAAACACGCCCCGTAAATACCATTCAGAAAAGACAATCTCAGGCTGCTTCTCCTGATAGATTGGATACTGACCCGTTTGCGTACAGGCTGTCATCAGCATTACTAAAGGGAGAGCGAACCAACGTTTTTGCATGACTGACTCCGAGTGATAGAGAAAAAAAAGGGCACGCTAGGTGCCCTGGATCGGTTTCTGCTTTTACTTCGCCAACAATGAAATATCAGCGGTAGTAATGAACAGGCTACGCAGTAGCAGCAACAATGCAAGGCGATTGGTTTTCACCGCAGGATCCTCGGCCATTACCATCACATTATCAAAAAACGCATCGATGCTTGGACGCAAGGTGGCCAGTTTAGCCAGTACTTCAGTGTATTCACGGTTTGCCGCATGGCTGTGAATACTATCCTGAATGGCTTTGATGTCGTTATACAAGGTCACTTCTTCTGCTTCCGACAGCAGTGCCTCATCGACTTTTTGATCGCCTTCAACGTTATTCTTCGCCAGAATATTAGCTACGCGTTTATTGGCCGCTGCCAGTGCCTCAGCCGCTTCATTTTGCTTAAAGCCGGCAACTGCATTGATGCGGGCCAGATAATCAGTAGGCTGAGTAGGGCGACGGGCTGAGACAGCCTGAATCACGTCGGTTTCCACATCCTGGTCGTGCAGTAATGCGGTAAAGCGACCCAGCACAAAATCGACAACCTGATCAGTCACGTCTTTGTTGGTGAGCTTATCGGCATAAATTGCGGCTGCTTTGCCAACTACATCCTGCAAATCAATCAGCAACGACTTTTCTGTGATGATACGCAATACACCAATGGCGGCGCGGCGTAATGCAAACGGATCTTTATCGCCTTTAGGTAACTGGCCAATACCAAAGATACCTACCAGCGTATCGAACTTATCGGCCAGTGCCACCGCAGCGCTTTCCGGCGCTTCAGGTAACACGTCGCCGGCAAAGCGCGGCAAGTATTGCTCGTATAACGCATTGGCTACCGGTGCTGGCTCACCATCGTGCAGCGCATAGTATTTACCCATAACGCCCTGTACATCCGGAAACTCCATAACCATGTCAGTCATCAGATCGGTTTTGGATAACAGCCCTGCACGTTGCGCGTGGGCGTTATCAGCACCAATGATATCGGCAATGTAACCTGATAAGGCCGCAATGCGATCGGATTTTTCCTTTAAAGTCCCTAACTGCTTCTGAAACAGCACAGACTCAAGAGAAGCTAAACGAGACTCGAGAGACTGCTTTTTGTCGGTATTAAAGAAAAACTCGGCATCAGCCAGACGAGGGCGGATTACCTTTTCGTTACCATGAATAATCTGAACCGGATCGTGACTCTCGATATTGGTAACAAACAGGAACTTGTTTGATAAAGAGCCGTCTTTATTCAGCAACGGCACGTATTTCTGATCGCCTTTCATGGTGTAAATAAGCGCTTCTTTTGGCACTTCCAGAAAGGCTTCATCAAAACCGGCCTGCAGGACTACCGGCCATTCAACCAACGCAGCAATTTCATTTAGCAGGCTGTCATCGTAATCAGCTACCAAGCCCTGCTCATCGGCCTTGGCGTTCAGTGACTCGGCGATGCTGGTTGCGCGGCTGGCAAAATCAGCCACCACATAGTGTGCTTTTAATGCACTTTGGTAGTTATCGGCGTGGTCAAGTTCAAAGGTTTTCTCACCGTGGAAACGGTGCCCCTGAATGGTTCTGGCACTGCTTAAACCTAAGGCCGCGATATCGATCAGTTCATCACCGTAAAGCGCACACAGGGTATGTACGGGGCGAATAAACTGCGTGGTGTAATTACCCCACTTCATTGGCTTAGGAATAGGCAGCTTAGCGATAGCCTGATTCACAATATCTTCAAGCAGTTCGTTAATCTTCTGGCCTTTGACTTCGGCTTTGTACATCAGCCATTCACCCTTATCGGTGACCAGTCTGTCGGCTTCTTCTACATTGATGCCATTACCACGAGCCCAACCCATCGCTGCCTTGGTAGGGTTACCGTCGGCATCAAAAGCCGCTGCAACGGCAGGACCTCGTTTTTCAACAACTTTATCCTGTTGCGACTCGGTAAGACTGGTGACATAGACCGCTAAGCGGCGCGGTGCCGCAAACCATTGCACATCGCTGTAACCCAGCTCGGCTGCACTTAACGCATCTTTGATGTTGTCGGCAAAACTTGAGCCCAGTTGGATAAGGGCTTTAGGGGGAAGTTCTTCACTACCCAGTTCAATTAATAAATTTTCGGTACGCACCTTTTACAGCTCCTTCTTACACAGCGGGAAACCAAGCTCTTCACGGGCATTGTAATAAGCTTGTGCCACAGCTTTGGCAAGGGTTCTAACGCGTAAGATGTAACGTTGTCTCTCCGTAACAGAAATCGCGTGGCGAGCATCCAGCAGGTTAAATGCGTGGGATGCTTTCATTACCTGCTCATAGGCAGGTAATGGCAGATTCTTTTCAATCAGCAACTGACAAGCGGTTTCGCACTCATCAAAGGTTCTGAACATGACATCGACGTTGGCATATTCAAAGTTATAGGTGGATTGCTCCACTTCGTTCTGGTGGAACACATCGCCGTAGGTGACTTTACCCATTGGGCCATCGGTCCAGACCAGATCATAGATGCTATCTACGCCCTGGATGTACATGGCCAGGCGTTCCAGACCATAGGTGATTTCGCCGGTGACTGGTTTACATTCAAGGCCGCCAACCTGTTGGAAATACGTAAACTGAGTGACTTCCATACCGTTCAGCCAGATTTCCCAGCCAAGGCCCCAGGCACCCAGAGTAGGGGATTCCCAGTTATCTTCCACAAAACGAATATCGTGTACCAGCGGGTCGAAGCCCAGCTCTTTTAATGAGCCTAAGTACAGCTCCTGAAAATTATCCGGAGAGGGTTTCAGCATGACCTGAAACTGATAGTAATGCTGCAGACGGTTAGGGTTTTCACCATACCGGCCATCAGTTGGGCGTCGGCTGGGTTGCACGTAAGCACTGCTAATAGGCTCCGGACCCAAAGAACGCAGGAACGTCATGGGGTGAAAGGTACCTGCTCCAACTTCCATATCCAGCGGTTGAATAATCACACAACCTTGTCTGGCCCAGTAATCCTGTAAGGCAAGGATCAAGCCCTGAAATGTTTTAATATCGTACTTGTGCATACATTAACGACTATAACTGACTGATGACTTAAAGAGGTGGGTTAGTATACATTTTGTATGGCCATGAATGTAGGCCTAGGGTGGCTTAATTACCCGGTAGTTGACTAAAAAGTCCGGTTTATTTCTACAAAACACGGGTTATTAAAAGAGTAGGATAAGCGTTGTTGCTTCACAGGAGATAAAAATGAGTGAAAGTGTTATTCGGTGCGGCTGGGTTTCTGACGATCCCCTCTACCAACAATACCATGATGAAGTATGGGGACGGCCAGAATTTGATTCTCAACAATTGTTCGCAAAATTGTGTCTCGATGGTCAGCAAGCCGGGCTGAGTTGGATCACGATCCTGAAAAAGCAGGCTGGATTTGAAGCGGCTTTCCACCAGTTTGATCCGGTAAAAATTGCAACGATGACAGAGGAAGACGTTGAGCGGTTAATGCAAAACCGTGAAATTATTCGCAGCCGAGCGAAAATTAACGCCATCATCACTAACGCCAGAGCCTATCTGGAACTCACCAAAAGCATCGAATTCAGCGACTTTATCTGGCAATTTACCAACCATAAAACGGTAGTGAATAGTTGGCCGGATTACCGCCAGGCGCCCACCAGTACCGCCGAGTCAAAAGCGATGGCTAAAGCCCTTAAAAAGGCTGGGTTTAAGTTTGTCGGGGAAACCATTTGCTATGCGTTTATGCAGGCTGTAGGGATGGTCAATGACCACACTACAGACTGCCACTGTTACGCAAGTGTGCGGGAACTGGCTAACTGAGGATACCGTTCCTCGCAGTAGGCAATGACGGCGGGGAGCTCTTTTAAAACAGGCGTTTCATGCTGTTCTTCGATGGCCTCCCGGGCCTTATCTTCATTAAAGCGCTGTTGCTTGGACAGTGCCTTTCTGTCTTCCAGAATGGCAAAGCCACTGACGGCAGAAAAGAGCGTGTGCAGTGCCGGGTATTGTTGTGAGTAATCCCGGGCTTCTTCCGGCAGGGCTCTCAGCAGGCGGCAAATACGTATGGTGCCTTCCGATACGTTACACTGTTGTTGTTGCATGGCTCTGGCAATGGTGTGAATGCTTTCAAACATCACCACCAGACGTTTTTCTCTGGCTGCCTTTTGGCGCGCGTTCTGCTGCTGTAGCTGAAACACCAGTTTGCCCGCATAAACGCCAAGTGCGGCGATGATCAGCAAACCAATACTAACCAGAATAATCCAAAGCATAGTTATTTCTCGTAGTCGTCCAGTTTCAATGCGTCCAGGGCATCAAAGTTGTCGATTTCTTCTTCCTCATCTTCGCCTTCGTTAATACCCATCAGGTCGCACAATACTTTATGTCGGGCCATTTGGGTGTCGACATAGTGTTGTTGCTCTTTGGTGATCGTTTTTCCGCCATCCAGTTTATCCAGCAAACCCGCCAGGCGGTCATCGGCTTCTATGGCAGCCAGCTCTTCAGCTGGGGTGGCATACTTGCGTTTTTCAATTTTGGCCGCTACCGATTTCACCAATTGCACTGGCTTCTTGCTACCCAAACGAGGGTCCTTGTTGGCATTACCTGAAGCCTTTTCGGTCTTCTTCTGCTCAACATTATGACGGCTGCCAGGGGCTTTGCCCTTATGCTTTTTAGGCCGTTCAGAAGACTTGGTATTGACGTGATCCGGATTCTTTCGAACGCCAATCAAACCTACTTTTCTTGATTTTTTCTTTTGTGCCATAGTAATTAGTCGAGCTCCCGCGCTCTGGTGCAATGTTTAATGATTACCATTATAACGTGTTATTACGCGAGCTTCTGCATCAATACAATGTCGCGGTCGGGAAAGATCACATTTAACTGATACTCACGGGCCAGCCAGGTGAAGGTTTCCACAGAAAAGAAACTGACATGAGTGGGATCGTTTTTATAATGCCAACTGGCAAATTTTTCAGCGTTTAACACCCGTTTAGTCATAATCGCCAGCCATCCCTGAGGTGCGAGCAATTGCATCCAGCGTTGCCATTCGGTTGCCGGTGTGTGGAAGTGTTCAATAGACTCCGTTGCGGTAATCAATTCGTAGTGCGAGTGAGGTATTTCCTTAGGGCCGAAAAACGGATCGAAGCAATCGACGTCGAAGCCCTGACTCGCGAATAAATGGGCAAGTGCCGGGCAGGGGCCTGAGCCGTAATCCAACACTCTGGTCTCCGCACTCAGGTGTGGTGTCACACAGGTAACCAAACGATTAAGGTACCGAAGGTAACCTTCGTCTTCGAGACTATTCTGATGCAGTTGGTATTCTGCCAGTTCCTGCTCCTGAGAAGGCAGAGACTGAGGATCGACAAACACTAACCAACACCGATTGCAGCGTAAGTAAGTTCGTTTTTTATCCTGATGAAACTGAACGTATTGTTTGGACTGGCAAAGTGGGCAATTAAACATGATTTACTGCAATAAAAAAGGTGATGGTATCACACCATCACCTTGTTAATTGAGTGTCAGATGACACCTCTCCCGTTAGTGCACTTCTCTGTGCGGCTGGCTTTCCTGCAGTGCTCCCCTTATTGTTCTTTTTCACAGAGCATTTTTTGTTCTGGGTCTTCCTGACACTTTATAAATTCATCCGTGGACTGACTTTTTATTTTTGTTGTTAATGTCGGGCTGTTTCACAACAGGTTTCACGACGCAAACAAGCTTACACTAACTGCAATAAATTACAACACCGCGTGTTACATTTTATTAACAATGACGTGTAAGCTTTGGTCAGTCTGGTAAATTTTAGTGTAGACCAGCGATGTAATTGGCCAGAATTTCGATGTCTTCGTCGGTCAGTTTAGACGCAACGTCACGCATCATGCCATTCATATCATTATGACGCTCGCCGGCACGGAATGCTTTCAGCTGGGCGGTTGTATAAGCCGCATGCTGACCACTGATGTCCGGGAAACCGGCTAATTGCATGCCGTTACCACTTGGACCATGACATGCGATACAAGCCGTTACGCCACGGTCAGCATCACCACCACGATACAGGGCAGCACCGGGCTCAACAAAGTTTTCCGGGGTTGAACCAGGCTTGGCTTCCTGGCTAGAGAAGTAAGCGGCAAGATCGGCTATGTCCTGGTCGCTCAGAGGAGCAGCCATACCGTTCATCACGGCATTGTTACGACCTTCTTCACCGCCGGTAGAAGAAGCTAAACGAAACTCGGTTAATTGCTTAGTCAGGTAATTTTCATGCTGACCGGCAATTTTGGGGTTGATGTCGATCATACTGTTGCCATCAGGTCCGTGACAGGCAGCACAGACAGCTGATTTTGCTTTACCAGCCTCAGGGTCTCCTTCGGCAGTAACAGAACTGGTAAACCCAAGGGTTAAACAAACCAACAAACACAGTTTTTTCATAATTTTTCTCTTACAAGGATCCAACGGCTGATGTGATATACGTGATATCATGCGTATTTTACACATTTAACGCGTCAGAAAAACCTATTCCATGCTAAAACTATGGAATAACATCGGTTTAATATTGAACTACGACTAATGTAGCAGATGTTCTGACATTATGAGTGCCCCATGAGTTATTACAGCAAAGCAAAATTTTTTACCAGCGCGCCGGACATTAAACACCTTAAAGATGACACTGGTATTGAGGTCGCCTTCGCCGGTCGATCCAATGCCGGAAAGTCCAGCGCCCTAAATGCACTGACCCGGCAAAAGAACCTTGCCAGAACCAGTAAGACACCAGGCCGTACCCAACTCATCAATGTATTTGATTTGGAAGACGATAAACGGCTGGTCGATTTACCCGGTTACGGTTATGCGAAAGTACCCATAGCGATGAAACAAAAATGGCAGCGTTCTCTCGGTGAGTACTTACAAAAGCGTAAAAGCCTGAAGGGACTGGTTGTTCTGATGGATATTCGCCATCCCTATAAAGATATCGATCAGGACCTCATTTATTGGGCGGTCGATGCGGGTATTCCGGTGCTGGCTCTGCTGACCAAGGCCGACAAATTAAAATCAGGTAAGCGTAAAGCACAATTGCTAATGGCCAAAGAGGCTGCACTGGCATTTTGTGGTGATGTAACCGTGCAAACTTTTTCGGCGCTGAACAAACACGGTCTACCGGAGCTTGAGGCGGTGCTTAATCAGTGGTTTGGTTTGCTTAAAAGCAAAGAGAGTAACGAGCAGATTGACGCCAATTAATGAGCGCCAAAAAAATAACCCCATTCAATGAATGGGGCTAAGGACTGAGAGAAAACACATAAAAAAACCGATTATAAGAGTACGTAATCCGGCCGAAAGTTCAGAAATAATTCATTTATTTTAAAATAATTTTTATTCTTTATATTTTTCAATTGTTTAAATGCGAATAAAAATGTGGTTCAGGTGTATGGAGAGGGGGATCTTAGTGTTCCGGACAGCTTGAACAGCCCTTCTGAAAGTTTCTTGCAGACATAAAAAAAGCTCCGGTAAACACCGGAGCTCAAATCAAAGGTTTGAAAAATGATTTCTCACCTCTGTACCCTACAGTGGTAAGACTACCTAAGCTAATCGAAAACGGCAAGTCAAAAGTGTAATTTTATTACTTATGTAACCGGTGACTTGGCGCTTAATTCGACGATTGTTACGTTTTTTCTGAAAGCTAGTTACTTTTTTAGTGTGCTTCTTCCCAGTTTTCACCATTTCCGGCTTCAACTTTCAGTGGTACCGACAAGTTTGCGGCCTGTTCCATCAGGTCAACTATCGTTGCTACATGGCTATCCAGGGACGCTTGTTTAATTTCAAATACCAGTTCATCGTGGACCTGCATGATCATGACTACGTCGTCATTGTTGTTGCTACGGATCCAGTCGTCGACCTGAATCATTGCCATCTTAATGACGTCGGCTGCTGTTCCCTGCATTGGCGCGTTAATAGCTGCCCGTTCGGCACCTTTACGGCGTGCACCGTTGCTGGATTTGATCTCCGGTAAATACAAGCGACGGCCGAACACGGTTTCCACATAGCCATGCTCTTTAGCAAACTCGCGAGTACGGTCCATGTAGTCCAGTACGCCAGGGTAACGCTTGAAGTACAGATCCATATATTCCTGAGCTTCCTGACGGCTAACGTGTAACTGTTTAGCCAGACCAAACGCTGACATTCCGTAAATCAAACCAAAGTTAATCGCTTTGGCGCTGCGGCGCTGGTTATCGGTAACATCATCCTCAGCAACATTAAATACCTCTGCTGCGGTAGCACGGTGAATATCCTTGCCATGGGCAAATGCATCCAGCAACCCTTTATCACCGGATAAATGCGCCATGATCCGCAATTCAATTTGTGAGTAGTCAGCCGCGACAATCTTATAACCCTCACGGGCAATAAAGGCTTTACGGACGCGCCGGCCTTCCTCGTTTCGAATCGGGATATTCTGTAAGTTGGGATCGGTTGAGGACAGGCGACCGGTGGCCGTTACTGCCTGATGATACGAGGTGTGCACACGGCCAGTGCGATGATTAATCATCTTCGGGAGTTTATCCGTGTAGGTATTTTTCAGCTTGGTCAGCCCGCGGTATTCCATAATCAATGCCGGCAGGGGGTAGTCCAGAGCCAGTTCCTGTAACACTTCTTCGGACGTAGACGGTGCGCCTTTTGGTGTCTTCTTAACAACCGGCAGTTCCATTTTTTCAAACAGAATATGTTGCAGTTGTTTGGTTGAACCCAGGTTAAAGGCTTCGCCGGCCATTTCATGAACTTCTTTCTCTAGTTCCATAATCCGCGTGGCCAGTTGCTGGCTCTGCTGATTCAATTGCTGGCTGTCTATGAGTACACCCTGTTGCTCCACGCGCGCCAGAATGGAGGCCAGAGGCACTTCAATGTCCAGCAGGATCTTTTTCAGCGTGTCTTCGGCTGCTACTTTTGGCCACAACACGTTATGTAAGCGCAGGGTAATGTCAGCATCTTCCGCCGCATAGAAGGCCGCCTGTTCCAGGTCAATCTGATTGAACGTAAGCTGCTTGGCACCTTTACCGGCAATTTCTTCATAATGTACTGTGCGGTGGTTGAGATAGTTTTGGGCCAGGGTATCCATATCATGGCGACTACCGGTACTGTTTAACACGTATGACTCAAGCATGGTGTCGAAGCCAATACCATCGAGCACAATGTTATAGTTAGCGAGCACATTTTTATCGTATTTGAGGTGCTGACCTACCTTTATTTGTGCCGGATCTTCCAGCCAGGGTTTCAGTTGTTCAAGCACCCAGTCTCTTGAGAGTTGTTCAGGCGCATCCGGATAATCATGAGCAACCGGTAGATAGGCCGCTACGCCAGGCTCCATACAAAACGACATTCCTACCAGTTCCGCTTCCATGTAATCCAGACTGGTGGTCTCGGTATCAAACGCTACGATGTCTGCCTGCTTAATTTTTTCGAACCACTGATTAAAGGTCGCTTCATCAAGAATGGTGGTGTAGTCCACCTCAATGTCGCTCTGTTCTTCACTGCTCTCACTGTCCTCAGTGGCAGATTCTGGCGAGGATGTGGCAGGGGTCGCCTGGCTGCTGGTCACTTCGGTGTACCAGCGCTTAAATTCATACTCACTGAATAAATCGGCCAGCTTATCGTTATCGGCCTCGGTGGGTGTCAGTGTTGTTGGAGAATAGTCGAGGTTAAGCGCTACATCGATGGTTGCCAGTTGGTAAGATAAGCGGGCCTGTTCCTCAAACTCTGCCATTTTCTTGCCCAGCGTTTTGGCGCCGCGAAAATCCAGTTCGGCTATTTTATCGAGGTTCTGATAAATCGCTTCAATTCCACCAATGCCGTTTAGCAGGCCCTGTGCACTTTTGTCTCCCACACCGGGAACGCCCGGAATGTTATCTACTTTGTCACCTTTAAGGGCGAGGAAGTCGATGATCAGTTCTGGCGGGATACCAAATTTATCGTGTACGCCCTGGACGTCCATCAACTGATTGTTCATGGTATTGATCAGCGTGACATGCTCATTCACCAACTGGGCCATATCTTTATCGCCCGTGCTGATTAGGGTATCGATACCTTGCTCACCGGCCTGGCGGGCAAGCGTACCAATCACATCGTCTGCTTCTACGCCGTCTTCAATAATAAGTGGCAGGCCCATAGCCCTGATAATTTCGTGTAAGGGCGCAATTTGCGACCGCAGCTCGTCAGGCATGGGCGGCCGGTTTGCCTTATATTCCGGATAAATATCATCCCGAAACGTTTTTCCCTTGGCATCGAATACCACACCAATGTGAGTTGGATTGTACTGTTTGATCAAACTTTTGAGCATGTTGATCACGCCGTAGATCGCGCCGGTATCCTGACCTTTGGTATTGGTCAGCGGTGGTAATCCATGAAAAGCTCTGAACAGGTATGACGACCCATCTACGAGGATAAACGGGGGCTTTGAAGGGGATGACATGATTAAAATCTTCTCTTGCTATGGTCTGTGGCGAAGCATGCCATACACCTATGGTAATGGCTACTGTTGCGATCCCTACAGTTGTGGATAACTTTGTGATCTAATGTGATCAACGTTAAAAGGGCGCGATCCGATCGCTACGATATTGGCAGCAGATCTTTATGAAAAGTAAGGGAAAAATAAAAGTTTTGCAGACTCTATCCTGCTTTATTATTTCCATATATTATTGTGGATAACCAAACTGTCTATTATTTAGACAGGCGCTGGTACAAAGGATAATTTAGCATATACCAGTAGAAATCCTAGTTTTGGTTGATAAAATTTTTAATGGTTAATGGCAATTCATAAAATCAAATTGCATAAGCCAGAAATGACACAGTATGGAGACAAGATCATGAAAAAAGTTGCCGTTATTCTGAGCGGGTGTGGAGTTTACGACGGCGCCGAAATTCACGAGTCTGTATTAACCTTGCAGAGCATTCTTAAACACGGTGGCAGCTACCAGTGTTTTGCGCCAGATAAGCCACAGTTGCATGTTATTAATCACCTCACCGGTGAAGTGGCCGAGGGCGAGTCACGCAATGTATTGGTAGAAGCCGCACGGATCACGCGGGGTGAGGTAAAAGCCGTTACCGAGTGTAATGCAGACGATTTTGACCTGTTAATTTTGCCGGGCGGTTTTGGTGCGGCAAAGAATCTGTGTACCTTCGCCGTAGAGGGGCCCGACTGTGAGTTTGATGGCGATGTGCTGTCTGTTTGCAAAGCGTTTGCCGACGCGGGTAAACCCGCTGCCTATGCCTGTATTGCCCCTGCGCTGGCGGCCAAGGTCTATGGTAACAGCGTTAATCTGACCATTGGTAACGATGCCGGCACCGCTGAAGCGCTGGAGCAATTTGGTATCAAGCATCAAAATTGTGAGGTCACTGAAGTGATTATAGATAGCGGCGCCAAACTGGTCACCACTCCTGCCTACATGCTTGGCCAGAACCTGCTGGAAGTAGGTGAAGGCTTGGATAAAATGGTTCAGGCAGTGTTCGCCATGCAGTAGTAAACTGAAGAGTCACTTGGTTGTCTGTAGCTTTCGCTATATAGTGAGAGCTGCATCAATTCAATAACATAAAGAATAGCCAACACACTATAATGCATTATCGCGCTATCATTCGTATTTTAGGGCTACTGGTTGCACTGTTTTCAGTCACCATGATCCCACCAGCGATCGTTTCTCTGATATACGAAGACGGTAGTGGCTTGCCTTTCTTCCTGGCTTTTATACTGTGTATTCTTACCGGATGTGCATTTTGGTATCCCAACCGTATGCACCGGCAGGACTTAAGAGCCCGCGAAGGCTTTTTAATTGTAGTGTTATTCTGGTCGGTACTGGCCAGCTTCGGTGCCATTCCGTTTATTTTGCTTGAACAACCTTCAATGACCGTTACCGATGCATTTTTTGAATCGTTTTCCGGCTTAACCACCACCGGTGCAACGGTAATTGAAGGGATTGATTTTCTCCCCCATTCTGTTCAGTTTTACCGTCAGCAACTGCAATGGCTAGGTGGGATGGGGATCATTGTACTGGCCGTGGCTATTCTGCCTATTCTTGGGGTAGGGGGCATGCAGCTGTATCGAGCCGAAACACCTGGTCCGGTAAAAGATTCGAAAATGACTCCGCGGATTGCCGATACAGCCAAGCATCTGTGGTATATCTACTTATCGCTAACCAGTGCCTGTACTCTGGCTTACTGGTTTGCTGGCATGAACTGGTTCGATGCCATCTGCCATTCCTTCTCCACCATCGCCATCGGGGGGTTCTCTACCCATGATGCCAGTCTTGGCTATTTTGATAGTCCGGTAGTGAATGCGGTCTGCGCCCTCTTTTTGATTATCGCTGCGTTTAATTTTTCACTGCATTATGCCGCTGCCAGCGGTCGGTCGCTGAAGGGTTACTGGCAGGATCCTGAGTTAAAAGCTTTCCTGTTTATTCAGGTGGCTTTGATCAGCGTGTGCTTTATGGTGCTGGTCTTTCATAACCACTTCAGCGACGCCGAGGAAGCTCTGGATCAGGCGGTTATCCAGGCCGTATCAATCAGTACTACTGCCGGATTCGCCACCACCGACTTTGCAAACTGGCCGTCATTTCTGCCCATACTGCTGATTTTTTCCAGCTTCATTGGCGGCTGCGCGGGCTCTACCGGTGGCGGGTTAAAAGTGATCCGGGTCTATCTGTTGTTTCTACAAGGCAAGCGGGAAATCGACCGGCTAATCCACCCTAAGGCCGTTTACTCCGTTAAACTGGGGGAGCGGGCGATGCCAGACAGGGTCGTAGAAGCGGTATGGGGCTTTTTCTCTGCCTATGCGATAGTGTTTGTGGTGATTATGATCGGTCTGATTGCTACCGGGCTGGATAATATTACCGCCTTCACAGCGACAGCCGCTACCCTAAACAACCTTGGCCCGGGGCTGGGTTCGGTTGCGGGTACCTTTGCCGATGTCAGCGATGGCGGTAAGTGGTTACTGGTTACCGCCATGCTGTTTGGTCGACTGGAAGTCTTTTCGTTACTGGTATTGTTCTCGCCTACGTTCTGGCGGGGTTAGATACCTTCAGGAAATAAGTTTTCCTTGGTAACAAGCTGGATATCAGAAATCATATAACGAACGTCTTCTGATAACCGTTCGTTTTTCAACGCCATTTGACGATTCCTTTCGAATATTTTGCTGTGGCTCTCGATACGTTTTCCCATAACACGCCAGGCTTCAGCTCTAGCTTCATACGGCCAGGCCTCTAACTCGATACGATAAGTATCCAGTTGACCAAGGAGCATTGTTGCAACCGAAGAAATGGACATACCGCCAAATGCATTGCTGTTATTTTCAGGGTCAAAGCTAGCAAATGCTGTTACTAACGGGCCGGTGTTTTTAAGCCATTCAAAATAATGATTAAAAGCATCTTCGTCATATTCGTCTATATCAAAGTTATAGCTTTTGCTTCTATTCACAGAAGTCGATGCTGGCGTGGGTTCCACATAAACCGCTGTTGATACCAGCGGTGGGCTGGGCTCCTGTGGAATTGGCTGGGTTTGTGGCTGAGCGTCTTGTGCACCGCTAACCGATAGAGAACCGCCGTTGCCAAGACCACCTTCGACTTCCTGAGCTTTGTAGTTCCTCAGTGCTTTAACCATATTATTAAACGAGTCGGCGAACGCGGTTGTCAGCATTTTACCTTCAGGTGTTTTCGAATAAGCGCCACCTGCACCGCCAACACCTCCACCAAACATGCCGGCAAACATGCCAAAATCATAGTTCGACGATGAACCGTACGAGGATGATAGCTGCACACCTGAGCGGTTATCGATTAGCATTAGCGTGGTAGCAGCTTCGTTTTTGTCAAAAGCACCACCCACCAGGGAACCCAGGCCGCCGAGTATAGCGCCACCAATAGCTTTTCCAGAGGCCGTTTTCTCGGCAAACATGATCTCCGGGCTTACCGTGTAATCAGCGGCAACCATTTGTCCTGCACCTATATTACTGGTATTGCGTAGCTGGCCGGATTGCATTAGCTGACGTTCTCTGTTCATCGCATTCATCGCCCGGCCACGTTCTACAATCACAAAGCAATTTGATTGCTGAATCATCAGGCGAAGTATGGGAACAGTACTTCCGACTTTAGGGTAGGTTCTTCGGTAATCCTGCCACCAGGGCAAGGTTGTGTCTTCAAATATCGAAGCGGTACCCAATGGGGCATCGCATTTTTCCAGAGCAGTATTGTTTTCCGATGCATTTGCACCGCCAGCGGCGCCGGTAACGGTGCTGTCACTGCCGCCCATCATCGGGTTGGTTGACATACACGCCGTTTGAAAAGCCAAAGCAGTGGCAATAGTTAACAGTTTCAGTGATTTAATAGGGGTTTGCTGGAACGGTTTTACAATCTTTGAATTGATAGTTTTCACGGATCCCTCTCATATAATACTAACAATTAAGGAAACCGATGGGGTATCACGTTTCAGTAAAAACGTTCTAGTGATTATATACTTAACCTCACCGGCAACGGTGTTGTATAAACGAGGAAAGCCGTTGTTATTCGCCATACTCCTTAGCGAAAATTCAACATCCTGAGTAACACCACAACATAGTAAAATTTATCAGTTTAGTCGTGTTTTGCAAGCAAACTGAACGATCTTTAGCCAAAAAAGAATGCGCTAGGCTGGAACAAACGCTCCACATCATTGATATATTTCTTATCAACCAAAAACAAGATGACGTGGTCGTTGGCTTCTATCACGGTATCGCTGTGCGCGATGATCACTTGTTCTTCGCGAACAATGGCACCTATGGTGGTGCCAGGGGGTAATTTAATACTGCCAATTTCGCGGCCTACCACCTTTGACGTATTCTTATCGCCATGTGCTATGGCTTCTATAGCTTCTGCGGCACCGCGGCGAAGTGAGTACACATTAACTATGTCTCCGCGGCGAACATGAGTAAGCAAAGCTGAGATAGTGGCTTGCTGGGGTGAGAAGGCGATATCGATTTCGCCGCCCTGGACCAGATCCACATACGCGCTGCGCTGGATGAGCACCATGGCTTTTTGCGCGCCCATGCGTTTAGCCAGCATGGCTGACATAATATTGGCTTCATCGTCGTTGGTTACCGCGATAAACGCATCAACCTGTTCTACGCCTTCTTCACTCAGCAGTGTAGAGTCGGAAGCATCGCCACTAAAGACAATGGTTTTATCAAGATGGGCGGATAAATACTGCGCTCGCTCCGGGCTGTATTCAATCAGTTTTACGTTGTGATTGTGCTCCAGGCGTTTTGCCAGGCCTGCTCCAATTAAGCCGCCACCGGCAATCATAATACGTTTGTAGCTGGACTCCAGCTTTTGCAGCTCACTCATAACGGCACGAATGTGCTTGGTGGCGGCAATAAAGAATACTTCGTCATCGGCTTCAATGACGGTGGTACCCAGTGGCCGGATAGGCTTACCGCGGCGGTAAATAGCCGCTACACGGGTTTCTACATTGGGCATATGCTCTTTCAGAGCCGACAGCGCATGGCCCACCAACAGGCCGCCGTAATAGGCTTTTACCGCTACCAGGCTGGCTTTGCCTTCGGCAAATTCCACTACCTGCAGGGCGCCGGGATAGTCAATCAGGCGCTTTATGGCCTGGGTTACCAGTTGTTCCGGGGCAATAATATGATCTACCGGAATATCCTGCTGCTTGTACAGCTGCTCCTGGTAAATGATGTACTGCTCGGAGCGGACCCGGGCAATTTTGGTAGGGGTTTTAAACAGGCTGTAAGCCACCTGACATGCCAGCATGTTACTTTCATCGCTGTTGGTTACAGCAATCAGCATGTCGGCGTCTTCGGCTCCGGCTTTACGCAGCACATCGGGGTGGGAGCCCACACCGGTTACAACCTGCAGATCGAGGCGGTCCTGCAACGCACGCAGAATAACGGGATCGGAATCGATCACCGTGATTTCGTTTTTTTCGCCTACCAGGTTTTCAGCCAGTGTGCCGCCAACCTGTCCTGCGCCAAGGATGATAATTTTCATCGTCGTTGTAAGGTGTTTTTAATCTTGGTTATTAAGACTTTAGCAGCCTCGCATAATAGAAACCATCCATTTGTTGCTCGCCGGGTAATATTTGCCGTCCGGGCTGTTCGATGGATTCTCCGGAATGGATGGGCAGTAGCTGCGCATCACTGTGTTCTTGCAGGAAGCGGCTTATCTGTGCTTTGTTTTCAACCGGCAACACAGAGCAGGTAGCATAGAGCAAAGTGCCTCCGGTTTTCAGTGTGCGCCACAGATTGGTGAGTATTTTATACTGCAGAGCTTCCAGTACCTCGATATCGGCCGATTTACGTAACCAGCGAATGTCGGGGTGGCGGCGAATAACGCCGGTAGCCGAGCAGGGGGCATCCAGTAATATACGATCAAAGGGCTTACCGTCCCACCAGCTTTCAACCTCTGCGGCATCAGCGCACACTATGTTGGCATGCAACTGCAGTCGGTTTAAGTTTTCGGTCATCCGCTCCAGGCGAGAGGCCTCGCTGTCCAGAGCAATTAGCTCTGCCAACGCCGTCGAGCGCTCCAGAATATGGGCACTTTTGCCCCCGGGAGCAGCGCAACAATCCAGAATACGTTCGCCTGGCTGAGCATCAAGCAGCGGGGCCGCCAACTGGGCTGCACCGTCCTGCACGCTAAACCAGCCTTCGGTAAAGCCTGGCAGAGTGGTAATAGGTGTGCGATCGAGCAGGATAACAGCGTCCGGATGCTGCTCTGACAGCGCGAAGCTAATACTGGCATCGGTCAGGGCATTACAATAATGGTGGTGAGTACATTGCTGCTGGTTCACCCTCAGCCAGATAGGCGCGGGCTGATTCATGCCGCTAACAATACTCTCTATTTCTTGCGGATAGGCGTTAGCCAGCCGTTTATACAGCCATTTGGGTAAACCCGATTGGATTATAGGGTTATCGCTGGCCTGAGCGGCAAGCTGTTGACGCTGGAAGTTTCTCAGTATGGCGTTAATTAATCCTTTCAGACTCTTGCCGCCAAGCACTTCCGCAGCGTTAACCGTTGCAGCAACGGCCGCATGGTCAGACACGCGACTGTAAGCCTGCTGATAAAAGCCCAGCAAAATGACATGCTCGAGGATTTTTTTACTGCCTTTGAGGGGCTGCTCGAGAAGCTCGCGTAGCCATATTTGTAGCTGAGGCAGATGGCGAAAGACGCCCATTGCCATTTCCTGTAGCCAGGCAGCATCCTGTTTGCTGTGCCTGGCTTGCGCCATGGCCAACGCCTCGCGGGAGGATTTTCCCTGTTCAAGTACCTGAAAAATTACCCACGCAGTATCGGCGCGAAGATCAACTCTTGCCGGCAGTTTCATTGTGATTGCTCTGGCGCACCAGGCAGTACGCTGCCTACTGCGAACCAATCCTGGTAGCCGTTGAGTACATCCTGAATAGCCATGGGTTTTTTACCCGGCAATTGCAATTGCTCTATGCAAAGTGCTTTATCGCTGGTGGCTACCACGATCCCGGATTTATCGGCGGCCAGAATGGTTCCGGGGGCTTTATTGGCTGTGGAGAGCTCGCTCACAGAAGCCTGCCAGACCTTAATGTTTTTACCGTTAACCTGACTCCAGCAAATCGGCCAGGGATTAAACGCCCGCACGTTGCGGTTTAGTTGCTCGGCCGGATCCTGCCAATTGAGGAAGGCCTCTTCTTTGCTGAGCTTTTTAGCGTAGGTGGCGCTGTCTTCCTTTTGCGGTTCGGCATTCAGTGAGTCAAAATCATCGAGTACGTTAACCAGGGCCTGCGGGCCAATTTCTGCCAGTTTGGAATACAGCGTGGCGCTGGTATCTGAATCGGTAATCGGCAATCTGGCAATATGCAACATGGCGCCGGTATCCAGGCCTTCGTCCATTTGCATAATGGTGACACCGGTTTGTTCGTCGCCAGCCCAAATACTGCGTTGAATGGGAGCAGCCCCTCGCCAGCGAGGCAAAATGGAGCCATGCACATTTATGCAGCCGCGCTCCGGGATATCCAGCACGGCTTTGGGCAGCAGCAAGCCATAAGCCACTACTATCATAATATCGGGTTTGAGCGCCGCCAGTTCCTGCTGAGCAGCTTCGCCTTTTAACGAGGCCGGCTGATAAACCGGGATATTATGTGCTTCGGCCACCTGTTTGGTGGCGCTGGGGGTTAACTTTTTGCCGCGACCGGCAGGGCGGTCAGGCTGGGTGTAAACCGCAATCACATTATGTTGGCTGTTGAGCAAAGCCGTTAAATGGGTCGCCGCAAAGTCCGGCGTACCGGCAAAAACAATATTCAGTGGCTTGGTCACAAGGCTGTTCTCTTAGGCTTTCGCGGCCAGACGGGCTTCTTTCTCGAGTTTCTTTCGAATACGTTGGCGCTTCAAAGGCGATAAGTAATCAACAAATAACTTACCATCCAGATGATCCAGTTCGTGCTGAATACAAATCGCCAACAGGCCATCGGCTTCCAGCTCATAGGATTCCCCCTCGCCATCGAGGGCTTTTACCGTAACTTTTTCAGCGCGGTCTACCTTGGCGTAGTTACCCGGTACCGACAAACAACCTTCTTCGCTGATGGTTGAACCTTCTTTGTTTACGATTTCCGGATTAATAAAAACGCGGGGCTCGTTCTGTTCTTCGGAGACGTCCATGACTACCAGGCGCACGTGTCTGTTAACCTGCGTTGCAGCCAGGCCAATGCCTTTTTCTTCACGCATGGTCTCAAACATGTCGGCGACGAGTTGTTTAATTTCGCTGTTGACTTCGTCGATAGGCTTAGCCACTGTACGAAGGCGCTCGTCGGGGAATTGTAATACGTCTAATATTGCCATCTGTCGATATTTACACTCTTTCTGTATTAAGAATTATACGCTAAGGCCGATGATGCTATTTATCCTGCCCTAACAGGCATTATTCTAGCTTAATGCACGTTTTCATGCAGTATTAATCTCTTCTATACTGAATTATTGGGGATTGTGATCTAATAATACAAGCATAGGGCTGGCTGCGAGACGTTACTGGCGAGGGGATATAATGTTAAGAATTGCAAAGAAATGGGCCATGTTACTGGCTGGAGTGATGCTATGGGTCAGCGCCGGCTGTGCTCTGGCTCTGGAAGTTAAATCCGATGCTCCAACCCGTTACACGGTTAAAAAGAACGATACGCTGTGGGATATCGCCGGTATCTTTCTGGATAAGCCCTGGTTATGGCCTGAATTGTGGCGCAACAATACACAAATTCTGAATCCCCATCTTATTTACCCGGGGGACGTGCTGATTCTCAGGATCGTTGACGGCGAGCCGGTTCTGGAGATGGTCAGGCAAAAGACTCAGGTCACGCTCTCCCCCAATGCTAACCGTAAGGTTAAACAGGGCGAGCCGATTAGCTTATTACCCTGGTCAGTTATCGAGCCTTACATCCAGCACCACGAAATCCTTGATTCCGGTAAGTACGAAATCCTGCCGCATTTACTGGGCGATAAAAATGCGTCGATACGGTTTGTTAATGAAGACCTCGTAATGAGTCGACGCAGCGGCCGTTCAAGAGATCAGTATCGCGTGATCCGCAAGCAATCTACAATTGAAGACCTCGATGGTAACGAGTTGGGCGTACAGATTCACCATATTGCCGATGCAAGCATGGTTGAAGACCGTGCCGAAGGAGAGTGGCTGGTGAAAATTGCCGGTTCAAACTCTGAAGCCAAGCGTGGTGACAAATTGCTGTACGGTGAGCCTAAGACGGCCGGCGATATGACCTTAAAAGCAGCCGATGAATCGCAGCGGGCGTTCATCGTGGGCAACCTGCATCAGTACCAGTTACTCGGCAAATACGATGTAGTCATTGTAGACCTGGGCGAAGACGAGATTGAGCCTGGCACCGTAATGGGTATTTATCAGCAGGGCCCAATTATCATCGATGGTGAGGAGCCCAAGTATTCCACGGAAAGTAAAGTGGTTGTAAGTGTGTTTGATGATGGCAGTACCGTACATCAGCCTGCATTAAAAGTGGGTGAACTGGTTATATTCAGCACTTTTACCAATGCCAGTTACGGCATTATAACCCGGGCCAGTGACATGGTTCGAACCGGCAACATTGTCGCCCAGCCATAATCAGTACTGACACTCCCGTCTCAGTGCTGAGTACGGGAGTGTTAATGCAAAATCAACTATCACAACTTACCAACTTCTGGCTGCGCCTGAGTGTCATTAAAAAACGGTCGCCGGCGTTCTGGCTGGCACTGCTGGAACATTTCGGTTTAACCGTTGAGCAGCTCTTTAAACTGCCCGCCGATGAACTTTTGCGGTGTGGTCTCAAATCAGAAGAAGTCACCCGGATAACCTCTGAAAGTGAGGAGGTTGAAAACGTCAATCGTTGGCTGAGTGCTGAACCGCTCAATCAAATTATTGCCATCACCGATTCAATCTTCCCGGCACGTTTAAAGCAACTGGACTCACCCCCGCTGGTGTTATTTTGCCGCGGCAGACCCGGCTTATTGCAGGCATCGCAAGTGGCCATTGTGGGAAGTCGCAAAGCAACAATTCACGGATTAAACACTGCTCGTCGAATGGCTCAGGAGCTGGGCGAAGGCGGTATTACGGTAACCAGTGGACTGGCGCTGGGAATTGATGGCGCAGCGCATCAAGGCGCTTATCCTACGCCTGGCAGCACCGTGGCGATACTCGGGGGTGGCCTCGATAATATTTACCCTCGTAGTCATCTGGCGCTAGCGTCCGCCATTGTTGAGCAGGGGGGCTGTTTAGTGTCTGAGTTTCCGCCCTGGGAGCAAGTGAAACCTTATCATTTTCCCCGGCGTAATCGTTTGATTGCGGCTTTGTCGAGTGGTGTGCTGCTTATTGAAGCACGCATAAAAAGCGGCTCGATGATCACGGCCAATCTGGCTGCTGATATGGGCATAGAGGTGTTTGCCACGCCGGGCAATATTAATAACCCACTGAGTGAAGGACCCCATTACCTTATCCAGCAAGGTGCACGACTGGTAACCCGAACAGAGGATATATTTGAAGAGTTGGGCTGGTTGCCTGTAGTTAATCAGCAGCAAAAGAGTCTTCATCCAAACGAAGGCCACAGCGATCCATTACTCAATGAATTTGCCGGCGAGCCGATAGATATAGACTATCTGGTTGAGAAAACCGGGCTTTCGGTGAATCGTTTGATGCCCAAGCTGGTGGAGCTGGAGTTACAAGGAATGGTTGTGGCGGTGCCTGGTGGTTACATTCGTGGCTAAAATACGTTCACAGGGTGTGTTCGGGCGTGTGGCTTATTTCGTATGTGTCTCAGAGGCTTGCCGCTTATTGCTCGACGTAATCGAAAAAAAGTCGACCCAAAGCTTGGCATTATCCGTATTTTTAGATAAGTTGAACTTAGATGCTGTGTTTTTTGCATCGATACCGTACGCAAAACTGGTCTTGAGACTTGAAAAAAGACCAGACCACTACAATAGAGTTTGCGAGGTTAGGTAATCACCGTTTAGTGATTGCTTCAAATTGAGGGGGAAAATGCTATGTTCGATATCCTCATGTATCTCTTCGAAAACTTCATCCATAGTGAAACCGAAATTCGCGTCGATCAGGATGAGTTAACCGAAGAATTGGTCCGCGCAGGATTTCATCACGATGAGATATACAAAGCGCTAGCCTGGTTGGAAAAACTCGCCGCGCTGCAAGAAACTGATATTAACCCCTACTTCTGTAAAGGCATCTCCAGCAGCCTGAGCCGTATTTATACGCAACAGGAACAAATGCGCCTGGATGTTGAATGTCAGGGATTCTTATTGTTCCTTGAACAGGTTGGCGTGTTGGATGCCAGCACCCGTGAAATGGTCATCGACAGAGTCATGGAGATAGATTCGCCGGAATTCTGTCTGGAAGATCTTAAGTGGGTAGTCCTGATGGTGTTGTTTAATGTGCCAGGCAAAGAAAATGCCTACGCACAGATGGAAGATCTGTTATTCGAAGAGCATGACGGTATACTTCATTAATCTTGTAGATTACGAAGTGTAGGGCTGTGTCGAAGATTGATCATTCACTGTTCGAAGCGCATGAGCACGCTTTAGAGCATCAGTACGGGCCGTGCCCGGACTGTGGTAAAGAGCTGCGCATCAGAAACAGTAAATCGGGCCCGTTTATCGGCTGTAGTGGCTATCCTGATTGTCACTACGCTAAGCCGTTACACGATAATCAAACCACTACTCTGAAGGTTATTGAAGACAGTCATTGCCCGGAATGCGGGTCGTCAATGGCCATTAAAAAAGGCCGTTACGGTATGTTTATTGGGTGCACCAATTTTCCGGCTTGCCATCACATAGAAAACGCCAAACCTCAAACCGATACCTCCGTTACCTGTCCTAAGTGCCATAAAGGGCACCTGTTAGATCGCACAAATAAATACGGTAAGCGCTTTTTTGCGTGCAATCGTTATCCTGAATGCCGTTATGTGGTAAATTTCGCGCCGGTTGAGAAAACCTGTCCCGATTGCGGATGGGCTATACTGGTCGAGAAAAAGGGCAGTTTAGTGTGCCCGCAGCCACTGTGTGGCTATAAAGAAGCAGCAAGCGAAGAAACAGAATAAGAGGTAACAAATGGGCGTTGAATCAGTTCATCAGGATGCTGATATAGCAGCGTTTGAAAGTGGCCAGCTTATGGTATACCCCACCGAAGCGGTGATGGGCATAGGCTGCGATCCCGACAACGAAGCCGCGGTTATGTCATTACTGGCATTAAAACAGCGGCCCGTGGAGAAAGGACTTATTCTGCTTGCGGCCAACTATTCTCAGCTTTTACCTTATGTCGACGACAACGCTATTCCCCAGGACAAACGTTTTAGTATTTTCTCCTGCTGGCCGGGCCCGGTTACCTGGCTGTTACCTAAGTCGGCTACGGCACCAAAATGGCTGACCGGCGAGCATGACGCTATCGCTGTGCGGGTAACCAACCACGCAGGTGCCCGGGAACTGTGTAACAAACTCGGCCGCCCGATTGTGTCTACCAGTGCTAACCTGACCGGGCAAGAGCCGGCAAGAACCACCGAAGAAGCCAGAACCTACTTTGCCAACAGCGTGCACTATGTTTCGGGTGTCGTCGGCGGCGCCACTCAGCCTTCTACCATTAAAGATGCCTTAACCGGTACCACCATTCGGAATTAATCATGAGTATTACCCCCTTAAAGGACACGCCGCAGGCCATTGAATCGGTGAAAGCGTTTTTACTGGCTTTACAGGACAGCATTTGTCACACCCTGGAACTGGCTGATGGCAAAGGTCACTTTGTTGAGGACGCCTGGAAACGTGAAGAAGGTGGCGGTGGCCGCTCCCGGGTAATTAAGAATGGGGCGGTAATAGAGCAGGGGGGCGTTAATTTTTCTCATGTGCATGGTACGCAAATGCCTGCATCGGCCACAGCTTCGCGCCCCGAACTGGCGGGCCGTAGCTTTCAGGCAATGGGTGTCTCACTGGTTATTCATCCTCACAATCCTTACATTCCGACTTCCCATGCCAATGTTCGCTTTTTCATTGCTGAGAAAGAGGGCGAAACGCCAATCTGGTGGTTTGGTGGTGGTTTTGACTTAACCCCGTTTTATCCTTTTAAAGAGGATGTTCAGCACTGGCATAACACCGCCAAGAAAATTTGTAAGCCCTTTGGCGACAACGTTTATGCAGAACACAAAGCGTGGTGCGATGATTATTTTTACCTCAAACACCGTAATGAAACCCGTGGCGTGGGCGGCCTGTTCTTTGATGACCTCAATCAATGGGATTTCGAACAGTGTTTCGCGTACATTCAAGCCGTGGGTAATGGGTATCTTGATGCCTATGTACCAATTATAGAGCGCCGCAAAAATACCACTTATGGTGAGCGCGAGCGTCAGTTCCAGCTCTATCGCCGCGGTCGATACGTGGAGTTTAATCTGGTTTACGACCGGGGGACGTTATTCGGTTTACAAACCGGTGGGCGTACGGAGTCTATCCTGATGTCTATGCCACCCCTGGCTCGCTGGGAATATGGCTTTGCCGCACCGGCGGGCTCTCCGGAAGCAAAATTGCAGGACTGGCTTACGCCTATTGAGTGGTAAAAGCGAGTCCTTGCACCGGGATTTTTTGACGTAGATCAACCTTAATTCGCAGATTTTTAAACGTATTTTCAAACTTGTTTTAGATCAAATTTTTATTTGTCAGGAGGCGTACATTAGCCTCCATCAACTTAAACGAATGAGAAAATACACAATGAAAAAATCAGCTTTAGCTACACTAGTTCTAGCCGCACTAGTTTCTGCGCCTTCAGCATTTGCCTATGAAGCCGGCGATATCATTGTTCGTGCTGGTTTAACTTCCGTTACACCAAACGACGATTCAAGCAACGTTAATGTAGATGCCCTGGGTGGCAATGTAGGTATGGGTGTTGAGGTTGACTCTAACACACAGCTGGGCCTGAACCTGGTCTATATGCTCGACTCTAACTGGGGCCTTGAAGTACTTGCCGCTACGCCTTTTACACATGACGTTACCCTTATTGATACTGCCGACAATGGCCTGGGTTTAGGCGACGGTAAACTGGCTGAGGTAACTCACTTACCACCCACTGTTAGTGCTATCTACTTCTTCGATACCAACAGTGCCTTCACTCCCTATGTTGGCGTTGGCGTAAACTACACCATTTTCTTCGACGAAGAATTTACCGGCGCTCGTGAAGATCAAACGTTTACCGATCTGGATTTAGACAACTCTTTTGGCTTAGCGGCTCAGGTTGGCTTTGATTATGAGATTGATGATAACTGGTCTATCAATGCTTCTGCCCGTTACATCAAAATCGACACCACCGCAGAATTTACCGTTGCTGACGTAAAAGGCAGCGTAGACGTGGATATTGACCCTTATGTATTCACTATCTCTGCCGGTTACAAGTTCTAACTAGTCGTTTTATCAGTTTCACCTTGTGTTTTTGCACTGCCTGTTGGCCCTTCATTGGAGGGCCTTTTTTGTGGGGGGATTAAACGGCTTCATCTTTACGATTGACCATATGATCAGCCAGTTGATCGAGAGCTCGTAACAGCTGGTCTGCCACATTCATGTCGTTAACACATTCATACATAGCTTTACGCATGCAATACATCCATTGAGCTTTTAGTGTAGGTGTTACCGTGTAAGGCAGGTGTCTGGCTCTTAGCCGCGGATGCCCCCGTTCCTGCTCATACTGGTTTGGACCGCCAAGCCACATTGTCAGATACAGAAAAAACACATGGCGGATCCGGTCCAGCGGTTGCGGGTGAATCGCTAAAAGCTCCGCCGCCATAGGGTCGTTTTCCATAATGTCATAAAAACGATTGGCCAACTGCCTGACGGTATTTTCTCCACCTATTGCTTGATAGGGGGTAGTAACACCAGTATTGTTATCCGAAGTTTTCTTTCCCATACCCAGTTTCGATAATAATCCCATGAAAAAGTTTGCCGTGTTTGGAAATCCAATTGCTCAGAGTTTATCACCAACCATTCATGAAATGTTCGCAAAATCCTGCGCCGAAGAGATCAACTACGAGAAAATAGAAGCGCCCCTGGATGACTTTGAAACGACCATTACCCACTTTTTTGCTGCGCCACAAACCGTGGGCTGTAATGTAACGGTACCTTTCAAGGAAAGGGCCTTTGGTATGGCCATGCATAAAGACGACGCGGTTAAAATGGCCAAAGCGGCGAACACCCTGATGCTGAATAGTGATGGTGAGTTATGTGCCTATAATACCGACGGCATTGGGTTGGTGGCCGACCTGACCAACAACGGACTTAACCTCAAGGGGACGACAGTTTTATTATTAGGCGCTGGTGGCGCTGCCCGGGGAGTGATTCATCCATTGGTTAATGCGGGAATTGAGCAACTGCATATCCTTAACAGAACCATAGCAAAGGCTCAGGATATTGCCGATGATGCTAATAACCCTAAGGTTGAAGCGGTGAGTCAGCAACAGCTGGCTGAGCATTATGATGTTGTGATTAACTCTACTTCTGCCAGCCTGTCTGGCAATCTGCCCGATGTACCGGACTCTCTGTTAGCTACCTGCAAGCTGGCCTATGACATGGTATACGCAAAGGACAATGGGGCCACTGTATTTATGGCTCACGCACAAAAACTTGGCGCTGGGCAGCAACTTGATGGTTTGGGTATGCTGGTGGAGCAAGCCGCCGCGGCATTTTATATCTGGACCGGCAAACAGCCGGCCACGGCTAACGTGATTGAATACCTGCGTAATTGCTAGCTGAAGTTATCCCTCTGCGAGGTATTCGTTTTTTAACTCGACATAATTAATAGCCGACTGTTTTAAGAAAGCGATTTCAGCTTCTTTTAACGGTCGTTTCTGTACCATTGGGTTTCCGACGTACAGGTAACCGCTTTCCAGGCGCTTATTGGGGGGCACTAAGGTACCGGCACCAATAAAGACATCATCCTCAACCACTGCACCGTCCATAACGATGGCACCCATGCCAACCAGAATACGGTTGCCCAGTACGCAGCCATGCAACATGCATTTGTGACCAACGGTCACATCATCACCAATGATCAGAGGGTTGCCGTCAGGGTTACCGGCGGACTTACGGGTAACGTGTAAGATAGTACCGTCCTGGATATTGCTGCGCGCACCTACCTTTATATAGTTAACATCACCTCGCGCAGCGACCATATGCCAGATACTGCTGTCATCGCCTACTTCAATCTGGCCAACCAGACGGGCTGAATCGGCAATATAGACGCCTTGATTAATATCGGGGGTTATTCCTTTAAAACTACTAATAGTTTGTTGCATATGTTTCTCTTTGAATTGGTGTGTTTTAGGGTAGGAACTCTATTATAAACATTAACTGCGTTAATATCCGACCGGCAAAGTCTGTTACGAACATTCTTAATGATCTGTGGTCAGATTGAAACGCGATATAAAGGAATACTGATACAATACCGTATCCAACCTATGTCATTGTTATGGAGAGTTCATGTCAAAGCGCTACGTACTATTTGCGGCATTACCTTATGCTTATTCAATACTGAGACCAATCCAATCTGAGATTGTAAAGCGTGGGGGTGAAGTCGCATGGTACTTAGAGGCGGGTTGTGAAGATCTATTGCATCCGGATGAAAAAAAGCTGAACACGGTTGAGGAGCTTGTAGCGTATAACCCCGATGCAACGCTAACTCCTGGCAATTACATCTATCATTTTATTCCTGGTATAAAAGTAGGGGTGTTCCATGGCTACTTTATTGGTAAGCGCGGTGAAAAGACCTATCAGGAAGATTCACACTTTCGTATCCGGGGTTGGTTCGACTTAATTTGTACACAAGGGCCGAGCAGTACCGAGCCTTATAAACTACTGGAGCAAAAGCATGGCAGCTTTAAAGCTTATGAAACCGGCTGGTGTAAAGTGGATTCCTATATAAACGGCAAACAACCACCGGCAACCAACCCTCCCACTATTTTATATGGCACAACCTTTACTAAAGGGATTAGTTCAGCAGAGGCAGTGTACACAACAATAGAAAGCTTAGCGAAAGAGCGTGACTGGAACTGGGTACTAACGTTTCACCCAAAGTTACATGGAACTGAAGTCGTTGAACGATACAAACAATTAGCAGCGTCGCTGGATAATGTTAGATATCTGCATAACGTGGATTTAGAAACTGTGAATGAGGCAAGCGTGTTGTTATGTGATAGCTCATCAATCATTCTTGAATTTATGATGCAGGATAAGCCGGTCGTCACATACCGCAATACTAACCCTGGCCCACATTTACTGGATGTGACTAGTACAAAGGAAATAGAACGGGCATTAGATGCAGCATTAACCAGGCCACCTGAATTAATGGAATCGATTAATACCTATGTCGAATACCACGAAAAATACAGGGACGGACACAACTGCGAACGGGTATTAGATGCCATTGATGATTTCATCTTAAACTTTAAAGGGAAACTAAAGCCTCATAAGCCAGGAATATGGCGTAAATTTCAGTTACGCAAGAAGCTCGGATACTGGAAATAGCGCATAAAACTAGCAAATAGCGTTATTAATGAGCGAACAAATCAATTATGACAGTTTTTTTAAAATAAGCGTTGACGTGTAGTCTTAACTCTCTATAATGCGCCCCACTTCAACGGGGAACGCACTTAAACGCCAACCCAACAATATTGCGATAAGCCTTATTGGAAGCGGCTTACAGCCAAATGCAGAGTTTGAAAAAAATCAAAAAATGCATTGACACTGGAAGCCATCAGCGTAGAATGCGCGCCTCACTTCAGCGAGGTTGAATAAACAAAGTTGAAGTGGTTTTGAGTGGCAACCTTCGAAATTAAATTTCAAAAAGTTGTTGACACTGAAAATAAAGAGCGTAATATACGCATCCCGCTTCAGGGGTTAGCAATAAAAACTGAAGCCGCGAAGGCCAAAAATATCATAACGATATCAAGAGTTTCGCAC